>JAGLDK010000054.1 GCA_023145615.1 Ichthyobacteriaceae bacterium | reverse complement strand
CTCCTGCCGGGAATAAATATTTGGCTAATTCTAAATTCAATGATTGATGTGTTGTGATTTTTATATCTGCGAATATAGGTATTTATCAGTTTGTCCCCAGAAATAATGGGTGACCCGGAATAATGGGTGATCCCAAAAAGGTATGTGATTTTAAACGATTATCATAAAGAAGTAGTGAGTAATTACATTTACGGAAAAATATCTATTGGAGATTCAGTATTTAAGAAAGCAGGCCAAGACTCTATCCATTTTATTTTGAATAATGGAGAAATTATGATTGAAGATTATAACAAGTTTTTAAGAAATAATTATTACGAATTACTGAATAAACAAAATGCGGAAAAAACTATCTACATCAATATAGGTACAAAATAAGTAAGGTTTTCTATAAGTTTGAAAAATTATGCCATTTATGAAAATAGCGAGAACAAACATAAAATTTAATAAAATATAAAAATTATGTTTGTTATTACGATCTTAACTTTGAAAGTTTTTACTTTTTAAACTTGCCTATTTTGCATATACTTAACTAATATAAGTATGAAAATAACGCAAATAAAGTTCACGTTTTTAAAAAGTTTAAACATAAACAGTAATTATATTATTTAGTTACATAACAATATTTCATCAACACTAATTACTTTATTAAGCATTAAGTCTTCTGTATTCCAAATCGGAAACATTTTATCATCACCCCATAACATTCTTGCAGTGTATGCTTTAATACGAAGTTTTACTAATTTTTTTTCTTTGATTTTATTCTTAGGGTATATATCTTTTTTCTTTAAAAATTTGATAAAAGACTTATATACTTCATTATTTTTGTCGAAATCTTTTCTAAAACTACTGTAACTCATGTTCTCAAGCTCCTTTCTGTTCGAATCAACATAAGTTGTTAAAAATACATTTAAGTTGTTGTAGCTAAAAGCTTCGAATATCCACGATGAGTATTTTGTAGTATCAATTGCAACAAATACGTCAGGAATAATTCCACCACCTCCGTACACTATTTTTCCTGCTGGAGTTGTATATTTTAAAGTTTCGTTAGTTTTTATGCTATCAGCATTTACCAATTCTCCACTTTTTACTCTTTCAAGATAATCATCATCGTACGATTTGTTTCCGTTTGAATACGGTTTCTGAATTGATCTTCCGGTAGGAGTGTAATATCGTGCAGTAGTTAACCTAACTGCCGATCCATCACCTAAATCCATTTCTTGTTGTACTAACCCTTTACCAAACGATCTTCTACCAACAATTATACCTCTGTCGTTATCTTGTAAAGCACCAGCTAATACTTCAGATGCCGAAGCCGAATTTTCATTTATTAGCACATATAAATTTCCATCTTTAAAATCTCCAGAAGAAGTAGAGAAGTTTTCTTCAATTTCACCAGAACGATTTTTAGTATAAACAATCATATTATTTTTAAACATAAACTCGTCGGCAATTTCAGTTGCAATGTGCATATATCCACCCGGATTATCTCTTAAATCAATAACCAATGATGTTAAACCATTTTCTCTTAAACTAGTAAGCTCATGTTTAAATTCGTTGTAGGTTGATGCAGCAAATCGGCTAATTTTTATGTATCCTATTTGCTCATTTATCATGTAAGCAACATCAACACTTTTAATTGGTACATTGCCTCTTTCTATATGTTTTATAAACGATTCGTTTGTTGATGGACGATAAACACTTAATCTTATTTTTGTTCCAAGTTCTCCTTTTAATTTAGCTATAACATCATCGCTTTTAATATTTTGACCAAATAAAGTGTCCTTATCAACAACTAGTATTCTATCTCCATTTTTTAGTCCAACTTCATCCGAAGGCCCGTGTTTCAGAACATTCATAATAAGTAAAGTATCTCTGTACATCTTAAACTCCACACCTATACCTACAAAACTACCATTCATATTTTCGTTAACTTCTTCGTGTTCCGATGCAGGAATGTATGTTGAGTGTGGGTCTAAATTTTTAAGAATATCGTTAATGGCTATATCTAATATCGAATCTTTATCAATTTGTTCAACATATTGATGGTCAATATAATTCATTAACAAATCAATTTTCCTGTTTTTTTTGGCAAGCCCAATTAAGCGGTTGCTAGGGCTTTTCATATGCAAATAACTGCCTAATAAAATTCCTATTGCAGTTGCAATTCCTAAAAGAAGAGGAGCATATCCGTTTTCAAATATTTTTTTCATTATATGGCATATAAGATATTAATCGTCGGGTTTTAATATCTCTAACTTTTCAACTTTAACTCCTGCTTTTTCTAAAAAATCAATTCCAGTAGTATCGCTATAGCCTATGTTGTAAACTACTCGTTTTATACCAGATTGATGAATTAGTTTCGAACATTCTTTGCAAGGCGATAGTGTAACATATAATGTTGCATCTTGACACGATTGTGTTGAATGTGCTACTTTTAAAATTGCATTTGCTTCGGCATGTAGTACATGCCATTTTGTTGTGTTTTCAGGCGTTTCGCATTCATTATCGAAACCCGAAGGAGTTCCATTGTATCCGTCAGAAATTATCATTTGATCTTTAACAATTAATGCACCTACTTTTTTTCTTTTACAATGAGATAGCTCAGCCCAATTGCTGGCCATTTTCATATAAGCTTCATCGTATTTTCTTTTTTTATCACTCATAATATTATTGTAACTTAAATTATAAATGAATGTAACTTAAATTATATAAGGTTTATCAGGATAATTGTAAAAATATTTTGGTTTTAATGTTGAATACAATAAATTGTAAAAGCCTAATGTTGAGATATTTATAATGCAATGTATAAGTGTTTGATTACAGATTGAAAATAAATCGATAAATTATATATATAAATGTTGAAGTACGTGTAACAAAAGTAATAGTTGTTACGTATATAATAATAGTAGATATCGTTAGATGATTCTTTAATTGAATAATAAAAGATAATAATATGAGACAACTGAAAATTACGAAACAGGTAACTAACAGAGAGACTGCGTCGCTTGACAAATACCTTCAGGAAATCGGAAAAGTAGATTTAATTACTGCCGACGATGAAGTGGAATTAGCGCAGAAAATCCGTGCAGGAGACCAACGTGCTTTAGAGAAGTTAACTAAAGCCAATTTACGTTTTGTTGTTTCGGTAGCCAAACAATATCAAAACCAAGGTTTAACACTTCCCGATTTAATTAACGAAGGTAACCTTGGACTTATTAAAGCTGCACAGCGTTTTGATGAAACTCGTGGATTTAAGTTTATATCTTATGCTGTATGGTGGATTCGTCAATCAATTTTACAGGCATTGGCAGAGCAATCTCGTATTGTGCGTTTGCCTTTGAATAAAATTGGTTCGATAAACAAAATTAACAAGGAATTTGCACGTTTAGAGCAGGAGCACGAAAGAGCACCATCTGCACACGAAATTGCAGGTAATTTAGAAATGACTGAAGATGACGTAAAAGAGTCGATGAAAAACTCTGGACGTCACGTATCAATGGATGCACCTTTAGTTGAAGGAGAAGATTCGAACTTATACGATGTATTAAAGTCGGGAGAATCTCCAATTCCAGATAAAGATCTTGTAAACGATTCGTTACGAACTGAAATTACAAGAGCTTTAGCAACACTAACTCCTCGTGAGGCCGATGTTGTAAGTTTATATTTCGGTTTAGGAGATGAGCATCCAATGACTCTTGAAGAAATTGGTGAAACTTTTGATTTAACTCGTGAACGTGTACGTCAGATTAAAGAAAAAGCTATTCGTAGATTAAAACACACATCTAGAAGTAAAATTCTGAAAACTTATTTAGGATAAAATTCATATATAAATATGCAATTATCAGCTTACAATTAAAATATATTGTATGCAGATAGTTGCATATTTAATGTAACCCCATTTGGTTATTAAACTACCCTAAAATACTCCATAAGTAATAAAACGTATTTATTTAGAATTGATAGTGTGCTCTTGTTCACTTTCGTCATAATACTTAATAATATTAGTTACAATACAATTAACAAACAAAATGGAAAATAGAATAATATCACCTTCATTATTGGCGGCAGATTTTACAAATTTGCAAAGTGAAATTGAAATGCTTAATAAAAGTGATGCTGATTGGTTGCACCTTGATATTATGGATGGTGTTTTTGTGCCGAATATTACTTTTGGTATGCCGGTTATAAAACAAATGCGTAAGCATAGTGATAAAATTTTCGACGTACACTTAATGATTGTAAATCCTGATAGATTTGTTGAAGATTTTGCCAAAGCTGGTGCCGATATTTTAGTTGTGCATTATGAGGCTTGTACACATTTGCACCGTACAATTCAACTAATTAAGCAACATGGAATGAAAGCTGGTGTTTCTCTTAATCCGCATACTCCTGTTTCGGTTTTAAGTGAGGTTTTAGCCGATTTAGATGTTGTACTTATCATGTCGGTAAATCCTGGTTTTGGAGGTCAAAAGTTTATTGAAAATACATATTCTAAAATTAAAGAACTTGCCGAACTTAAAAAGGTAAAAGGATCGAATGCTATAATTGAAATTGATGGAGGAGTAAATACCGAAATTCTGCCTAAATTAGAAAAAGCAGGAGCTCAGGCTTTTGTTGCGGGTAGTTTCGTTTTTAATTCTTCAAATCCAATTGAAACAATTACTGATTTAAAGAATTGCTAAAACATATATTTTAAAGCGCTTTAGTGTTTTATAAAAGGGTTTAAATTTTGAATAAATAGCCTTGCTTTTTGTAATATAAAGTAATGCATAATTAAATTAAGGAAATGAAAATAGCTATAGGATGCGATCACGCAGCAGTAGATTACAAAACTGAAATTATTAAGCACCTTGAATTAAAAGGATTTGAAGTAAAAGATTTCGGTCCATATAATAACGATAGTGTTGATTATCCTGATTTTATACACCCAGTTGCAAAAGGTGTTGATAATGGAGAATTCGATTTCGGAGTTATTATGTGTGGTAGTGGTAATGGAGCAGGAATTACAGCAAACAAACACCAAGGAGTAAGAGCTTCTTTATGTTGGAATGTTGAGCTTGCCGAACTTGCTCGTTTACACAATGATGCAAATATTTTAGACATGCCAGCACGTTTTGTTTCTTTAGAATTGGCACTTGAAATGGTTGATGCTTTTTTTAGTACTGACTTTGAAGGTGGACGTCACCAAACTAGAGTTGATAAAATTCCAGTTAAAAAATAATCAGCATTTTACATATCTGTAAACCAAATTGTTGATGCAATAAAATAGAGTTTTAAAAACGGCATAAAGAATTTAAATATTCTTTATGCCGTTTTTTTGTACTATAATTCAAGAAGAAATAATAAGATATTAATAAAAACATGAACATACTGAGATAGACTTTTTATATTCGCATTTAAATTATTTCAGAAAATTAATTTACTATGATAAAGAGTTTAACCATTGATAACTTTGCTTTAATTGATAATTTAACAGTTGATTTTGAGAAAGGACTATCTATTATTACAGGTGAAACAGGTGCAGGAAAATCTATTATACTTGGTGCTTTAGGCCTTATTTTAGGAGAAAGAGCGGGTGCTAAAAGTTTAAAGATTGATGAAAGAAAGTGTGTTATTGAATGTAATTTAGATGTAGCATCGTATAATTTACAGGTTTTTTTCGAAGAAAATGATTTGGATTATGATGACAACTCAATTATTAGAAGAGAAATTTATCCTTCTGGTAAATCTCGTGCTTTTGTAAATGATGTTCCTGTAAAATTAAGTGTACTTAGTGAACTTGGAGAGAATTTGGTAGATATTCATTCTCAACATCAAACATTAAAATTATCGGATGCCGATTTTCAATTAGATGTATTAGATTCTATTTCAGAAAACGCTGATTTGCTTCAGAAATATACTAAAAGTTATAAGTTGTATAAATCGGCAAAAAAGAAATATGAAACATTAGTTTCGAAACAAGCCGAATTAATTAGAACACACGATTATAATAAATTCTTGCTCGACGAGTTGGTTGAAGCTAATTTGGTTTCAGGAGAAAAAGAAGTGTTAGAAAATGAGCTTGAAACATTAACAAATGCCGAAGATATAAAACGTAGCCTTTCTGAGTCGTCGTCAATATTGTTTGATGAACAGGCAGGAATTGTATCAACATTAAGTCATTTAAAATCGTCGTTATCTAAAATTCAAAGTTTCTCTGATAAGGTAGAAGTGTTTTATCAAAGAGCAGAAAGTATTGCTATTGAATGCGATGATTTAGCTCAGGAAATTGATGCACTTGCCGAAGAAACAGAATATAATCCACAGCAAATTGATATTGTAAACGAAAGATTAAATCTTATATTTTCTCTTGAGAAAAAACATAATGTTGCTGATATTGCTGAATTGTTATTGATTCAAGAAAAACTACAAACCCAAGTTGATTCGGTAGATAATTTAGATGCCGAACTTGAAGATTTAAAAATTAAAGCTGATGTTGAGTTAGAAAAGACATCGAAATTTGCCAATAAATTATCAGAAAAACGTATTAAAAACATTCCAAGTTTAGAAAAGCAAATAGGAGAGGTTTTAATCGATTTAGGAATGCCAAATGCCGATTTAAATATTGATTTACAGCAAACCGAAAAGTTTGAACCGGAAGGAATTGATGTTATAAAATTTATGTTTTCGGCAAACAAAGGAGGTAAGTTCGATGAAATTGGTAAAGTAGCATCTGGTGGAGAATTATCGAGAGTTATGCTTGCGGTTAAATTAATTTTATCGGCAAAGAAAAATTTACCTTCTATAATTTTTGATGAAATTGATACTGGAGTTTCTGGAGATATTGCTGATAAAATTGGGTTAATTATGGAACGTATGGCAAAAAAGATGCAGGTAATTTCAATAACCCATCTTCCACAAATTGCTTGTATGGGGCAGTTGCATTATAAAGTGTTTAAGCACGATAATGGTGGTGATACTCAAACAGAAATGAAAGTTTTATCGAGCGATGAAAGAGTTGAAGAAATTGCAAAGATGCTTAGTGGTAGTAAAATTACCGAAAGTGCTTTAACTCATGCAAAAGAACTACTTGCAGTAAAAAACGTATAGTGTTGAAAATTAGTTTGTTTAATTGTTAAATAAAGATGTTTATTTTTTTAAATATAATTATAAATAAGACTTGTTTTTGATAGTAGAATATAAATTGTTTTATATGTATAGTTTTATATATTTGTTCGGATTAACAAACAACGAAATATAATAATAAAAAAAATATGGCCAATAATCTTTTAAAAGGAAAAAGGGGTATAATATTTGGTGCTCTTGATGAGCATTCGATTGCGTGGAAAGTAGCAGAAAAAGCTCACGAACAAGGAGCTGAATTTGTATTAACTAATGCACCTATTGCAATGCGTATGGGTGAAATTAACAAATTAGGAGAAAAAACAGGATCTAAAATTATTCCTGCCGACGCTACTAATCTTGAAGATTTAGAGAAGTTAATAGCCGAGTCGGTTGAAATTTTAGGAGGAAAACTTGATTTCATTCTACATTCTATTGGAATGAGTATTAACGTACGTAAAGGAAAACATTATACTGAATTAGATTACAACTACCTTACAAAAGGGTGGGATGTATCGGCAGTATCTTTCCATAAAGTAATGAGTGTAGCAAAAAAGCAAGATGCAATGGCTGATGGGGGATCAATCGTAGCTCTTTCTTATATAGCTGCTCAACGTTCTTTTCCTGGTTACAACGATATGGCAGATAATAAATCATACTTAGAGTCTATAGCTCGTAGTTTTGGTTATTATTACGGTAAAGAAAAAGGAGTTCGTGTAAATACAATTTCTCAATCTCCAACACCTACAACTGCAGGAACAGGAATTAAGGGATTTGATGGTTTTTTAAACTTCTGTGAGGCTATTTCTCCACTAGGAAATGCATCGGCTGATGAATGTGCTGATTTTACAGTTATGATGTTCTCAGACTTTACTAAAAAAATTACTATGCAAAACATTTTCCACGATGGTGGATTCTCTAACACTGGAATTAGTGAAGAGGTAATGGAAGGTTTCTTAGATAAAAATATGAATAAATAAAAGTTTATTCATATTAAATAAAAAAGCACCAACTAACATAAGCTGTTAGTTGGTGCTTTTTTTGTTTTACTACTTATAGTAATTTATTTGATAACTGAAACAACTTACTTTCCTAATTCTACTGCACGGCTTGCTGCTGCAAATGCTGCATCTTTAATAAGTTTTTTAACATTAAACTTATTCATTAAATTAATGGCAGCTTCAGTAGTACCGCCTTTCGACGATACCATATCAATCCATTTTGAGGTTGATACTTCGTGTTGTTTAAAAATTTCAATGGCTCCTTCAAAAGTTTGAGTAACCAAAACTTCGGCTTCATTATCTGTGAATCCCATTTCTTTGGCAGCTTCCATCATTGCTTCCATAAAATAAAATACGTAGGCCGGACCGCTCCCCGAAATTCCTGTTGATTTATCAATAAAACTTTCACTATCAACATGAATTGATTTTCCGGTAGTATCAATTAAGTTCTTTATTAGCATTAATTCTACTTTCGATACCGAATCATCGGCAGTATAAGAAGTAATTCCTTTAGCTACTTTTGCAGGTAGGTTAGGCATAGTACGCACAACCTTATCAATATTTAATCCGTTTTTTATCTTATTAATTGTAACTCCTGCCATTAATGATACAAATATTTGCTGATTATTTACCAAGCTTTTTACTTTATCAAAAAAATGTGGTGCATGATATGGCTTAATAACTAAAAATATAATATCGGCTTTTGGCAAACAATCTTCTATATTGCTATAAACGTCAAAAATATTAGTTTGTTGTAATTCTTTAATTTTTTCTTCTGATGTATCATGAATCATCAACTTATTATCGGTCAACAATGGCGATTTTGCCATTCCTTCCGAAAAAGTTAAACCCATGTTTCCAGCTCCTATTACTAATACTTTCATTTTAATTTTGGTTTTATTAGTTGAATCTAAGAATGCTAAATTACGGTAAAAAGAATAACATTATATGTTTACCCTTATATATACCTAAATGTATTTTTTCTAGTTGCACATGCCATTAAAAGTTTATCAAAAGTACCTTTTCCAAATAATTTGCGATTAAAATCATAGCAAAATTCATTTAGGTATTTCTGTAAATATTCTGATTTCATGATATGGTACGTATTCAGGAACCACCTCTTAGCGTTACTGATTGCAATATGTACCCATGGAAACTTTTTTTATATCTTCATTTAGTACTATATTATAATAGTGTGATTTTATAATATTTTTAATTTTTACAAAATACTTAGAATCATCACTTTTTATTTCTGCATTATTTGAAACAACCTTCATTTTAAAATAACCAACACGTTTTGGTGGCATTACCTTCTTTGAGTTTTCTACAATTTCACTCTCTGCCATTACTAATATCTTGTATTTTCTGAGGTACACTACCAAGTTTAAAAGGAACTCCTTTGTCTTCTGGTTTAGTTTGAGTAGAGAAAAAGGCATGATCCAATTCCATTTTACCAACCAAATAACATAAATCATCACGTTTGTCCATTGCTTCACGTATCTTATGTATCATATGCCAGATAGGCTGATATCTCTTATGTCCAAGCTGACGTTGTATTTCTTTTGCGGCAAATGTTTTTTTAATTGAAGTAATAAGGTGGATTGTTATGAACCAATATCTAAATGGCAACTTTGATTTATGCATAACAGTTCCACTTTTAAGCGATATTCTCCTACCACAACTTTTACATTCGAATGATGATTTATCTTTTTTCCAATAATGATTAATACCTCCACATTTTGGACAAACTACACCTTTTTTCTCTCTAATTTCTTTAAAATACTGCTTACAGCTATCTTCATTCGGAAAGTTATCAATAAATTCAATCAGTTCCATGGCAATTCAATTTTAGGTTTACTATAAAAACACGAAATTAGGTACACATCAGGATAAGTATATTAATTTATATTTTAACGGAGTGTTGATGTATAATAGTTAGTTGGTTTTGATATGGTAGTAATTGTTGCAATAAATACCGATGAAAATTATTGTAATGAATGATTGTCTTAGTAATTTACATGTAGTCAAAATACTTACATATGTAAATGGTTTTGTGGTTAAATTAGATTTAATAATTAGGAGTTTTACTGTAATTGACTATGATTGTTACTTTGTGGTTTAGTTCCTTTTCCTGTTTTAGTTTAATTGATAACAACCAATATTATTGTACAACTAAGTACGTGTGCTAGATATTATATTGATATAAAACAAAAATGGGTTTATATTTTAATTGATTAAAATTATTATTTGCCATTATACAAAAAAGTGTGTGGTTGTTTTTTTAATCTTATTTAATAATAGTTTCAGTTGCTTATAATTTTAGGAACTGGCATCAAAAAAAAACCTAAATAACATGAATTTTTTAAAAACATTAGGCATTACCGCATTAGGTATGTTGGCAGTTACATCGTGTAAACTCGAAAAAGATATTGAGCAAGTATTACCTGCTGATTCAAAAAATGCAAAAGAAGAATTAAATATTCCAAATGATTTTGATTTTTCTACCGGACGACCAATTACGTTGGTTTTGGGTGAAAATATAATTACTGAAGCTACCAAGTTTAATATTTATGAGTACGACAGCAGTATAATAGAATCGGGAGAAGAAGCTGCCGATGATGTTGATGGAGTGTCGAAAAGTGAGAGGGTAATGGGAAAAAAAATTACATCTCGTTTACTATTACCCAAAAGTAAGGGCAATGAATTTACAATAGTAATACCAACTTATGTTAATAAACTTTATATAACAAAGCAAGTAGATGGAATAACATCGGCAGAAATAGTAAATGTGGGAATGGGTAAAACTAGCCATCAGTTGTTTGCAGAAAAAACACTAGCGCCACTTTCAGATATTTTATATGGAGTAAATGCCAACAAACAATTATTTACAATAAATGCCACCACAGGAGATTTAACAATTGTAAATGGTAGTATTCCTGGAGGAGGATCAATTGCTTGTGCATTTGATCAGGTTAATCGTTTGGTTTATTATGTTGTTAATTCGGCTCCTTTTGCATTGTATGCTTACAGTATTGATAATGATACATTTACGTACAAAGGAGATGTTGGATCTACTGGTCCAAGATTAGAATATAGAGAACAAGATGGGATGCTATATTATTCTACATTATCTAAAATATACATTGTAGACCCTTCTAATGCTGATATAATTGATACTTACATTGTAAATGGGTTACACAATAATGGTTTTGGAGATGTGGCCTTTACTGAAACTGGAGAAATGTATATGTGTACACTTTCGGGTTTGTATAGGCTTGATGTTAGTGGGCCTAGTAGTTACGAAGCGGTTAGAATTAATGCTACAACACTTCCTTTTAAACCAACATCGTTAACATTCGATACTGATGATAATTTATGGTTGGCTGCAAATATTAACGGTGAGGGACGTACTATAATTATGGATAAAATTACTGGTGGATGGCAATTTGTACATCAGCCATTTAATTTACTTATTAATGATTTAACAACTAAATTGTATGATAAATCTCAAATTCCGAAAGATGATACTGATGGAGATGGTGTAATTGATTTTTTTGATGATTATCCAGAAGATCCAGAATTAGCAACTGACGTATGGGGGCCAAGTGAATTTGGTGTAGGAACTCTTCTTTTCGAAGATTTATGGCCAAATCAGGGAGATTACGATTTCAACGATTTAGTATTGAATTATAAAATTCAAATGGTATTAAATGCTGATGATGAAGTTGTACATGTAATATGGCATTATAAAATTAAAAATGTGGGTGCATCGTACAAAAACGGATTTGGATTTGAATTAGCATTACCACCATCGGTTATAACTAGTGTTTCTGGTCAGATTTTAACAAGTGGAGGTATAAGTTTAGCTTCTAACGGAACTGAAAACGGACAAACTAATGCGGTAATTATTGTAATGGACGATAATACTTCAGTACATAATTCAACTCCAAGTTTTGAGGTTAAAGTTAATTTTGTATCTGGCTTAACTCTTGAAAAATTAAATATTAAAAAAATTAATCCATTTATATTTGTAAATGGTTCTCGTAAAATTGAGGTTCATTTAATTGATAATAAACCAACAGATTTAGCATCATCAAGTTTGTTTGGTACTCAAGATGATGTTTCGGTACCAGGAAGTGGAACATATTACAGAAATGTAGAAAATATGCCTTGGGCTTTAGATATTCAACATGATATTCCTTTTTTAGTAGAAAGAAAAAATATTATGCTAGGATATTTACATTTCCTTGCTTGGGCTCAGTCTGGAGGAGCATCATATACCGATTGGTATACCGACGCGCCTGGATATAGAGATACTGCATATTTAATACCTTAATAGTTTTATCTGCTTTTAAGTTATTAGTTAATTAATAATTAAAACTCCAAAGTCTTGTTGATTTTGGAGTTTTTTTGTTGTGTTTTTTGAGTAAAATATAATTAAATACCTAATTGTCAGTTTATTACATTGTATTATTTTTAATGTGTATTGTAGTTTTAATTTAATATTATATGGTTTTTTTTTGTTTAAAAATGTTAGTTAAATAGATGTAAAAAAATATATTTGTGCAACTAAACAAACATTTCGATGAAAACTGAAACTATTATAATACTAATAATGGTAATTATTAGTATTATTCTAATTATAAAACTCTTTAAAGAAAAATTAAAACGTAAAACTGCTGTAGAGGAAAGCGAAACTTTACGAACGCAAAAACAGGATTTAGAAGTTGAAGGTGAGTTGTTAAGGAAAAACAACTTGAAGTTTCAGATGAAACCACATACCATAAATAATATAATGATAAACTTAAAAGTTATTGCTAATAACCTTAATAGAGGAATGGATGCAATGACTGAAACGTTAGATTATATTCTTTATGAAGGAGAAAATCACCTTGTAAGTGTTGGAGATGAATTGAATTTTATTAATCAATATTTGAATTTAAATGATGCGTTATCAACCGAAATTGATTCAATGAAAATTGATGATAGAGGGGTTAATGTAAATTCGAAATACTACAATGCATATTGTATTCCTCATTTAGTATCGGCTTATTTTATTGAGAATGCGTTTAAGCATGGAGATAAAAATCACCCTAATTTTTTAAATGTAAAAGTTATTTTAACTGATGATAGGTTTGAATTGAAGGTTACAAATAAAATTAAAACAACTCATGTTGGAAAAACAAAAAATGGAGGTATTGGACTTAAAAACATGCATGATAGGTTAAGTTTAATAATTCCTGATTGTTTTGAAATAAGAAATAGTGAAGGATTGGATGCGTATAGTTCTAAATTAATAATCAATTTTTAAAATGGGTAAATTTAAAGTAGCTGTATTAGAGGATAATAAAAGTTTTTTGAAAAACTTGGTAACTGAATTGAAGAAAACTGAGTTAGTAGATGTTGTTTGTTTCGATACAGATTCGGAAAGGTTTATAACAAAAGTGAACGAGTATAAACCAGATGCTGTGGTTTTAGATATAGAGCTTGATGGGGAAAGTATTGACGGTATTGGTGTGGCAGATATTTTAAAACTTCCAGTGTTGTTTGTTAGTTCTAAAACTCAAGAATTTGATGGAGGAATTCAGGATTTAGAACTAAATTTAAATGTACCGATACGTAGAATTGCCAAAACAAAATTGAAAAATGGATTGAATTTTATGTTAAATAAATTAATATCAGATGTAAAAGGTGCAAAGGCATTAAATTATATAGATATTAAGCTGAAGGAGGGGTATATAAATGTGGCAATAGATTCGATAGTTTATATTGGTACTTCAAAAAAAGAAGGTTCAGAATCGAATAACAAACAAATTTTTTTTAAGGATAGGAAACCAGGACTATTAGTAGATTTTTCTTTTAAAACAAGGGCAGATAAAGGATTTAGTACAAATCAATTTATTATGGTACAAAAGTCGTATTGTGTAAATAAAAATTGCTTACCCAGTGGTATGAGGAATTTAAAAACAATAGTAGTTGAAGTATTTGGTAAAAAAGAAAAAATACCTATTTCGAAAGAGATGCAGGAAATAAAGGCATTTTTTTAAAGAATAATAGATGTAAATATAAAAGAGAGGACTAACAAATTATTGTTTAGTCCTCTCTTTTTTTGCTTAAAAGTTAAGCTATATGGGTTTCATTGCTCTAAAATCATCATGAAATAGAATTTTATAGGTCTCATTACTCAATGTTATTTTTTGCTATGCTATTGTTGTTATTTCGTTATGAATAAAAACAAGTATTAGTAATTATTAATAGAGATTATTATGCCACAGTTTACAGAAAGTAAGATTAACGCAGTTTGGAATTCGGCCCGAACAATTCAAGGAAAAAATAAAGATAGATTCCGTTTAGATATTGCCGGAGCTATTATTGAAAGAAGTAAATATGGTTTTGCAACAAAGTTTGGTTGGGAGGTAGATCATATTTATCCTGTATCGAAAGGAGGAACAAATATCATTGATAACTTGCAAGCACTGCAACACGATAATAATAGAAGTAAAGGAAATGATTTTCCAAGATTTAATATTGTTTTAGAATCTAATTATTACTTAACAGATAATATATATGTTAATAAAATTAGCAAAATCCCTTTAGATAAGGTTCGTGAACTTAGGCTACTTTATAGAGTATTAGTATAGTATTATTACAGTAGGAACAAGCCGAAACACTACTAAAAACAGAAGTAGGCAAAACATTAATTTTTTTACCATGATACAAAATAATAAACAAACTCCAAAACCTGCATGTAAGCCAAATAATGGGCCAAGTACAACTGGAAACCCTTCGGGAAAAGAAAGAGGGAACTGTCCACCTTCTAAACCATCTAATACACAATCAATCAATCAATCAATAAGTAAATAAATAAAAATATTATGAGCAATAAGGAAAAAGATAAAAAAGCAAATGATCATAAATCAGATATGAAGAATGCTAACATAGGGACTTCGGGACAAAACGAAACTCACGCACAAAATCAAGGAAATAGAGGGAAACAAATGAATCCTAATAATAAAAAGTAAATAAAAGTAATGAAGAAGGGTCTGGAATATTTAGATATTTTAGATCCTTTTTTTTAATAATTGCCATATAACAACTCTTGTATTTTACTAATGAAAACTACTACTACCTAAAGTAATATGAAAAAAATTTTATTAATAAGTTTCGATTTTATAAAAGAAGAATATTCAGATACTACATATTCTATTGCAACAATAATGACTTCTTTAGAGAATAATAAATTTAATGAAAAAATTAAGCCAATGCATTATGGTATTAATTTAAATAATTTGTTTGGAGAGTTAAATAATGATGCCGAAAATGTTAACAAATATGTGAGAAAAAAACTTAACAATGAAATAAAAAATAAGTCAAACGATTATGATTTTATTGCAATAGGAGTTTCAACTTGGTCTAATATTTATGTTGATTATTTAGTAAATGATGTTTTAAAAAGTTATTCGGGTAAAATTATTTTAGGTGGATATGAGGTTACTGCAACTAATGATAACACGTTAATTGCTACCTTTCCTACTGTTGATTATTTTGTAAAAGGGTATTCGGAAACAGCAATTAGAAAAATAATAGGAGGTGAGTATGGTAAGGATAAGATAATAAATGAAGTGTTGGATGATGATGATTTAATATCTCCTTATTTAAAAAACAATTTATTAACTAATAACGATAAGGTTCATTGGGAAACCAAACGAGGTTGTCCGTATAGTTGTGGGTTTTGCGAGTGGGGAAATGCATCGAACAAAAAGGTTACTAATATAAACATGCAAAGGCTGAATTCTGAAATAGAATTGTTTAGGAAGTTAAATGTAAAAGAAATTAATATTATTGATGGAACATTTAATTTTAGTAAAAAGAAAGGAGAGTATGTTGATATTTTAGAAAAAGTGCTAAATAGCACAAATGCTAAGATTACTTTACAGGTACGTTTCGAGAATGTTAAAGGAGATGTTGGCGATAGATTTTTAGATTTATGTAGTAGATATTCGGATAGAGTAAAATTAGAATTTGGGCTTCAAACAATTCATAAAAGTGAGATGATAGTAATTGGGAGGTATAATAATATGAAAATAATTGTATCTACAATGAGTCGATTAAATCTACTAAAAGTAAATTATAAAGTAAGTTTAATTTTCGGAATACCTGGGCAAACTGTTAAGTCGTTTGAAGAAACTATTGAATTTGTAAGAAGTAATGGTTGTGATAAAATTAGTGCATTTCCATTAAGGTTGCCTTTAAATTCGGATATGGAAAAGCATAAAAAAGATTTAGAGGTAAAGGAAACAATATTAAAATATAATATTTATCAGGTTACAGAGAGTTACTCGTTTAATAATAAAGATTATGAGATGATGGAAAAATTATCGAATAAATTAAATGAGAATGAAGTTGAGAGTAAGCGTTTTGTTGAAAGTAATCCAAAAGAATGGAAACTTGTAGGTTTGGTTTAAAAATTAACTACTTACAATTTTAAGATGATTAAAATAAAAACGCCCCTTATTAGCATGTAATAAGGGGCGTTTTAGTTATGTAAAAGTTATTGATGTTTTAACTATCAATTTCGCAAAGAGCACGATTATACTCATAATTCATGCGGGCAATATTATCTAAAGAAACTTCTTGAGGACATGCCACTGCACAAGCTCCGGTGTGTGTACACGATCCAAAACCTTCGTCGTCGTGTTGGTTTACCATCATAATAACACGTTCCTGACGTTCAACTTCTCCTTGTGGTAATTTTACAAGATGAGAAATTTTAGCTGAAGTAAACAAAGCAGCCGATGAATTTTTACAAGTGGCAACACAAGCTCCACATCCAATACAGGCAGCACTATCAAAAGCACTTTCTGATATGTTGTGGTGTATAGGAATTGAGTTTGCTTCGGGAGCCATACCAGTCATTGCCGATATGTATCCACCTGCTTGTATAATTCTGTCGAACGAACCTCTATCAACTTTTAAATCTCTTAAAACAGGAAATGCTTTTGCACGAAATGGCTCTACAAAAATAGTTTCACCATCTTTAAAAGTACGTAAGTGGGTTTGACAAGTTGTATAATGATCTTCTGGCCCATGTGCTTGTCCGTTAATAATTAACGCACATTGTCCACAAATACCTTCTCTACAATCATGATCGAACTCAACAGTACGCTCACCTTTTGCAGCCAATTGCTCGTTTAAATAATCAAGCATTTCAAGAAACGACATATCAGGACTTAGGTTATCAAGGTCGTAAGCAACCATTTTCCCCGGAGTATTGGCATTATCCTGACGCCATATTTTTAAATGAATTTTCATAATATTTTTTCAATGTACAATTATCAATATGCAATTAACAATTATTAGCACAACGCCTTAATTGTTAATTGTACATTGATAATTGATAGTTATTTATATGAACGAACCGCTACTTTAATATCTTTAAAATCGAGTTCTTCTTTATGAAGCTTCCAGTCCGAGCCATCAGTCCATTCCCAAGCTGCCGAGTACATAAACTCTTCGTCGTTACGTACTGCTTCACCATCTTCGGTTTGATATTCTTCACGGAAATGGGCTCCACAACTTTCTTTTCTGTCGAGAGCATCTTTAGCCATAAGCTGAGCTATTTCTAAATAATCGGCTAAACGTCCTGCTTTTTCAAGTTCAGAGTTTGGTCCATTAGAATCTCCTGGTACAGCAACATTGCTCCAAAATTCTTTCTTTAAGCTTTTTATTTCTTCAATAGCCCAAATCAATCCTTTTTCGTTACGAGACATTGCTACCTCGGCAAACATTACCTTACCTAAACGACGGTGAATATTATCAACCGGCATTGTTCCTTTTATATCAAGTAATTTCTGAACCTGTGCTATAACATCCTTTTCAGCTTTTGCAAATTCAGGATGATCGGTAGAAATTGCACCAGTACGAATTTCATCTGATAAATAATTAGGTATAGTATTAGGAAGTACAAAATTACCATCAACCGAAGCTTGAAGTAAAGAGTTAGCTCCTAATCGGTTTGCACCATGATCGGCAAAATTGGCCTCTCCAACAGCAAACAAACCAGGTATAGTAGTTTGTAATTCGTAATCAACCCAAAGTCCACCCATTGAAAAGTGTGCAGCAGGCGAAATTTTCATCGGCTCTTTATAAGCATCAATACCAGTAATTTTACGATACATTGTAAACAAGTTACCGTAACGTTCTTTAATAGTATCAATTCCTAATCGTGCAATGGCAGTTTTAAAATCTAAGTAAACCGCATTTTTCATCGATCCAACACCAAAACCAGCATCCATACGTTCTTTTGCAGCACGAGAAGCAACATCTCGAGGTACAAGATTTCCGAAAGCAGGATATCTACGTTCTAAATAATAATCTCTATCTTCTGCTGGAATATCTCCAGGTAATCTGTCATCGTCTTTTCTCTTCGGAACCCAAATTCTACCATCGTTACGCAACGATTCCGACATTAAAGTAAGTTTACTTTGATGATCTCCTGCTTGAGGTAGGGCAGTAGGGTGTATTTGTGTCCATGATGGATTAGCAAAATAAGCACCTTTTTTATGAGCTCTCCAAGTAGCCGAACCGTTAGAATTCATTGCCAAAGTTGATAGGTAGTAAATTTTACCAAATCCACCAGTACCAAGTACAACAGCATGTGCTGCATGACGCTCAACTTCTCCGGTTACCAAATTTCTAGCAATAATTCCACGAGCCTTGCCATCAATCATTACTAAATCTAGCATTTCATGACGGTTAAACTGTTTCAAGTTACCTTTTTTAACTTGCTTCATCATTGCCTGATAAGTAGCCAAAAGTAACTGCTGTCCGGTTTGTCCACGAGCATAAAAAGTACGAGATACAAGCACACCACCAAAAGATCGGTTACTTAAATAACCCGAATATTCACGTCCGAAAGGAACACCTTGAGCCACCATGTGATCAATTAGTTCTACCGAACATTCTGCCATACGGTGCACATTTGATTCTCTTGAACGAAAATCTCCACCTTTTACAGTATCGTAAAACATACGATAAACATTATCGCCATCATTACGGTAATTTTTAGCAGCATTTACACCACCTTGTGCAGCAACCGAGTGCGAACGACGTGCAGTATCTTGAAAGAAAAATACCTTTACGTTGTATCCCATTTCGGAAAGCGAAGCAGCAGCACCACCACCCGAAAGTCCGGCACCAACAACTATAATATCAATTTTTTTACGGTTAGCAGGGTTTACAAGCTTGGTTTTAGCCTTGTAATTACTCCACTTATCTTTTAAAGGCCCATCAGGGGTTTTAGCATCTAAAGCCATTTGTTTTTCAGTTTTTGGGAATTAGCGAATAAAGTAAACAACAACAGGAACAATTGCGAATCCGAAAGAAATTACAACAGCAAAAATCTTTCCGCAAGTTTCCATAGTCTTCATCCATTTTTTGTGATACACACCAATACTACGAGTTGCAGCATTTACACCATGATAAAGGTGGTAACCCAATGCAATCATTGAAATTACATATACACCCACTAGCCATTCCATTTTAAAAGTAGCAACAACAAGCTTGTAAAGGTTTACACCAGTTTCTCCGCTATCGTAAGTAAATTGGTCAAGACCTTCGGCACCAATACCAAGTTTGTATTTTGCCCAGAAGTTACCCATGTGTAGTACAATAAATATTAATATTATTGATCCTAACACTCCCATATTTCTAGAGTACCATGGGCTTGTAGCCGATGCATCAAAGCTTACATATTTATCGCCGTGAGCTTTTTGATTTTTTAAAATAATTAGTAACGCATCAAGTGCATGTGTAATAATTGCAGCATACAAAGCATACGAAACTAATTTAATAATTGTAAGTGACCCTAATAAATGAGAGTACTCGTTAAAGTGTTCCATTGCCTCTTCGTTTGTTCCGAAAAGCAATGTTAGGTTACCTAATAGGTGAATGATGAGGAAGAATGCCAGAAATAATCCGGTTATCGCCATCAAGTTCTTTCTACCTACCGAGGTACTGAATAGTCCTTTTTGACCTGTCATAATTATTTGGTTATTAGTTCGGTTTAATTAAATGTTTTTAAATGTATATAAATTGATTGCTTGTAGTTATGATTTTTATCAGTGGATAGTAATTTTTGTATTAATTGTAAGAAAATTTTAAATGTATATGTCTTTTAGATAAATTATTTGAATCATAAAATTTCAATTAATAAATTTTTATAAGTGCGGGGTTAATTAACAAATAATAGTTATTTACTGTATGTTTTAAACAATAAAAAAGCTTGTTCAATAATTATTGAACAAGCTTTTTTATTTAAATTTTTACAAAATCTTACCTAAACTTTTATCTAAGGCTTATTTCAGTTTCTCCTATAAATTGTCCTTCGGCATATACAGCAACTAAGTATGTACCTTTTACAAACTCATCTTCGGTACCTTCAACAAAAACCGAAACATCTAAGTTTTGTTGTTCGTAATGAACTCTGGTTTTTGCACTATAATCCATTTTTCTACCTTCAATCGAAAATTCTTTAGTTCCGGCAGCAACTACTCCCATTAACTTATCTTCGGGAGTTGATATTCTAACATGTATAGTTTTTTCTCCTATTTCCGAAAGTCTATTTCTACCTAAAGTCATGCTAACACGTATTCTGGTAGCTCTTCTCGATCTTTGGGTTGTAGTAATTTTTCCACTCCAACCAATTTTCACAGCTTCAGCTTTAAGATTGTATATATCAAGCACCGAACCTTTTTTAACATTTTGTGTTAAACGTTGATTTTTATCTTCCAGTTCCTCAGCACGTAAAGTTTGTTTCTGAAGTTTTTGTTCAACAGTATCTCGTTGTGCAATTAAAATCTGATTCATTCTATCTAAAGAATCGGCTAGCAAGAATAATTGTTTTTTCTCAGCCTTTAAATTACGCACCATACGCTTATACTTACGTAATAAATATACCGATGCTTGCATTTGCTTAACAGAATCTCTCATTTCCGAAATTCTGATAGTCTGAAAATTTAGCTGAGTATTTAACGAATCATTATCAAGCGTCATTGCTTTATATTCGTTTTCCATCTGAGCCAAATCCATTTCAACTTCTGCTTTTTCTTGCTTTAAAAAATCAGTTACTTCTTTATGGTCGTGGTACGCGTACAGTATATATGCAATAGACATAACTAGTAGAGCAGCAAAAAGAAAAGTAAGGGTTTTTAATTTATGAGCTTTATCTCTATTCTCAATGCTTTTAGAATAGTCTTTGTTTTCTTTACTGAATTCGGTTGACATTAGTCTTGTTATTAGTTAATAATTTGTACAAATTTAACATTATAAAAATAGAAGCAAAATATCAACATAAATGTTTTTAATTAAAAAGCTAATAAATTTAATTTTTCCTAGTCTATGCAGTTCGTGTGGGCGTGTTTTGGTGTCTGCCGAAAATACTATTTGCACAAAGTGTAGGCATAATATTCCATTAACCTATCAAAAAATATTGAATAAAAACGATTTGCATAAAGTTTTTTATGGCAGGTTGAAACTAAAACATGGACTAACATTAATGCATTATCAAAAAAATGGAGTTTCTAAAAATATAATACACAACATTAAGTATAAAAATAAACCAAAATTGGGCATAATGTTGGCCGAGTTGTTAGAGGAGGAGTTGCAACAAATTAATATTGATGCTGTAATTCCGGTGCCTTTGCATATTACCCGAAAAATAATAAGAGGCTATAATCAGCTTGATTATTTTGGAGGAAAAATTGCAAAAATTTGTAATACTAAATACGATACTTCTGTTTTAAAAAGAGTTAGAGGAAATAGTACTCAAACCAAAAAAAACAGAATTGATAGACAAGCAAATGTTGCTAATTTGTTTGAACTGAAAAATAGTGCAAATTATGTAAATAAACATTTGTTGTTAATTGACGATGTGCTTACAACTGGAGCTACTTTAGAGGCTTGCTGTAACGAACTTTATAAAATAGAAGGAGTTGAGGTTAGCATAATTACTATGGCTTCGGTTAAATAAATGCCATAACACAATTATTTGTATATATAAGTTTAAATTAATGAGTATTTATAGGTGCTAGAGAATTAACCATTAACCATTGACAATTAAAAATTAATCATTACTTAAAATTGGTTCTGCCCTTATTAGAATATCCATAGTAACTGATATAATATTATATTAGCATCTAATAAATAAATCTTTCGGCTCGAATTAAGATGACGATTATTCCACAATATTAGTGGCCGAATATATGTTGCTAATTTTCAAAGTATTAAATTGATAACAACACATTGTTAATTAAAAATTAACGGAGTGTTGAAAAAATATCAGTCAACTTTAATGTTGATTGGTATAAATAGAAAAAGATGTTATTTTTGTGTTTTAATTACTTATATATATAGGAGATGTACTTTACCCATAATATTCATAAAATAATTATAGTTGCTTCGGCATTATTTGTTGCAAGTTGTGCAAAACCAGGAAGACCTACCGGAGGACCAAAAGATGAAACACCACCCGAAATTGTTTCGTCGAAACCTTTAAATGAGAGTGTTAATTTTACGTCTGATAAAATTATTATAAAATTTGATGAGTTAATTAAGCTTAAGGATTTGAGAAAACAGTTGGTTATTTCTCCTCCAATGAAACATAAACCAAATATACGTCCAACTTCATCGCCTTTAAGTTATCTAAAAATTGAAATTAAAGATACTTTATCCGATAACACAACGTACACTTTTAATTTTGGAAATTCTATTATTGATAATAACGAAGGAAATATATTACCTAATTTCAGGTATGTTTTTTCTACCGGAAATTATATAGACTCGCTTAGTGTTGAAGGAAAAATAAAAGATGCTTTCGAAAATGATTTTGCCGAAAACATAATGGTAATGCTTTACGAAGTTGACTCGTTATATACCGATTCGGTTATATACAATCAGCCACCACGTTACGTAACAAGTACAATTAAAAGCGATACTTTTAAAATTGAAAATATAAAACACGGTAAATATTTAATGATTGCTTTAGAAGATAAAGCAAGCGATTTAAAATATAACCCAGAACAAGATAAGTTGGCTTTTTATCCTGAATTTATAACTATTCCGGATACCAATAAGTTTTTGTTGGAGATGTTTATGCAAGAAAAAGCCTTTAAAATTAAAAAGCCTTTTCATAGTGCGCCAGGTAATGTGTTTTTCGAGTTCGAAGGTAAACCAACCGATTTAACAGTAAATAGAATTAACTATTTGCCAAGCGATACGCTTATAGAAAGATTTAATTATTCGAAATATAAAGACACTGTAAATTATTGGTTTAGTGCCAACGAGGTTGATTCAATGCAATTTATTATAGCATCGTATAAAAACAAAATAGAAGATACTGTAACCGTTAAAATGCGTAAGCATAAACAAGAAGATGCAAGTTTTAAACCAAGTAAATACGGTAAAATAAATCCTAACCAAAAGATTTCTGTAATTTCTAGCGCGCCAATTATTAAATATATAACCGATTCAATATCGGTTATGAATATGGCAGATTCTAGCAATGTTGAATTTAAAACAAGTGTTAAAAATTTAAATGAGTTAGTTCTTAATTTCGATAAAAATTTTAATAGTAAGTATTATGTAACTCTTTTGCCGGGTGCAATAAAAAATATTTTCGATAATAAAAACGACACTCTTATATTTAACGCTAACGTACCTAAAAAATCAGATTATGGAGAAATTAGTATAACCATACAAAATATTAAATCGTATCCTGTAATTGTTAATCTATTAACAACAAAAGGTAGTATTGTAAAAACATTAAACTCTGCCCAAGATGATACGTTTATCTTTAAACACTTAAAGCCAGGAAAGTACGTTATACAGTTAATATACGATGCAAACTCAAATGAATATTGGGATGCAGGAAACTTCTTAGAAAGAAAATTTCCGGAAGAGGTTAAGTATTTTTTGGATACGCTTGATTTAAAAGCAAATTGGGAAATTCAACAAGATTGGATTTTGAGTAGAGATAGTTTGTAAAAAAAAATAGCTACTACTAAATACTATTTGTAAAGTTTTACAATATTAACAGTGTTGTAAAACTTTACAAATTATAATTTAAATTCAACTAATAAATGCAACTTTTATATTTATAGAAGTGAACTTTTATAATGAACACCAATAAAAGATACATCAAAAAAAAACCCGCAGAATCTAATTAAAGATACTGCGGGTTTTTATATAAATATTTGTTTAGCGATTACTCACCAACAGCAATTTTTTTCATGTTTGTCATTGCACCACGAAGAACCTCACCGATTTTTTCTACACCGTGATTACGGATAGCTTTGTTTACAGCAATTAATTCTTGGTTATCAACTCCATTCGATTCTGATTCGAATTTCTTACCAATAACGTTTAACTCAACAGTTTTCATGAAATCAGCCAATAAAGGTTGAGCAGCATGATCGAATAAGTAAGTTCCGTACTCAGCAGTATCAGAAATAATACGGTTCATTTCGTAAAGTTTTTTACGAGCAATTGTATTAGCTATTAATGGAGTTTCGTGTAGCGACTCGTAGTAAGCCGATTCTGGCTTAATTCCTGCCTGTACCATTGCCTCGTAAGCTAACTCAACACCTGCACGTACAAAAGCAACTAATAACAATCCGTTATCGTAATACTCTTGCTCAGTAATATCTTGAGCTGTATTTTCTTGCTTTTCGAAAGGTGTATTTTGTGTATCAGCTCTCCAACCAAGAAGGTTTTTATCGTCGTTAGCCCAGTCTTCCATCATTACTTTCGAAAATTCTCCAGAAATAATATCATCCATGTGCTTGTTAAATAGCGGACGCATAATGTCTTTTAACTCCTCCGAAATTTTGAAAGCTTCAATTTTAGCAGGGTT
>JAGLDK010000053.1 GCA_023145615.1 Ichthyobacteriaceae bacterium | reverse complement strand
AATTAAAAATTAACCAGTACACCTATTATAGATATAAATCAAGTAGTCCGTCTGGCGTTTCTACTTCAACTATTTTTTTGTCTTTATCAACATTAGTCACCATTTGATTGTGAGGAATCATAATTTCGGTTCCATCATTATCAACAATCAAAAGAGTTTGTGCCGAACTATCGTCAACAAGTTTTACTACACCAATTTTACCGTGTTTAGCGTCAATAACATCCCAACCAACAATTTCGTGGTAGTAATATTGATCTTCGTTAAGTTCAGGCAAAAAATCCATTGGTAAGTATAACTCCGATTTCATAATGTTATCTGCATCAAATTCGGTGTCAACACCTTCGAAATGCACTTTCATAAAACCTGTGGTGGTAAAGCTACTGCGTTCAAAAAAATAAGGAACCAAATCTTCCCCTTGAGCGAGAAAGATTGATTCCATATCTTCGTATTGTTCGGGCATGTCAGTATCTAATTTGATAATAACATCACCTTTGAACCCATGCTTTCTGACGATCCACCCTACTAAAAAGCAGTCTTCTTTAAGCATAACAAATTGTAATTTAAATTATTCTGCAGCCTCTTCAGTAGCTTCCTCAGATGCCTCTTCAGCAGGAGCTTCAGGAGTATTTTTAGCAGCAATTGCTTCAGCACGTTTGTTACTAACAGCTGTTTCGTTTGCTAATGCAGCAGCTTCAGCAGCATCTTTAGCCTTAGCTAAATCTTCAGACTTACCAGAAATTTTAGCATCTTTTTCAGTTGACCAAGCAGCAAATTTAGCTTCTACTTGCTCTTCTGTTAAAGCACCTTTAGCAATACCTTCAATAAGGTGTTTCTTTAGCATAGCTCCTTTGTAAGAAAGAAGTCTTTTTGCAGTAGTACTTGGCTCAGCACCATTAAGTAACCATTTTACAGCCGAATCTAAGTTTAATTCAATTGTTGCAGGGTTAGTCATTGGGTTGTAAATACCTAATTTCTCGATAAAACGACCATCACGTTTAGATCTTGAATCTGCTACTACGATGTGGAAAAAAGGTGCAGCTTTACGCCCGTGTCTTTGTAATCTAATTCTAGTTGCCATAATCTTTAAATTTTGTGGGTACTCGACCCGTGTTAAGCGAGGTACTCGACCTCAATATATTTAATTAGCTTTTACTTACTCGAAGTAAAGCGGTGGCAAAAGTAATACTTTTTTTCGATTATAAAATGTTTTTTAATTAAAAATACTGTGGTTCAGTTAGTTATGTGTTTTTTGGCAGAAATTAATAATAGCTATTTAATAACAAACTGTTCTTTCCCATTATAGATAATAATACAAATTTCAACCAATTAAATGTTCTATAATTATCTATTTACAATTAAAATAGTCCGCTACTTTTTGCAGTAAACACTGTGTATTAGTAGCTTAAAGTAAAGCATAAAAAAGGATATAACTATTTAATGTTACTGATTTTTAGAGTGTTAAGTTGCTAATTAACCATTGATAATTATTTTACAGCTCAACTATTTTAATCTCATTTTCAGTTAATTTATAAAGCTCATAAACCAAACTATCTATTTTATTATTTGTATTATTAATTTGATTTTCAATGTTTTTTATCTCTTCTTTTTTAGTTTCAAACTTATCAACTAAATCAGTATTGTTTTTATTTACAGTTTCTTTTGCACCTGTTTTTGCTTTATTTAGCTCTTTTATTAATTCCGATAAATTTAACTTATGCCAGTTTTTAACTTTGTTACTTGTGCTTTTTATCGAAAATTCGGATTGTAAAAATGTTATAAACTCATCAGTAACATTAAAAAATTCGGATTTTAAACTTGTCATTAAAACAGCTTTATCTGCCAATTTTTTTCTTAGTTCTTCATTTCCTTCGGGCAAAGGAAACGACCCTAGTTTATCTAAACTTATTTTGGCAAACACCTTTCCTTTTATATCATGAAGCATGCGGTATAACGATGTTGCAAGGTTTGAATTTAGTACAGCAAGCAAAAAATCTAAACTATAAGTGCCGTTGTTAGCGTAAATTCCATGCGTTAAAGTATCGAAATACAAACTGTCAGTATCCTTTGCTACCACAAATTTATCGCCTGTTTTTCTAACAATTAATTTATCAGTTTCAAATAAATCAGAGTTTCTTAAGGCAAAATCAATACGACTTTGCTTTTTCATTCCTTGCTTACCTTTAATATCGTTTACCGATATTTTATCCGAAATATCTTTGTCGTAATTAATATACTGTCCGCCCCAATTAGTATTGTAACTACTAAATTCTCTACCCCAAATAATTGGTTTATGATTTTCGGTATCTTTACTATCGCTAATTAAAATGTGCTTAACATTTCCCGGATTCAAACCGTTTTTTAAAGTGTAATAATTGCTGATTGAATTGTACTTACGCAACTTAGCAATAAGATCGTCGGCACCTTTTGCAATGTGCGAAATCTCATAATTTGGAGTGTTTAAAAAAAACAACTGCTCAATATTACTAATTGGGCATCTTCCTGTTTCGCAATCTTCGTACTTATTTGCGGTTATTAATTTTATCTTCGACTTATTATTGTTTTTCGAATTTATCTCGAATTTAAGAATTAAACTTCCTCCAACTTCGGCATCCGAAAAAACCTTTTCCGATAACATAAGTACCTCGTGTATTTTGGTTTTTTCCAGAAGTTCCTTTCTTATTTTTTCGAAATGCGTATTAAATAATAACGATTTTGGAATAATAAAATGAAACAATCCTTTATTAAACAACTGAAGCATACGTTCAATAAAAAGTATGTAAAGATTTATTTTGTAACTGGTTAATGGGTATTTGCTTTTGTAATACAACTCCTCAATAGTATTTATAAAAATGCCATACGGAGGGTTTCCAATTACCACATCAAAACCACCTTTTTCAAAAACTTCTGGGAATTCTTTCTTCCAATCAAACGCTTTTTCTTTTGCAATAGGTTTGCTATCAATTAACGAATTTCCGCATTTAATATTGTTATTCAGCGTAGTTAATATTTGTCCTTTATGGGCAGTACGTAGCCAAAGCGATAGTTTTGTAATTTCAACCGACTCATCATTAATATCAACACCATAAATGTTTTTTTCAAGGATATGATTTTCAATATTCGGAAAAATAAAACCACCACCAAATAACCTTGCCGAAAGCTCATCAATTAACTGATGTTCGTTAATTAAAAAGCCCAAAGTTTGATTTAAAAACGCACCCGATCCACAAGCCGGATCAATTATTGTAAGTTGTAAAAGCCAATTTCGGTATTTGTTAAGTGTATCGTTTAAACGCTCTTTTACCGCCTTAGATTTATTAACAGCATACTCATATTCAATAATATTAAGCTCTTCTTTTTTTTCTTTACACAGCTTACCAACCGTATTATCAACAATATATTTGGTAATATATTTTGGAGTGTAAAAAATGCCTTCCTGTTTTCTTTTTGTTCTTTTTATATCAAATTCAACACCATCAATTTGGGCATAAACACTCTCAATATCATTTAAACTATTCTCGAAAATATGTCCCAATATGTTTACATCAACATCATTTTCGAAATTGTAAGCCGATAGTTTTAAAACGTGTTTACGCAATATTTCATCATCAATAATAATATTGTTAAGTACATCATCGGTATTAAATAAACCTCCTTTATATGCAAAAATTTCGGGAGTTTTTCCTTCTCTTGCCCTTCCGTTATTTAGTATTTCAAAATATTCTTTAAATAAACAATACAAGCTTTTATCTCCAATATTTAAATCGTAATCCCACGTATCAATAATTGTTGAAGTTGATTTTGCGGGTAACAAACCTCTGTCTTCTCCAAAAAAAGCAAACAAAAATCTATCAAGTAATTTCTGAGTTTTTTGAAACAGAATTTTCTTAGTTTTTTTATTTGTAAATTTTTTAAATTCGGGGTTCTTTAGATTTTTATTTACAATATCAGAGTAAACTTCGTGCTTAAATAAAGAATAATCAGCATATAATTTCTTGGTTATTTTTTGCTCTTGAATAAACGAAGCATCTTTAATTTCTTTTGCAACATTGTTTAAAATGTTTTCTTCGGCCAAAAGCAAATACAAAAGTTTGAAGTTCTCAATATCTAACCCGAACAAATTAAACTCAATAAAATCAATCGAATTATCAATGTAAAATCTTAATCTATCGTAAGTTGATAGTATTACGTATGTGCAATTTGGGTGGTACGATTTATGATTAAAAGCAAGTTTACGTATGGTTTCGAAATCCTTTTCGGTATTCGATTTAAACTTAATAACAGCCAACTCGTTATTGTTATAATTATTGTTGCTGCTTGTTTTTTTACTTGTTTTAGGGGTGTTGTTTAATAAAACTACGGCATCAGCTTTACGGGTATTTAACTTTGTTTTTAGGCTGATATTTTGAATCGGGCTTTGGTTTGAAACCTCTGTATTTAAAGTATAACCAAGTATATTACAAAACAATTCGTTTATAAAATCTACTTTAATAGCACCGTATTTAGCTTTCTTAATATTCTCTTTTAATATTTTATTCGAAATAAATTTGCGGTAATTATTATGAGATTTTTCTATTGAAGAGTCATCTAAATTATTGATGTATTTTTTTAAAACCGATGGTTGGAATAACGACATATTTAACAGAGTTAATTGTTTGCTATTGCAAATGTAGGTAAAAACCAGTTGCTTGTTTAATTATGTGCTTTTTCGTTTGCTCTATTATTGTAAGTTGTAAAAACATGTAAATCATTTTAAGAAAGGTAAGAATCATCATTATACTATGATAGATCACAAACAAAAAAATGATTCCATTAAAAAAAGTAATGAATTAGATTTAGTAAAGCTCAAAACAGACATGGATAGGAAATGATAAATATGTATATGCTTACGACGCTAATGGAAACCTAACATTGAGTGAGGAATATGATTGGGATTCAGCAAACAGCACATGGATAGTAAGAAGTAAGCAAGTATATCGTACGTATTATTATTCGAAACGGGAGGATGTTGTATTGTCTATAGATGCAGAAGTTTCAGATGTTTTTTCAAAAACATATCCAAACCCTGTAGTTGGCAATGAGTTAAATATAGAATTAAAAGACTGTGTAGGCTTTGATTATGTTATTTTTAATATTGCAGGAACTCAGTTGCAAAGTGGTAAATCTATAGGAAGTAAAACAGCCATTGAAGTAGGTGATTTATCAAAAGGCACTTATTTATTAAGAATTACTTCAGAAGGACAAACATTAGTAAATAAATTTATTAAGAAATAGGTTTAACAAATTATAATACTGTAACAGAAAGGAGATTGTTTTTATAACAGTCTCCTTTTTTGTAAGCCTCCGCCCAATTACATCTTTATTTATATGACATAAAAAAACACCACCTCCTCAAAGCCACTCAAGTTTGTGTAAGCAATTACTTTATTAAAAACTACTTAGTAATTAGCATTATAGTAATCTATAATTTCATAAATACCCGAAATAGCAAGTTATTGCTGATGTTTTAGGAGTGTTAAATATGTGTTGAAATATTAACATAAAAGAACTTTTAAAAAACACAGATTTGCATTAATTTTATTTAAAATTTTGAATGATGAACAAGCAAGAAATTTTAGATAATACACGAGATTATATCAGGGCTGAATTAAGTGGTGATGGTACGGGGCACGATTGGTGGCATATACACCGAGTTATTAAAATTGCAATGCAAATTGGAGTTAAAGAAAAAGCTGATTTGTTTATTGTTGAACTTGGGGCTATGTTGCACGATTTGGGAGATTTTAAATTTCATAATGGAGATACAACTGTAGGTCCACGTATGGTAAAAGAATGGCTTGTTAAGCAAAATGCTACCGATGATGTTATAAAAAAGGTTGTTAAAATAGTTGAAGAAATATCGTATAAAGGTGCAAATGTAGATACTCCAATGTCGAGTTTCGAAGGTAAAGTTGTGCAAGATGCCGATAGACTTGATGCTATGGGAGCCATTGGTATTGCTCGTGCTTTTGCATACGGAGGAAGTAAGGGTAGAGAAATGCACAACCCAAGTCATCGACCAAAAAAGCACAATAATTTCGATGCTTATAAAAACTCAAAAACTCCAACAATAAATCATTTCTACGAAAAATTACTGCTTTTAAAGGATAGAATGAATACCGAAACAGCTATTAATATGGCACAACAACGTCATGCTTTTATGCTAACATATTTAGACGAATTTTATAACGAATGGGATTGTGATAGGTAGTAATAATTTTACCATCATAAATGGTTAATTGTTTGAAATAAAAGGCATATTTGTTCGCAACTTCAAAAGTTAACAATCATGAATTTTAGTAAAACACTTTCAGTATTAATATTTTCCGTTTTATTTTCATTTAACTCTTATGCACAAGGGTTTATTGATGGAAATTATAAAGAGGAAAAATCAGAAACAAAAGCTGTATCGTTTACTCAGTATAAAGTAGAAGATATTGCCGAATATACAGGTAAAAACACTAAAGCAAAAAATATTATTTTGTTGATAGGCGACGGAATGGGATCGTCGCACGTATTTGCAGCTATTGCAGCAAATAATGGTAAAAGTTATTTTCAGAAATTTAACAATACCGGATTTTCTAAAACACAAAGTGCAAGTAGTTTTGTTACCGATTCGGGTGCTGGTGGAACTGCAATTGCAACTGGGCACAGTGTTAAAAATGGTGTAATATCTGTTGATGAAAATAATGCTCCTTTAAAAACTATTTTAGAAATTGCCGAAGACAACAACAAAGCCACCGGAGTTGTTGCAACATCAACAGTAACCCACGCTACGCCTGCATCTTTTGTAGCACATAATAAAAACCGAAAGAACTACGAGGAAATAGCATCCGATTTTTTAACATCAGGAATAGATTTATTTATTGGTAGTGGTAAAAGTCATTTCGATGATAGAAAAGACAAGCAAAACTTGATTAAGGAATTAGAAAATAAAGGATACGAAATTGTTTTAGATAAAAATAATATTTCGAAAATTAAGGGCGATAAAGTTGCCGGTTTGTTGTTTGACGAAAGCATTGGTAGATACAAAAAAAGAGGAGAAATACTTGTGCCTGCAACAATAAAAGCAATTGAGGTACTTAATAAAAACAACAACGGTTTTTTCTTAATGATTGAAGGTTCTCAAATTGATTGGGCATCGCACGAGAATAATGTTGATGATATGATAACCGAAGTTGCCGAATTTGATAGAGCAGTAGGGGAGGCGCTTAAATTTGCCGAAAAAGATGGTAATACTTTAGTTATTGTAACCGCCGATCACGAAACTGGAGGTTTTATTATTAACGATGGAAGTATTGAAAAAGGAACTATAAAAGGAAGTTTCAACACAACTCATCACACCGGAACAATGGTGCCAGTTTTTGCTTATGGTCCTGGAGCTGAAAGTTTTAATGGAGTTTATAAAAACACTAAAATTTTTTATAAAATGCTTGATGCGTTTGAGTTTGATGTAAATGTTGCAAAGAAAGATAATGAGGAAGTAATTGTTAAATTTTAATGGTCAATGTCAGTACTTCGTTTAATTATCAATTTAATACTCTAAAATAAGCAACTTAAAGTGTAAAATTACTGTATGTTTTTTATGCTTTATTTTATTTATAGATAGTGTGTTGTTGTAAAAAGTAACGGACTTTTTAATTAACCATTAACCATTAACCATTAATCATTGACCATTAGCAATTACCTACTACCTATTACTCATTTAGTTTAGCTCCACAATGTTTGCAACAAACAGCATCGTAATCGTGCCCTTCTGCCATACATTTTGGACAAACCTGTGTAGAGTATTTTTTATTCTTTTCAATATTCGACATCTCTCCTGATATTATACCTGTTGGAACTGCAATAATTGAGTATCCAATAATCATTACTAAGCTCGAAATAAATTGTCCGAAATCGGTTTGTGGAGAAATATCTCCATATCCAACAGTAGTTAAAGTAACAATTGCCCAGTAAATACTACGCGGAATACTTGTAAAACCATTTTCTTCTCCTTCAATAGTATACATTATTGCACCAACAATTATTACTACCATTATTACACTAAAAAGGAATACACTTATTTTTTGTTGAGAAGCTTTTAAAGCCTTTATCATAACATTTCCACCTTGTATATGACGAGTTAATTTTAGTACACGAAACATGCGTAATAATCGTAACGAACGGAGTACCGAAAATGTACGAACACCTGTTGAAAATAAAGCGAAAAACGAAGGTATTATTGCTAATAAATCAATAATACCAAAAAAGCTAAAGGCGTACTTTAATGGTTTCGGGCTAATTATTAATCGTAATATATATTCAATAGAAAAGAAAATTGTAATTACCCATTCCGATATTATAATTATGTTGCGGTATTCTGCTTCAAGTTCTTTTACACTTTCTAGCATTACTAATACTAAACTAAACACAATCATAATTAGTAATACTATGTCGAATGCTTTGCCCGGTTTGGTATCGGCTTCAAATACAATTTCGAATAACTTTTGCTTGTTCATGCTAGTTTTTAGGGTGTTAATTGGTGTTGCTCCTAAATTTTAAATATATATAATAAAAGAGGCTCTCATACAAATGTAGTGGAATAGATATTAACGATAATAATTACTCTATAAATTAATGTATTTATTAAAGAGCCATAAAAGATATTGATAATTTGTTGCAACTTCTTGTATTCTGCCAAAACTAATCAAAAAAAATATCGTCATTAATATAGTTGTTACGGTAAATATTGTAACAATTATATTAATGACGATTTATTAATTGAATCTAAGTAATTAAAAATTAACCATTATTTATTTAAGCCATTTATCAAGCCACTTAAAGTATTCGGTATGCCAAATAATACCATTCTGTGGATTTAACACCCAATGTCCTTCGTTAGGAAAATATAAAAATTTAGAAGGAATATTTTTTAACTGAGCAGCTTGAAAAGCTTCCATACCTTGATTTAAAGGAACTCTATAATCTTTTCCGCCATGAATAACCATAATAGGAGTATTCCATTTATCAATATGATTTATTGGATTAAACTCGTTGTATGATTTCTGATTTTTACCTTCCCAAAATTCTCCTCCAATATCATAATTTGCAAAAAACATTTCTTCGGTAGTTAGATACCAACTTTTCATATCGAACAAACCACAGTGCGATATGAATGTTGCAAATCTGTTTTTATGAATTCCGGCAAGCATATATACCGAGTAACCTCCGTACGATGCACCAACTGCTCCAATTTTACTTTCATCAACCCACGATTCTTTTTTAACATCATCAACAGCCGACAAGTAATCGTCCATTGCCTGTCCTCCCCAATCTTTCGAAATGGCCTTGTTCCACTCAACTCCAAAACTTGGTAAACCACGTCGGTTTGGTGCAATAACAACATAGCCTTTCGATGCCATTAACGAAAAATTCCAACGAAAAGAATACGATTGAGATATTGCTCCTTGCGGACCACCTTGTGCATAAAATATGGCTGGGTATTTTTTTGTTTTGTCGAAATTTGGAGGTAGAATAACCCAAACCAATTCTTTTTTATTATCGGTAGTTTTTACCCAACGCTTTGTAATTTTGGGTAAATCAAGTTTGGCATAAACGTTATCGTTAATATGAGTTAACTGCTGAGCTTTACCGTTTTTAATATCAAATTTATAAACCTCGTTAGCGTGGTTCATATCTTTTTTACTTGCAACAATATACTTACTAGTTGCAGTAATTCCACGTATGTCGTGTATTCCGCTTGTAATTTGCTTAATTTGTTTTTCAACATTAACCTTTGCAAGGTTGCTATTAAGTTTTAAAGACATTACTTGATAAGTAGCCTCAATACCAGCTCCAAAATAAATGTATTTATCTTTTTGTCCCCATGTAAATTCCGAAACAGTTTCGTCCCACTTTGCAGTTTGATTGTATATTTTACCTGTTTTTAAATCCTTAATTATAATATCATTTTTATCCGCTTCGTAACCAGCAGTAGCCATACTTAACCAAGCAAGTTTTTTACCGTCGTTACTAAATTTAGGATTAGTATCGTAACCCATCATTCCTTCAGTAACATTTTCGGTACTGTTGCTTTTTAATGTGTATTTATAAATATCAGTATTAGTACTTAGTGCGTAATCTTTACCGTATTTCTTTTTCGATACATATAAAATATCCTTACTATCGGGGCTCCAAATTACATCTTCCGAACCGCCAAAAGGCTGTTGCGGAGTATCCCATTTTTCATCGGGCATAATATCCTTTTCGTTTCCAACTATTTTGCTTCCATTAAAATTGGCTACAAAAACATGAGAGAATTTTTCGTCGGTTTCATGATCCCAATGTCTGTACATTAAATCATCAATAATACGTACATCGGCTTTGTCTAAATCAGGATATAAATCTTTTGTAGTTTTTAATAACTTAACTTCTTTGGTATATAAAATATGTTTTTGGTTGGGCGATATTTTATAGTTCGATGCACCACCATCAATTGTAGTAAGTTGCTTTTTATCCGAACCATCGGTTTTCATTTCCCAAAGTTGTCCTGATTTTTGGAATATTATTTTTTTACCGTCTTTAGAATATAATGCACTGTGTTCGCTACCAATTTCGGTAGTAAGTTGTGTAGTTTTTTCTGATTTAGAATCTACCACATACAAATTGCGTTCTCCTTTGTTTTTCTTTAAATCGTAATATGTAACACCATAAATAACTTTATTACCATCCGGAGAAACAGCTTCTTTACCAACCCTACCAAGTTTCCAAAGTAATTCGGGAGTAAGCTTATTTTGAGCGCTTACTGATGTAATAAAAAATAATGAAATTGAAAGTACTGCTAGTTTTTTAAACATTATATCTAATAATTATGATTATGTAAATACATCAAACAAAATATAATTAAACTTGAACTACATATTTAAGTAATTACCTTTTGCTTGCATACAATAAAAATGTGTGCAAATATATATTCATTTAATGGTTTTGAATATTAAGGTACTGTTAAAATTTCAGTTAGCAGTGTGTTTTTTACTTGTAAGTAAAACTAACTATTTGTATAGACTGTAATTAAATACATTATGCTGTTGTCATTTTCTTTGTTAAAGTATTTATCTATTAATAATCAAAGAGTTTAAATTATGCTTAAATCGTTTAATACGTAAGTTCTAAAATTTCAAAACCACAACTTTAATTTACATTGCTCGTGTAGTGTAAGTTGTTGATTTACAGGCAGTACCTAGTTGTTTTTATAGTATTTTTAATGGTTGTAGTTTTTGTTTGTCATCTGTTGAGTGTAGTTTGTAATAAAACATTACAGGTACGTAATATCAATTCGATTATGTTGCATATCAACGATTTATTAGCTTTATATTTGCTCCAAACTAATAAAAGACATAACAAGATGTTTACTAAACTTTGTACAGAAATATTCGATAAAAGTATCAGCAATTACCATATTACCGATAATGTTGACACTCCAATAAAAAATCCTTTCGAGAAAGGAAGTATTGAGGCTTTATTATACCATAAAAACTGGATAGATACAGTGCAATGGCATTTAGAAGACATTATTAGAGATCCAAATATATCTCCGGTTGATGCTTTAAAAATAAAGAGAAGAATTGATGCTTCAAATCAAGAAAGAACTGATATGGTAGAATACATTGACAGTTATTTTTTGGATAAATTTAGTACAGTAGAAGTTAGTGCAGAAGCTAAGGTAAATACCGAAAGTCCGGCTTGGGCAATTGATAGATTATCTATTTTATATCTGAAAGTATATCATATGAAAGAGGAAACTCAACGTAGTGGTGCTTCAGAAAAACATATTGATGCTTGTACTGTAAAATATAATACTTTAAAGGAGCAAGATACCGACCTTACTACCGCAATTGACGATTTGTTAACTGATATGGAGCAAGGAAAAAAGTATATGAAAGTTTACAAGCAAATGAAAATGTATAACGATGAGGAATTAAATCCTGTGTTATACAAAGGCAAAAAATAAAAAAGCTTAACCTGATAAACGAGAAAAACCTATGAACGTATTAGTTATCAGAATGTCCGCAATGGGAGATGTGGCAATGACAGTGCCTGTTATTAAAGCAGCGCTGGAACTTAACAAGGATTTGAATATTACATTTGTTTCCCGTTTAAATTTTAAGGTATTTTTTGATGGTATTGATAGGCTTGATTATATAGCACCCGACCTTAATGGTAAACATAAAGGTGTTTCGGGTTTGTATAAGTTTTTTCAGGACCTAAAAAAAATCAGGAAGTTTGATGCTGTTGCTGATCTTCATGGAGTTTTACGTTCGAAAGTAATTTCTTCGTTTTTTGCAATGACGGGTATAAAAGTTGCGTCGATTGAAAAAGGGAAAAGCGAAAAGAAGCAACTTACGGCTAAAAATAAAAAGGAATTAAAACCTCTAAAGCATTCAACCGAACGCTATGCCGATGTTTTAAGAGAACTTGGTTTAACTGTAAAGTTATCGCATAAATTGCCTGTTAAGGATGAAAGCAGAAAAATACCTGCTATTATAGCTAACGAAACAGGTGTAAAAGCAGGGCAGTGGATTGGAATAGCTCCATTTGCTCAGCATAAAGGAAAAAAATATCCGCTTGATAAAATAGAGGAACTGATTATTGGATTAACAAAAAATTATCCAAAATCGAAGTTGTTTTTGTTTGGAGGTGGAAGAGCAGAAATTGAGCTTTTAACCGAATTATGGCACAAGTATCCACAAGTTATTCTTGCTGCCGGAAAAATGGATTTAGGTAAAGAACTCGATTTAATATCTAATATGGACTTAATGATTGCCATGGACTCGGCTAACATGCACATGGCATCGTTAGTAGGTACAAAAGTAGTTTCGGTTTGGGGAGCAACCCATCCGTTTACTGGCTTTATGGGCTATGGACAATCAGAAAAATTGGCTGCACAAATTAATATGAATTGCCGACCATGTTCGGTTTTCGGAGACAAAGATTGTTACAAAACAACCTATGAGTGTCTGGAAAAAATCCCCGTCTCACTTATCGTAGATAAAGTGAAAGAAGCCTAATAGTATCCCAAATACTAAAAAAACCCCCACAACTTTATTGTTGTGGGGGTTTTTTATTTAAAATTTATTGTGTTTGTCTATTCACAAATAATTTATTATAGTACCTATTTTATCTTCAATTTTTGTTTTAGGTTAAGCAACATATCAGCTGTAATTTCTTTAATGCCGTATGTGTGTTGCCATTTCCAATGTTTTCGAGCATTATCATCATTTATACTATTCGGCCAACTATCAGCTATTTCTTGTCTGAAATCGGGTTCGTATGAAATAGTAAAATCATTAATGTGCTTTTTAACTTCCATAGCAAGTTCTTCGGGGTTAAAGCTTATTCCTGCCAAATTATACGACGATTTTATTAAAATATTTTTTTCCGGAGCCTGCATAATATCAATAGTAGCCTTTAAAGCATCGGGCATATATAGCATAGGTAAAGTTGTTGTTTTATTTAAAAAACTGGTGTATTTACCTTCGGTTAACGCCTTGTAAAATATGTCAATGGCATAATCTGTTGTTCCTCCTCCTGGCTCGGTTTTCCACGATATTATACCTGGATAACGAATACTTCTAACATCAACATTAAATTTCTGACTATAATATTCACACCATCTTTCTCCCGATAGTTTCGATATACCATAAACAGTATTCGGATCCATAATAGTGTGTTGAGGTGTAAGTATTTGTGGTGTGTTTGGTCCGAAAACGGCAATTGAACTTGGCCAGAATATTTTCTTTACTAAACCATCTCGTCCTAAATCTAAAATATTTGATAGAGTACGCATGTTTAACGACCAACCTGCTTCAATATGTCTCTCGGCAGTTGCCGAAAGCATTGCTGCCAATAAATATACTTGTGTAATTTTATGCTTTTTTACAATAGTATAAACATCTTCTTTATTTTTTGCATCAAGTATTTCAAAAGGTCCACCTTGTGTAATTATGTCTGAACCCTTTCTAATATCCGATGCTATTATGTTTTGGGGGTTGTAAATGTCTCTTAGTTTTAAAACCAACTCCGATCCAATTTGTCCTGATGATCCAATTACTAATACTTTATCTTCCATTTTACTTTATGTAATTTTATAAATTTAGATAAGTTAGATTCAACGTTACATTTACATTATCTAAAAAAATGATTCTTACAAAAATATTAATCGGAGTACTTAAAAAATAAATACTCCGATTAAATAACAATTAACAATGTGTAAATAAGTTGATTAAGTAATGGTTAATTATATAGTACCTATAAATACTAGTTAATTTTATGTGCACAAATTGTTGTGTTATGGTACTTATTACTAATTTTTAGAGTGTTAAATTGATAATTGCACGTTGTTATTTAACGGTAATTATCATCTCTATTAAATTTAATAATTATGATGTTTAGTTTATTTCGGAAAGTAAGTTTTCAATAATTTTATACGAATACTTTCCAGCAATATTTTCAACAAAACGTGGAAAATCAATTGCAGCATCCGATCCGGCTTTATCTGATATTGTACGTATTACAGCAAGTGGAATATTATATTCGTAGCAAATTTGAGCTACAGCTCCACCTTCCATTTCAACAGCTTCTACTTCATTCAACTCTGTTCTAATTAATTCTCTTTGATTTGAAGTTTTAATAAACTGATCTCCCGATGCTATGTTTCCATAAACAATTTCGGGTGTAGAAATATTAAAAACATCTAGTTCGTTATTTGTAATTGTATTGTTAAGTTGTGTTGCTATAAATTGTTTAGCCGATTTTATTAACTGAGTATTTAAAGCCTTGTTAGTAGGAATTTCTTTTTTATTTATGTGTGGTAAAACATGCTTGTTCAGTAACGGACTTGCATCAAAATCGTGCTGATATAGATTTTTGGCAATTACAATATCTCCAATATTTAATTTGTTGTTTATTGCACCAGCAACACCTGTAAATATAATTTTATCAACTCTAAAATTGTTTATTAATGTTGTGGTGGTTGACGAAGCTGCTACCTTTCCCCATCTCGAAAAAACTAAAACAACATCATTATCAAATAATTTACCAGTATGATATTCTCTCTGACCTATTGTTTCAATTTTTTCGTTTTTTATTGATTTCAGAAGAATATTCATTTCCTCTACCATTGCCGACATTATTCCAATTCTACTCATTCTGCTTTTCCTTTAGTTTTTAATTTCTCCTCCTCCAAAAAGAGTAAATCCTTTTATAACCAATGTTTTTTCATTATTTACATTAGCTGTGTTTCGTTTGTCTTTAAAACCTCCAAATATTGAAACCACATCAACCTGAACCTTCCAATTATTTGGAACATAAATTTTACTACCCGCAAATATTGTTAAAAAATCAATTTCAACAATGTTTTCTTGCATATTGCACTGTGTTAATATAATATCATTGCCACCAAATAACGATGTTATACGTCCTCCTTTAAAATTGTTAGAGCTAAAGTTTAGCTTGTTGTTTCCAAACATACTAGCATGATCAATATAGTTGAAATCCTTATTGCTATTTAATGAGTTAAGTCCTTTTTTGTTTCTGAAAACAAAAATAACACCAACTATTACTAGGGCAAATGGCCAAAATAATTCTCTATATATTAAGTCGATATAAAAAAGTTCGGGTAACAAAAATAATGTACCTGTTGCTATAAAAATGGTTGCAATAGTGTAGCTCTTGTTTGTTGCCGAAAATATACCGAATGCAATAAGTAGCATTTGCCACGAGAATAATGCTGAATCTAATAACGGAGGTAATATGTTTAGTTTATGAATTATAGATATTACACCAACTGTAATAAATAAAATACCCAAACTCATACGTCCATTTTGTTTTTTCGAAACCATAAAATATATATTTAATACTGTATAACAAATGTTAAATATAATTATGTAAATACCTCAAATTTCAGATGAAATAAATAGGTGTTTTGTTACTTTATTTTAATTAACTATTATTTAATAGTTGTTTATATGTAAAACAATACGTACAATTTATTATACAGGTAGGTGTTTATTTATTTTTCAATTATGAAAACTACACCATTCTACTATTAGTGCATTAATCAAGTTTAAGTGTAAATGTTTGGTAGTTAGTTTTATAAAATAATAATTATCTTTGATGTTAGCTTTTTGTAATAATATTTATTAACCAAAATATTAATGTATAGTTTAATTAGTAAAATAATAATTATTAAATAGTTTAGTAAAACATTCAGTTTATGGTAAGCACATAAACTTTCAACAGAAAGTAGAGCAACAATAAATTGGAAACTAAACAAACCAAAAACAACAATATTATGTTAAATTTAAAAAATGTAGCTGTAGCAATTGCTTTATTTGCATCAGCATCAGCTGTAACATCTTGTGATGACGCTGATAAAAAAGAGGCTAAAAAAACTTCAACTGAAGTAGTTGAGCAAGCTAAAGAAGAAGTAAAAGAAATTACGTCTTCTGCTAAAGAAGAAGCGACTGAAGGAGCAACTGAAGTTGCTAAAGAAGTAGAGGCTGAAGCAACAAAATAATTTTTGTTTAAAACTAAAAAAGCTCGTAGTATATTTTACTACGAGCTTTTTTTATGTTTAATTTTTTTATTTTTCGACAAATACCGTGATTCTATAAATGGTTATTAGCGTTATAATTAACATAGCGTTATCCCATTTTTTTCTACTATAACGTTTGTAACTATAATAGCTAATTTCAATAATTTCGCATTATTAGTAAGAGAACCATAATATAATTTAAAAATGGAAATATTTATTTATAGTATCCGACACTCCATCATCTGTATTTTTCCCTGTTAATTCATTAGCAACAGCTTTTGCTTCGTTTCGTGCATTTTCTACAGCCACACCACAACCAGCTTTTCTAAGCATTCCAACATCGTTATAATTATCTCCAAAGGCCATTATTTCTTCAACCGAATGATTGTAATAATCGGCAAGTATATCTAACGACGTTGATTTAGAAACTGCCTTTGCATTAATTTCTAAGTAAGTATCTTTCGATCGGTAAATATCAATATACTCACCAAACTTATGTCTTAATTCAGCCTCTAAAGGATCAATTACATCAAAATCGCCCATTATCATTATTTTATGCGGACCATGATTTCTCGACTCAAATAAATGGTGTGTAAATTCCATATCCTTAAGTTCGGGTGTAATTTTAGTGTTGTTTTTTTCTCTGTTAGTCCAATAGTCAACCTGATTTACAATCCATTCGTCTTTAAAATATGTTCCGAAATGAATACCTGTGCCAGTCATTAACTTTAATAAGCTCAAAAATGGCTCAATACCAATAGGGTTAGATAATAACTCTTTTGCCGAATTATCAATTTTTAATTCACTTTCAATATAAGCACCATTATAGCAAACTATTGGTTGATTAGATTTTAATTGTTTTTGTAATGGTCTCATTGCCTTGGGCATACGAGCCGAAACTAATACAAATGGAATTTTACGTTTATTAAGTAAATCAACACTTGCTATTGTTTTAACCGATAGCTCTCTTCTAGTATTCAAAAGTGTTCCATCTACATCGCTACATACTATTTTATACTTTGTCATATTTCAAGAGTAATTTATATTTAAAATATTTGATGTAAAGGTATAATGTAATAGTTTTACATCCAATTATATAACTAAATTGATTGAAATGAATACCTCTATAAGTAAAATTATGAAAATTGATGTTGAAGAGTTGCAGAAACGTGCCGACATGTTAAAAGCAATGGCTCATCCAACCCGAATAGCCATGATAGAAATGTTGTATCAAGGTAAAGAGTTAACTGTTACCAAAATTCATAACTCTCTTGAAATAGAGCAAGCTGTTGCATCAAATCATCTTGGAATTTTAAAGAGCAAAGATATTGTGCAGTGCCGAAGAGAAGGAAAAATGGTTTATTATTCTTTAAAGGTAGAAACTGTGCATAACATTATTCAATGTATGTTAACTTAATATGGATTTCAAAAAAAAGCTATTAAACTTATATAAATGGTTTGTAAAAGTTAGAGTAGGAATAGTATTAGGAGCAATAGCAGGTTATTTTTATTATTCGTTTTATGGATGTACCGAAGGTGCTTGCCATGTAACATCAAGCCCCGTTTTAAGTCCTATTTATGGTATGATGGTTGGTGCTTTAGTTGCCGACAAATTAATATCAGACATGAATAATATTGATTAAAATGACATTTTAAGTAGTATATACTTACTTTTATTTAAAACAATATTGCATAACACTATATTGTTTGCTTAATTAACTTAATACACTATATGTTTAATGCGGTGTAAATTAGCTATTTACGTTGTGTTTTGGTTTTTTATATATAAAATACAATTTTTCCTTATACTGATAGTACATTTATTAAGATAATTATTAGTTTAACAATCAGAAAAACAGGTACATTTTTAAGTGCCTTTTTTTTATTCTAAAAAATTGTTATTACTAATTATTCACATAAAATAAACTAACTATTATGAGTACTAAAAAGAATTATGCGTTACCAATTGTTATGATGTTTGCGCTGTTTTTTATGGTTGCCTTTGTAACTAACATACAAACTCCGTTTGCAATTGTAGTAAAAGGTCAATTCGGATTATCAAACTTCCAATCGTTGTTAGGTAACATGGCAACATTTATTGCATACTTAGTAATGGGTTTGCCTGCCGGAATTTTACTTGGGAAAATTGGATACAAAAAAACAGCATTAATTGCTGTAGCGGTTGGGTTTATTGGAGTTTCTATAACTTTAGGATCAGGTTATCTTAGTAGCTTTGCAGTATATATTACTGGAGCATTTATTTCGGGTTTTTCAATGACACTTTTAAACACAGTTGTAAATCCTATGCTTAACACTCTTGGTGGTGGAGGTAAAAAAGGAAATCAACTACTTACTTTTGGTGGAGCACTTAACTCAACAGGAGGTACTATTGCACCAATATTTGCAGGTATTTTAGTTGGACAAATTGCTAACCCACAAATTTCAGATGTTAGTCCTGCTTTGTTTGTTGCTATGGCAATATTTGCAGTAACATTTTTGGTGTTATATTTTGTTGATATTCCTGAGCCAAACGAAACTAATGAAGAAACTGATATTAAAGCCGATATTTTTAGTGCGTTATCTTTTACACATTTTAAATTTGGTTTAGTAGCTATATTTTTATACGTTGGTATTGAAGTTGGTATTCAATCAACTGCATTTCTTTATATGGCAGGAAAAGTAGAAGAAGGCGGATTAGGAATGGACACAGGTGTTGTTGGTTCGGTAATTGGTACTTATTGGATATTAATGTTATTAGGACGTATTTTAGGTGGATTTATTGCTGGTAAATTTACAAGTAGAATTATGTTATCAACTGTTTCATTGTTAGGTTTAGTATTAATTTTACTTGCCATAATTGTACCAGTAGAAAATACAGTAATGTTCCCTGCAATTGATTCAACATTATCAATTCAGTTTCAAGAAATTCCAACTAAAATGATGTTTATTGTGCTATCAGGTTTAGCAACTTCGGTAATGTGGCCAAATATTTTCAACCTTGCAACCGAAGGTATGGGACGTTACACTGCTATAGCTTCTGGTTTATTTATGACAATGGTAGTAGGTGGAGGAATTCTTCCAGCTGTATTAGGTGCGCTTGCCGATGGTGTAGGTTATATTGGATCTTATTGGTTGGTTATTGCAAGTTTAGCATACTTGGTATTCTTTGCTTTAGTTGGATCGAAAGTAAAAAAAGCATAATTAAATTTTGCTTAATTTCTTTTACAGAATTTATTAGAAAACTATTATATATAAAAAAACACCTTTTCGAATTTCGGAAAGGTGTTTTTTTTTAGGTTTTTTATGATTTATAAATCCAAAATAATGTTTTTTTATTTTCTTATCTAAGTTTAGTATCTAGATGTAAACATTAACAACGTTGTGAAACTTTACAGATAATTACACATTGTTAATTATAATTATTAATTTAATAGCTAGTTGCTCTTTATAATTAACCATTACTTATTTAAAGTCTATTATGAAAAACAGAAGTATCCCCACACTTGTAGTATTAATATTTGCTACAATAGCATCGTTATTTGCGCAGAGTAATAATGAAAAAGATAAAACTAGTAAAAACACGTTGTTAGATTCGGAAGTTATACACGGCAAACTTGCCAACGGAATGACTTATTATATTAGATCGAATAAACTACCCGCAAACCGTGCCGACTTTTATATTGTTTTTAATGTAGGTGCTATTTTAGAAGATGATAATCAAGATGGATTAGCCCATTTAACAGAACATATGGCTTTTAATGGAACGAAAAATTTCCCTAAAAAAGGTATTTTAGATTTTCTGGAAAAAAATGGAGTGGCATTTGGGCATAATGTTAACGCATTTACTGCTCAAGATGTAACTGCATATAACTTAAATGATGTGCCGGTTAGCAATGAAGCAATTATTGATACATCGTTAATGATTCTGCACGATTGGTCGAACTATATTGAATTTGAAGACGAAGAAATTGATGCCGAAAGAAAAGTTGTGCATGAGGAATGGCGTACTCGTAGAAATGCTAATTTCAGAATGAATAAAAAAGTAACTGCAATTACTTTAAAAGCATCGAAATACGCTAAGCGCGATGTAATTGGTAGTTTAGATGTTATTGATAATTGCAAGTACGAAACTTTGAAATCGTTTTATAAAGATTGGTATCGTCCTGATTTAGAGGCCTTAATTATTGTGGGAGATTTTAATGCTAAAGAAATGGAGCAAAAGGTTATTGAAATGTTTAGTACCGTGCCGAAAGTTGAAAATCCAAGAGAAAGAAAAATATACGAAATACCCAATAATACAGAGCCTTTAATAGCTATTGCATCAGACAAAGAAGCACAGCGTAACACTGTTAAAGTTACCTTTAAGCACGATATTGTTAAGCCCGAAAACAAAGATGAATCGTATTTAAAATCTCAGCTTATAACAAACCTATACAACTCAATGATAAATGCAAGGTTGGGGGAATTGGTGCAGAACGAAAATCCACCTTTTATAGTTGGTTACACTTATTATGGCGGAATAGTACGTTCTAAAAATGGATATACATCGGTTGCTATTGCAAAAGATAACGAAATACCAACTGCGTTAACTGCAATTTTACAAGAAAACGAAAGAATAAAACAACATGGTTTTACCGAAGGTGAGTTTGAAAGAGCAAAAAAAGACAAACTACGATCGGTAGAAAAAGCATATAAAGAGCGTAATAAAATGAAGAACAATGAATATGTTTGGAATTATTTTGCTAATTTTTTATCGAACGAACCTGCCCCAAGTGTTGAATATATTTACAATTTTACAAAAGAAACATTGGCAACAATTACCCTGTCTCAATTAAATGCACTGCCAAGTAAATGGGTAACCGATAATAATATTATAGTTTCGGTTACCGGAATAGAAAAAGAAGGGGTTAGTTTACCTACCAAAAATCAGGTGTTATCAATTATTAAAACAGCACAAAATACCGAACTTAAACCTTATGTTGATACGGCATGTGATGAAGATTTGATGACTGAAATTCCTAAACCTGTAAAAATTATAAATACTAATATTGATAAAAAACTAGATACAGAAACTTGGACTTTGCCCAACGGAGCGGTTATTGTAGTTAAAAAAACCGATTTTAAGGAAGACGAAATTTTAATGAATGCGTATAGTTTTGGAGGTTCGTCGGTTATTGAATCTAAAATGCTTCCTTCAACTTATATGACTCCTATTATTGTTTCTCAAAGTGGAATAGCCGATTTTAATAATGTAACAATTAATAAAATGCTTGCAGGTAAAGTGGTTGGCTTAAATCCATATATATCAACTATTACCGAAGGTTTTAGTGGTGCAACATCTCCCAACGATTTAGAAACTTTTATGCAAATTCTGCATCTGTATTTTAGTAATCCACGTTTCGATAGTAAAGCTTACAATGCATATATGGGGCGTTTAAAACCGTGGATTCAAAACAATTCAACCAATCCTAAAAGTATATTTAACGATTCAATTTCGTATTTGTTAACCGATAGAAATCCACGTAAAAAACCTATGAATTTAGATAGGTTAAATAAAGTTGATTTCGAAGAAATTAAAACTATATATAATAGCCGTTTTGCTGATGTATCGGATTTTAAATTCTTTTTTGTGGGTAATATAAATACCGATGAGTTAAAAAAAATGGTAGAAACTTATATTGGATCGCTTGAAGGAAAAAATAAAAAAGAGCAATGGAAAGATAATAATGTACGTCCGCCAAAAAACAATGTTAAAAATGAGTTTAAAGTAGCAATGGAAACTCCTAAAGCCACAGTGTTTGTAAACTATAATAAAGAAATTGATTATACACCCAAAAACATAATTTACCTAAAAGCCCTTAAATATATTTTGGGTATGCGCTACACAAAAACAATTAGAGAGGAGCAGGGTGGATCGTATGGAGTGCGTGTAAGTGTTGGGATTGAAAAATATCCGTATCAAGGCTACGGATTAAACGTTCAGTTTGATTGCGACCCTGATAGAACAGAACAGTTAAAATCAATTGTATTTGATGAGGTTGATAAATTATGGAAAAAAGGAGCAAGTAAAACTGATGTTGATAAAACAATTGAATACTTTATAAAAACTCATGAGGAAAATTTAAAAGAAAATGGCTACTGGGTTTCGGCACTTGTATCGAAAGATATTAACGATGTAGAAATTATAGGTACTGATTACGAGGAAATTGTAAGAGGGATGACTGTTAAAAAACTTAAAAAGTTTGCTAAAAAAACATTCAGAAACAGTAAAAATGTAGAGGTTATAATGTTGCCTAAAAAATAGTTAGCTTAATTTGACTTGCAAAACACAAAGCTTAAAACGATAAAGTAGTGTTCGTCATTAAAAGTATTTGATACTGATAAAACGTTGCATATTTGCATTGCAATCGGGACGTAGTAAACCCCGTTGTGCTTATATCAGCAATGATAGTAAGTTTTTCATAGTAAGATTTTGGGTTA
>JAGLDK010000052.1 GCA_023145615.1 Ichthyobacteriaceae bacterium | reverse complement strand
TCCTATTCCGTAATCACCTCCATCGTACGATGTACAATAATATTCTCCATCTTTTCCAATAGGGTTTCCTTTTGTAATGCTTTTTGTTATGTATTTCGAACTGTTTTTCTTTATTTCTAGTTTACTGTTGAATTTTAAATAAGCTAGCAACTTTTCATTTTCAAGAGTTTCTTCGGAACATAAGTTATTTTGTACTTCTAGTTCTGTTTTTGCGTAGTTATATATTTTAAACTCATCCATTTTACCGGCATAGTTTCCAAATTGAATTTTTTTCTCAGAATTATGACTACTAGACGAAAAATCAGCAATAAATAATTTTGTTACACTATTATAGTCAATGTTTTTAATATCTAAATCGGTAATTGTTTTCTGATGACTACCATCAATATATATATCAATTTTATTATCGATATTATTAAAGGTTATTGAAAGAAAAATCCATTCGTTATTAGGAAGAATAATTTCGGTATTTTTTAACTCTAAACTATCGTTGCCTTTTTTTACTTTATGGTGTTTTCCGTTTGCAATTATTGTAAGTTCATTATCCAAATTAAAACCAACACTTAAAGGAATTGCAATATCATTTACGTTATTTTTTTGATCGGTATCAACAAAGGCAAATAACTGAGGTGCACTATTAGTTTGTGTATTATTTATGTTAACCCATAATTCAACAGTAAAACCATTGTAGGTTCCCATGTTTTTATTGAAGGTAGTTTCTAGTTCAATTCTATCATTTTTTCCTTTGAAGCTTGCTACTTTATTCTGAGATAATATAAAAGAAGAGAATAAAAGTATAGGTAATAAAAGTAAATTTTTCATATTAAATGGGGGTGTTTGTTTTAACTAAAATAAAGATAATCATTTGATTTTAAACATGTTATCTGATTGTATGAATGGTATTTTTATACGATTAAGTGTATGATTTGTTCAAAATACTATTGAAATTGTTAATTTAAACATGTTGTTTTATGATATTTGTAAGCAATATGTTAAATTTACTAACTAATTAAAACAAAGGCATTTATGGTAATACACGTTGATTTTAGTATTAAAGAAGTAATAACTGCAACCATGGTTCTTTTTGCGGTTATTGATATTATAGGTAACATACCCATGATAGTTAGTTTACATAATAAAGTAGGAGAAATTCAATCGGGTAAAGCATCTATAGTATCTGGAGTAATAATGATTAGCTTTTTATTTTTAGGAGAATCAATATTAGATTTAATAGGTATTGATGTAAACTCGTTTGCAGTTGCCGGATCGTTTATATTTTTCTTTTTTGCTTTAGAAATGATTCTAGGTATTACTTTGTTTAAAGACGATGAACCCGAAACAGCATCAATAGTACCACTTGCATTTCCGTTAATAGCAGGGGCTGGTAGTTTAACGTCAATACTATCGTTAAAAGCCGAACTACATACAATAAATATTATTATAGGAATAGTACTTAATTTAATACTTGTATATATAGTATTACGTAACTCGGAGTTTATAGGTAGTAAGCTTGGTAAATCGGGATTGGGAGTTATACGTAAAATATTTGGTATAATATTATTGGCAATAGCAGTTAAGTTATTTACAACTAATATTCAGGGGCTTATTTAGGTAGTTTTAATATTTTGTACAATTTACAATGTACAATTATCAGTTTGCAAAAATCAATGTAGAGTTATATACTGCATTGGTTTTTGTATTTATAAGAAGTAATATATTTATTGATAATTGCACATTGTTAATTTATTTTAAATTTAACGGAGTATTGAAATTGCTTCCATTAATTTTTTAATACTAAATGGCTTATTTAAATAGCTATAAACTCCTATTGTGTTTAGCTTGTCTTTTACGTCTTGTAAATCGTTGGCTGTAATGGCTGTAATTTTAGCATTGTTGTGTTTTAAACTTGTAATTAATTCAATAGCTTCAAACCCATCCATTTCGGGCATATTAATATCCATAAAAATAAGATTGAAATTACTGTTTATATCAGAGCATTTATCTACAGCTTGTTTGCCATTTTGGGCTGTTTCAATATTTTTATAACCTAGTTTTTCGAGCTGTTTTTTTATCAGTAAAATATTTACTTTATTATCATCGGCAATTAAAATTTTAGCAGGAAATAACTTTTCGAAATCAGTATTTTCTTTAAACTCAATAACCTTTTTTAATTGTTTAATGTTATTTGGATTATATTTAAACGTAAAAGTAAATTCCGATCCTTTTCCTTCTTCAGAAATAACACTAATATTTCCACCCAAATGTTGACTAAGTTTTTTTGCTATTGACAAACCCAAACCTGTACCTCCAAATTTACGAGTGTTAGACGTATCGCCCTGATGAAATTTATCGAAAATTTTATCAAGAATTTCTTTTTTTATTCCAATACCCGAATCGGTTATTTTTATTGATATTTCATTAAATAGTCCAACTTTGGTTGAATAAACATAAACCTTTACAAAACCTTTAGGGCTGAATTTAATGGCATTATTAACCAGGCTACGTACAATTTGTATTAATTTTTCTTTGTCGGAGTAAATTAATTCAGGTACATTACTATTAAAGTTTATCGAAAAATCAATATCAGTATTATTTATGTTGTAATTATAAAATTTCTTTTCATTTAGTAAGGCACTGCGTAAGTTAAAGCTACTTTTATTTAGGGTTAAACCGCTGTGTTCTATTTTAGAGTATATAAGAATATCGTTAATAATATTCATTAAATTATTACCACTTTGTAGTATAATATTTGCGTTATCTAAAGTTTTTTTATTTTTAGTTTCGGTTTTTAAAACATCTGCAATACCTAAAATTCCGTTAAGCGGAGTACGTACTTCATGACTTAATGTTGCCAAGAAAACTGACTTTATTGAGTCGGCTTTTTTTATTACATCAGTAGCATGTTCAATATCATAATTACATTGCATTGAATCGTTAATAGTATGATTCATAGATTTTAATAATGCCGATAATATACCCACAAATATTAATGAAATAACTAAAGGTATATAAAACGCCTCACTCATACTTCCAAATAAAATTTTGTTAGTGTAATTATATGCTAATAGAGTTACGAAAATATGAAATATGATAATTAATAAAAAAGTTATACCTACGTATAATTGTATAAATGATGAGTTTTTTATTTTATGAGAAAAATCGCCCGAGTTGTTTGGAAAAAAATCTTTAATAGTTTTATTCGACGATATATATATTGACGTAAAAATTAAGGCAATATTTAAAGTGGCATTATAATAATCAAATAATTGAACTCTAGCGGGTAATATAGTTGTTAAAAATGGAGCACTTATATATATAAGTCGGCTTACAAGTAGGCCTAATACCCTTGCTTGTGTGTTTAACCCATTAGCTATTATTTTCCATACCAATAATACTACAAGTATTAATGTATATATTGGAATAAAATAATTTGATAATTTAGTAAAATGTCCAAATTCGAAAACAATATATTTTACCGTATTATTTTTAACAAACGGAATTTTGATATTTTCATTACAAATTGAGTACGATGTATAGTTGTAGTTTGGATTGTAAATTGCAAATAATATAAACATAACCGAAATTGTTACAAAAAATAATGAAACAACTTTTGTAAATATATTTATATATTTTTTGTTTGTAAAAACAATGTTTATAACTATACAAAACGAAAAAACATGTACAATAATACCTAAAAAGTGTATGATTGTAAAAATGTATAGTACTAAACTATCGTACTTCTCCAAATCGGGTATGTACTTTACAAATAAGGTTAATAATGTTATTGTAATTGCTACAAATAAAGCACTTACATACCATTTAATTACAATGTCCTTATTTTTCCACAAGCTAATAACAATTAGTGTTAGCAAAATTAAACTTGTAATGTAATAAGCAACGTATGGATTAGTTAAAGCTTCAATCATGTTATTGCTTAATTATATTGTTGAAATTTTTGTTTTTAACTTTAATTATTACATCAGTTATATGTTCGAATTTATATGGTTTCGAAATATATAATTTCATTCCGTTATTAAAACATTGTTCCTTTACCTCAGCCCACACATTTGCAGTAAGTGCAACAATTACAGTATTAGCCTTGTTAGTAGTTGTGTTATTTATGGTGTTTGCATTATTGCGTTTGCTAATAATATTAGAAGCTTTTAAACCATCCATAATTGGCATTTGTAAATCCATAAAAATTAAATCGTAATGTTTTTCTTTCGACATATCAACTGCTTCAATACCATTATTAGCCAGCTTAGGATTGTATCCCAAACGATTTAATATTTTCATAATAAGCATTTGATTTATTTTATTATCCTCAACAACCAATATTTCCATTGGGTTAGAGTTAGCAAAATTGGCATTTAGCACTTGCTTATTTTTATTATTAAAATTATGTTTAATAATAACTTTATTTTGATTTGATAATATGCTATACGAAAAAGTTGAACCCTGTTTTGGCACTGAGCTAACTGTTAGTTCTCCACCAAGTGTAATAGATAGGTTTTTAGATATAGATAGTCCTAATCCTGTACTGTTTTGTTCAGCGTTTGATTGGGTTTGATAGTAATTATCGAAAATACGAGTTAAATTATATTCAGTAATACCAATTCCTTCATCAATAACTTTTGTAATTACTTTAATGTATCCATTGTCTGTATTTTCTTTCGAAACCTCAACTTTAATAGTTCCTTTATTAGAATATTTTATGGCATTACTAAGTAAATTATTTAGTATTTGCAGGTATCGGGTTTCGTCGGTACGTATAACTTCATCAACATTTTTATCAATAGTAAGAATAATTTCTATTTGTTTTTTAAGTGCCATACCAGTGTATAGATTAATACTTCGTTCGATAGCACTTTTTAGGTTAAATGAGTTTTTATGTAATTTAATATCTTGGTTTTCTATTTTCGATAAATCAAGTACATCGTTAACTATATTAAGTAACGAGTTACCATTTTTGTGTATAATTTTAGAGTATTTTTTATCTATTTCGTTATCGGTATCTAGGTTAATTAATTGTGATAAACCTAAAATTCCGTTAATAGGGGTTCTTATTTCGTGACTTATATTATTCAGGAAATTGTTTTTAGAATTGTTAGCATACTCAACCTTTTCTTTAGTTTTAAGTAATTGTAATTTAGAGTTGTGTAGGTTGTTTATTGATATTTCTAACGGACGTAAAATAGTAATAAATAATAATAAAAAAATGGGGCTTACAAAATATGGAGATAGATAAGAGAATAAACAAATATCGTAAGTAAAAATTCCTTTTTTAACTCCTATTAATAAAAATGCCAAAACTTCTATAACTACAATAACTACAAGGCTGGTTATAGAATATAATTGCCAATACGACATGTTTTTTATTTGATTGGTAAAATCTAAATATGTTTTCGGAAAAAGTTTATTTACTCTTTTGTCGGTAAATAAGAAAAAGCTAGAAATAATGGTTCCGAAAATTAACGAAAAGTAATAATGGTTGTTACTTACTGAAAAAAAGTTGAAACCTAAATTTAACATTTCATAAAAAAATGATGCCATAACAAGTACTATACCTATTATATTGAATTTTGTATTTTTTTTAGTTTTAAAAACTCTATAACCTGTTAAGAATGTAATAGCTACAAATACTATAAAAAGTAGAGATGTATATAATTTAGCTAACCACCCCATATTAAAATAAACAGATTTACTAATCGAAGCTTCTGTAAATTCTTTTATAGTAGCATTGAATTCATGGTTTGTGTAAAGGATGTTTGGTGCATAAAATAATGTAAATAGATATGCTAAAGTTGAAGATAATATAACTATAAAAAATATTTTAAAAAATTTGGCATTGCTAATACCATAGAGTTTGGCAAATATTAATATATAAATACTCTGAGTAAGTTTAAAAATAAAATCGCTTATACTTGATGCCATTAATATGGTATCAGTATTGTTGTTTAATTGCACAACAAATCCTAAGGCAATTATAATAATGATATTAATTAAACTAAAAGAGTATGCGTTAGCAATAGTGCCTTTTCTATTTATAGAGTCTATTAACAATGATAGTATAATTGGTATTATTCCTATATATACTAAACTAGAATAATTACCTATTATTGATTGTAACATAAATGTTATTTAATTTATACTTAACGGCAAACATACAAAATTTACAACTGTATAATACTAAATTACAGTGTTATAAAATTACAAAATAATGTATACTTTACTGTGTAAATTAAATTTTATAAATACAGTTTAGGTAAGTAGTAAAATATATTTTTGCTCAGGCATGTTTGTTGTTTTTAATAACTGCATTTTAGTATATTTAAGTTGTTGCAAATCAATATATTAATTAATATAATATAGTGTTTGATGTGTGTATTTTGAGTTAATTTAATGTAACTTGTAAGTATATTCGGCATATATGTTTGCAATTACTAACTATAGTATTATATATTTGCGAAATTTTATTATTAATTCTTACTGAATAATCATACTTTATTTATTTTACTTTATTTGTAATCAATATATTATTGATGACTTTTTTGTAGTGCAAGTAATTTTTTAAATGATATTGTGTAATATAATAATGACAAATGAATTTACTTGAAGCCAAAAATATTACCAAAAAATACTACAAGCATACCGCACTAAATAATGTTAGTTTCAATATACAAAAAGGAAGTATATATGGATTGTTAGGTCCTAATGGTGCAGGAAAAACTACTTTTATAAGAATAATAAATCAAATAATTGCTCAAGATTCGGGTACTATTATTTTTAACGGAGAAAAACTACAATCAAAACATATTTCGGAAATTGGATACATGCCCGAAGAACGTGGTTTGTATAGGAATATGAAAGTTGGAGAACAGGTTTTGTATTTGGCTCAATTAAAAGGAATGCCTTATAATATTGCCAAACAAAAACTTAAATATTGGTTCGATAAATTTGAAATTTCATCGTGGTGGGATAAAAAAATAGAAGAGCTATCGAAAGGAATGGCTCAGAAAGTTCAGTTTATAGTTACAGTTTTACACGAACCCAAACTTTTAATTTTTGACGAACCTTTTAGCGGTTTCGATCCGGTAAATGCACAAATTATAAAAAACGAAATTATTGAGCTTAAAAATAATGGAGCAACAATTTTGTTTTCAACTCATCGTATGGAATCGGTAGAAGAAATGTGCGATCATATTGGAATGATGAATAAATCGGAGAAAATACTTGATGGAGAAATAGGAGATGTAAAACGTCAGCATAGAACCAACAATTATAATGTTACAATTAATAAAGGTGATGTAGGAAATATTTTATTCGAAAATAATATTTCTAAAATAATAGAAACAAAACCTAATGTATATTTTAAAGATCAAATTGATGTTACCATTAAAATGCATCCTAACGGAACCTCTCAGCAACTTATTAAAGAATTAATGAGTATAGGAGAATTACATCATTTTCAGGAAAATATACCAAGTATTAACGATATATTTATTCAACACGCAGTGTAAATTTATGAATACAATAGCACTAATAATAAAAAGAGAATACTTAACAAAAGTACGTAGAAGAGCGTTTATAGTAATGACATTTTTAGGTCCATTATTATTTGTTGCTGTGTTAGGTATTATTGCATTTTTAGCAAATGTAAATAAAGAAGAAAAAACGGTTGCCATTTACGACGAAACATCGTTGTTTATAAATACTTTTACCAATACCGAAGATATAAAATATGTGTATTTACCCACCGATGGTTTAACAAAAGCTATTAAAACTGCCGAAAAAAATAATTACACTGGTATAGTTTATGTGCCGTTTAAAAATTCAGATAAATTAGTTGAAATTGGTAATTCAATTGAGTTTTTATCAAATTCAACACCTTCAATTACATCGGTAAGCACAATTACATCAAAAATTAAGGAAAGAATTAAAAATCTAAAACTTATTGAATTTGGTACAAGCGAGGATTTGGTTGATAAGGCAAATGTGCCTGTTAATATTAGGTATGTAAATTATAGCGGAGAGGTTAAAAACTCTAAATTAAATGTTGTTCAGTTTGCAATTGGAGCTTTTTTGGGTGTATTAATTTATATGTTTATTTTAGTTTATGGAGTTCAGGTTATGAGATCGGTAATGGAAGAAAAAACTAACCGAATTATTGAGGTTATAATTTCATCGGTAAAACCATTTAAATTGATGTTGGGTAAAATTATAGGTACCGCATTGGTAGGACTTACTCAGTATTTATTGTGGTTTATATTATCGTCGGTTTTACTTACTGTAACCAAACGAACAATGAATATTAATTCTCCAAACGACGAATTGTTATCAAATATTTCGTCATCTCAGGGAGTTGATAGTAACTTACATCAAGTAATACTTTCGTTATTCGAACTTAATTATGTTGAGATTTTCAGTTTATTCTTGTTCTTTTTTCTGGGTGGATATTTACTATATAGTGCTTTATTTGCAGCAGTAGGTGCCGCAGTTGATTCGGAAACCGACACCCAACAATTTATGCTACCAATTACATTACCCTTAATTATAGGAATTTATACAGCCCTTATGATTTTAGATAATCCACACGGACCTGTTGCCTTTTGGATGTCGATGATTCCGTTTACATCGCCAGTTGTTATGATGGCACGGGTACCGTTTGATGTACCTACTTGGCAAATTTTATTATCAATGATTATTTTAGTTATAAGCTTTATTTTAACCACATTTATGGCTGCTAAAATTTACAGAGTAGGGGTGCTGATGTATGGCAAAAAAGTTACTTATAAAGAATTATGGAAATGGGTAAGTCGTAAGGAGTAAAGGTTCTTAGGCAAGAGTATAGGAATAGTTGTGTACTTACATATTAACTATTATATTACGATAATAACGACTATATAAATGACAGTGTTTGTCATATAATAAACTTACATTTTTAATAAAAATATTTTACGCACACTTATTATGAAATTATTTTTTTATGATTTAGAAACTACTGGAACTCGTTTTTGGAAAAATGGAATTCATCAAATATCGGGTGCTATTGTAATTGATGGTGATATTAAGGAAAGGTTTAATCTTTTTGTAAAACCAAACCCAAGTTCATTAATTGAAATAGAAGCTTTAAATGTTTGTAATGTTACAGAAGAGCAAATTATGGCTTATGATGATATGAAAATTGTGTACGATAAATTAGTTAAAATACTAAGTAGGTATATTGATAAATTCGATAAAAAAGATAAATTTCATTTGGTAGGTTATAATAATGCAAGTTTCGATAATCAGTTTTTAAGAGCTTTTTTTGTACAGAATAAAGATAAATATTTCGGGAGTTGGTTTTGGAGCGATACTATTGATGTTATGGTTTTAGCATCGTTTTTTCTGCAAGATCAAAGATCAGAAATAGAAAATTTTAAACAATCAACAGTTGCTAAATTTTTAGGAGTTGAGGTTGATGAATCGAAATTGCATGATGCCGAATATGATATTGATATTTGTATGGAAATTTATGGAATGGTTGGAGGTTAGTTTTTTATTGCAAGTATTTAAATTAATAGTATGTTACTTTTGTGGTAATACATTGCACATCAGTAAAATAAATAATTAAAAACTATACTGCTATTTAATACCCCTAAATTGATATTTTAACAGAGTGTTGGCAAAATTAACATATAATAAAATGTAAGGTAGAGGCAATATATATAACAACCATAATTAATAATTGGTTTATATATTGTCTCTACTTTTTTATAAGTTTGCATTGAATAAAAAAGATAAAAAAAACAACTATATATAATGGCTCTAGTAGAATTATTAATGCCCAAAATGGGAGAAAGTGTTGCTGAAGCTACAGTAGTAAACTGGCAAAAGCAAGAAGGAGATAATATTACAGTTGACGATATAGTGGTTGAAATAGCCACTGATAAGGTTGATTCTGAAATTCCATCGGAAATTGATGGTGTTTTGGTTAAGCAATTATTTAAGATTGACGAGGTTGTAAAGGTTGGGGAAGCAATTGCCATTATAGAAACTAATAGCGATGAGGTTGATGTAAAATTGCCTTTTGAAAATAAATCGACAATAGATAATGTAAGTAATGTAACTGATTTGTTGATTGAAAAAGCAGAGCAAACAAAGCAAGTTTTAGATACTTCGTTATCCGAAAGATTTTATTCTCCGCTAGTTAGAAGTATAGCAAAGGAAGAAAATATTTTGTTTGAAGAACTGGAAACTATTAAAGGTACCGGAAAAGAAAACAGGGTTACCAAAGACGATATAAAGTTTTATATATTGTTGCGTAACGAAAAAAAGAATAAGGGTATTGAACAGGAATTGGAGCAAAAAACTGTACAAAAAAATAGTAGTATAAAAGCTAATTTGTCAGAACCTGTTTTACAAGAAATTAAGCAAACATCTGTTTCGTTTTCGGGTGATGATGAAATTATAGAAATGGACAGGATGCGTAAGAAAATTGCTGAACATATGATTATGTCGAAGCAAATTTCGGCACATGTTACTTCTTTTGTTGAAGCTGATGTTACACGTATTGTAAAGTGGAGAGATAATATAAAAGATGAATTTTTGCAAAGAGAGGGCGAAAAAATAACATACACTCCTATTATTTTAGAAGCTGTAGCAAAAGCAATTAAAGATTTTCCGATGGTAAATGTATCTCTTGATGGAGATAAAATTATTAAAAGAGGAAACATAAATATAGGTATGGCTACTGCTTTGCCAAGTGGTAATTTAATTGTGCCTGTAATAAAAAATGCAGATACTCAAAATTTACTTGGACTAACTAAGCAAGTAAATAAAATGGCAGTTAAAGCCCGAAGTAATAACCTTAGTCCCGATGATATTGCAGGTGGAACTTATACTGTTACAAATATTGGAACTTTTGGAAACATAATGGGAACTCCAATTATAAATCAGCCACAGGTAGCAATTTTAGCTATCGGAGCAATCAGAAAAATACCTGCAGTTGTTGAAACTCCAGAGGGTGATGTAATTGCAATACGTCATAAAATGTATTTGTCGCATTCTTACGATCATCGTATTGTTGATGGTGCTTTAGGTGGAATGTTTGTGAAAAGAGTTGCCGATTATTTAGAGGCTTTTGATATGGATAAAAAAATTTAAGAATTACTATTAAATAGTTTGGTTATCTGTTAAATGTAGTGGAATTGATATTGTTGTTAATACAGTTAATATCTGTTTTATAAATTACATTATTTGTAGGAGAACCAATAGTTTTATAAAAACTATACCCAAACTGACTATTGATAAATTATTTTTTATATAAAATTTTATTAGAATGGATTTAAAACTTAGCAAGCCAATTTGTTTCTTCGATTTAGAAACTACAGGAGTAAAAGTTGCAGAAGATAGAATTGTTGAAATTTCGATACTTAAAATATTTCCTAATGGAAATAAAGAAAGTAAAACATGGTTGGTTAATCCTGAAAGAAAAATACCTCAAGAAACTATAGATATACACGGTGTTACTGACGAAAAAGTAGCTAACGAGCCTACGTTTAAAGAGCTTTCGGCAGATGTACATAACATGGTAAAAGGTTGCGATTTAGCTGGGTATAACTCAAATAAATTTGATGTGCCTTTGTTGGCAGAAGAGTTTTTAAGAGCCGATATTGAGTTTGATATTAGTGAAAATGTGTTGGTTGATGTGCAAAATATTTTCCATAAAATGGAACAACGTACTTTAAGTGCAGCATATCAGTTTTATTGCGAAAAGGATTTAACTAATGCACATACTGCAGCTGCCGATACTTTGGCTACTTACGAAATTTTGTTGGCTCAGTTAGATCGTTATGAAAATGATTTAGAAAATGATGTTAATTTTTTAAGTGAATTTTCATCGAGAAGTAAAAATGTTGACTTTGCAGGTTATATTGCTTACAACGAAAAAAATGAAGAAATTATTAATTTCGGAAAGCATAAAGGAAAAACTCTTAAAAGTATTTTCGAAAAAGAACCTGGTTATTATGGTTGGGTAATGGGTGCATCTTTTCCTTTATACACTAAGCAAACTCTTAAAAGGTTGTTTGAAAAATATCATGAAGAAAAAGGCGGAAATAAATTAGATGCTTTAAAAAATAAATTTAATTCTAAGTTATAATGTTAAGCGGAATTGGACAGAAGTTTTACATGTTATGGTCGGCTTTATTATTGTTGTTACCCATAATAATTCATGTAATTTGGCTTAGTGCTTCTCTTACAACAGAAACGTCGTTAGAGGCTCGTAATAAGTTTATTGGCTATTCGTCGATATTACAGTTTACTACCTTTTGGGGTATGTTAAGTGTGTTTTCATCAGCATTAGCATTTATGTTTGCAATGCGTATTGTAAGGGCAAAAGAAAAATATGTAATTCCAGGATTCTTAGTTTTAATAGCATCGGTTTACTTACTTTTTGTAAATATTATAAACTTTGTGTAGAGTTTTTTAACTTTTGATTATATAATTTAGATATGAAAATAATTTGTATTGGTAGAAATTACCACGATCATATAAAAGAACTTAATAACGAAATTCCGGATGAGCCTGTTGTTTTTATGAAACCAGACTCGTCAATTGTATTAAAGAAGTTTCCATTTGTAATACCTGAATTTTCAGAAAATATAGAATATGAAACCGAAGTTGTTGTTAAAATTAATAAAATAGGAAAATATATAAACAAAAAGTTTGCTCATAAATATTACGATCAAATTGGTTTGGGTATTGATTTTACTGCCAGAGATTTACAGCAAAAGCTAAAGGAAAAGGGACTGCCATGGGAAAAATCAAAATCCTTTGATGGTTCAACTGTAATGGGTAACTTTATAAGTAAGACTGAATTAAGAGATGTTAATAATATTGATTTTTCGTTAAACTTAAATGGTGTTGTTGTGCAAAACGGAAATACATCAAATATGATTCATTCGATAGATGAAATTATTGAACATATTTCTCAATATTTTACTCTTAAAATTGGAGATTTAATATTTACAGGCACACCAAGTGGAGTAGGTAAGGTATCGGAAGGTGATGTTTTGAAAGGTTATATTGGAGAGCAAGAATTTTTTAGTATTAATGTAAAGTAAAATGGTTAACTTAATTACCTATAGATTATAGTTTTAACTAAATAAAAATTATGGCAGAAATTATACGTATTTATCCTGAAAATCCCAACCCCAAGGAGATTGCTAAGGTTGTAAAGGTACTTCAAAAAGGAGGTGTAATTATTTATCCTACCGATACTGTTTATGGATTAGGATGCGATATTACTAAAAATAAGGCAATGGAAAGAGTTGCCAGAATACGTGGAGTGAAATTAGCTAAAGCTCACTTTTCGTTTGTCTGTCATGATTTAAGTCATTTAACAGATTATACAAAGCAAATTTCAAATCCTATTTACAAGTTGTTAAATAGAACTTTGCCTGGTCCATTTACTTTTATCATGAATGGAAATAATAATTTGCCTAAAGTTTTTAAAGCTAAAAAAACAGTTGGTATTAGAATTCCGGATAATAGAATTGCACTTGATATTGTTAAAGAACTTGGAAATCCAATAATATCAACTTCAATACACGACGAAGATGAGGTTATAGAATATACTACAGACCCCGAATTAATAGCCGAAAAATACGGTAATTTAGTTGATATAGTTATTGATGGTGGATATGGTAGTAATGTTGCGTCAACAATTGTAGATATAACTGACGAAGATAATGTAGTTGTAGTACGTGAAGGTTTAGGCGATTTAGAGTTGATTTAGGAATTGTTTAGGATTTGTTAAAAATGTTGTATCTATTTTAAATGCAACATGTTTATTTAAAATGCATAAAAAAAACGGATAATATTATCCGTTTTTTTTATGCATTTTAAGGTGTGTTTTTATTTTGAATTGTTATGTTGACTATGAAGTTTAGTATGTTCATCATCCCAACTATCAACATCTTTTAAGCTTTTAATTGTTTTTTTATGAAAAATAGGATTTAATCCTTTTTTTAACTGATTTATATAATCGTAATATACTTCGAAAGCTATTTTACGTAGCATTATAAGTGCTGTAATGTTTAAAAGAGCCATTAACCCCATAAATATATCGGCTAAATTCCAAACCAATTTTAATGATGCAGTTGTACCAAAAAACACCATTAATATTACAGCAGCACGAAAGGTGTTTAGTGCTAATTTTGATTTGGTCATGTATTCAATATTCGATTCTCCATAATAATAATTACCTATTATAGAGCTGAAAGAAAATAGTAAAACTATAACAGCTATAAATATTGTACCTGCCTCTCCTAAAGCATTATTCATTGCCATTTGCGTAAGTTGAATACCGTTTAAACCTTCGGTAGTTTTGTGTACGTTTGTAACTAATATTACAAATGCTGTTGCACTTGATATAAGTAAAGTATCAACAAAAACGCCTAAAGTTTGAATAAAACCTTGCTTAACAGGGTGTGATACTTCGGCAGTTGCACCCGCATTTGGAGTAGACCCCATACCTGCTTCGTTAGAGAATAAACCTCTTTTAATACCCTGCATCACCATAAAAGCAAAGGCTCCTGTGGCAGCTTGTTCCATGCCAAAAGCTTCTTTAATAATATGATTCATTACCGAAGGTAATTCGGTAATATTAGTTATAATAACAAAAAAAGCAGCAATTAAATATATACCCGCCATTGCCGGAAATATTACTTGAGTAAATGATACTATGCGTTTTAGTCCTCCAAAAATAATAACACTTGTTAATACAGATAGTACAATACCTATTATAATTGGGTTAACTTCAAAAGCACCTTCAAAAGCACGAGCTATTGTATTTGCTTGTACCGAATTAAAAATAAGACCGAAACTAATTGTAATTAATATTGAAAAAGTAGTACCCATCCAATTTAAACCCAAACCTTGTTTCATATAGTAAGCAGGGCCACCACGATAAGTGCCATCTTCATTTTTTTTCTTGTAAACTTGAGCCAATGTATTTTCTATCATACTTGATGCAGCACCAATTATAGCCAAAAGCCACATCCAAAATACTGCTCCAGCACCACCCATGAAAATAGCTATTGCTACTCCTGCAAGATTTCCGGTACCAACACGAGAAGCCGATGATATTGTAAAAGCTCCAAAAGAAGAAACATGATTTTGATTTTTATCGGTGGTTACTACGCCTTCTGTTATAAGTTTAAACATATGTTTGAAATATGTAAACTGTGCGAAACGTAATTTAAATGTAAAATATAACCCAACAGGAATAAGGGTATATATTAATATGTATGACCACAAGGCGTTAGAAACGAAGTCTATTGCAGATATTATAACTTCCATATTATAAAATTATTATAGTATAACTTATGTTTTTAGATGTACTAAAATAAAATTTTATATCAAGATTATTAATTTAATAAGGTATTTAACTTATAATTGCTATTAGTGTAGTGTTATTTATAATATTACAACTTCCTTAATTATGTCTTTTTTTAAAGCTCTATTTAAGTGAGTCTTTACGTTTTCTTTGGCAAAACTAAGTTCGTTTTTAATAACCGGAGAAGTTATTTTAATATAAAGTATTCCGTTATTAATAGTTAACGATGAAGTTTGTCGGTTAATTGCATGTCCCATTAATTCAAACCATTTTTCTCTTAGTTCGAAAGCAATTAATTTATCTCCAAATTTATATTCCGAATAAAAGTTACTCAAGCTATCCTTAAGGTTTGATACATTTTTTATTCTATCGCTTGTATATTTTTTTTTAAATGCCATTGCTAATTTAATTTGAACATTTTATAATTATTGTTAATTTTTTTTACGATATTTTCCGTTCTATCGGCATGTGTGTCAGTAATAAAAATTTGTCCAAAGTATTTATTATTTACCAAACGTACTATTTGTTCTACTCTTTTTTCGTCAAGTTTGTCAAAAATATCGTCTAACAAAAGTATTGGAGTAGTTTTTTTATGAATTTTCAGAAATTGGAACTGTGCTAATTTCAAAGCTATTAAAAAAGTTTTTTGCTGTCCTTGAGATCCAAATTTTTTAATAGGATAACCTTCAATGTTAAAGATTAAATCATCTTTATGTATTCCTAACGATGTGTATTGTACTGCCTTGTCTTTTGCTCTGCTTTCCATTAAGAGCTCCATCATTGGCTTTATGTCAAGCATACTTTCGTATTCGAGACTAATATTTTCGTTGTTTTCTGATATTGAATTGTAACGTTCAATGAATGTAGGTAATAGGTTTTCTAAAAAATCTTTTCTTTTTGAATGTATGCTTTGTCCAAGGTTGCTTAATAATTCATCGTAAACTAATAAACTTTTTTCATCCCAAGTATTATTTACATTAAAATATTTTAGCAGGGCATTACGTTGAATCAACTGTTTGTTATATCGTAATAAATCGGATAAGTATGTAGGGTCGAATTGAGATATTACACCATCTAAAAATTTTCGTCTAACCTCACTTCCTTCAGTAATTAAATTTCTATCGGAAGGAGATATTATAACTAAAGGAAATTCTCCAATATGATCTTGAAGTTTTTTGTATATTTTATTATTTCGTTTTATAACTTTTTTCTTGCCTTTCTGAAGTCCGCAAAATATTTTTTCATATCTATCATCTTTCATAAACTCACCTTCAATAATTGTAAAAGTTTGTCCATGTTTTATATTCTGACCATCAATAGAGTTAAAGTAACTTTTGGTAAAAGATAAATAATATATAGCATCTAAAACATTGGTTTTTCCTTTACCATTCATGCCAACAAAACAGTTAATTTCATTTGAAAACACAAAGCTCTCAGCTTCAAGATTTTTAAAATTAACTAGATTTAATTCTTTTAAATACATTATGCAGAAGGAGTTATGAAAGTGTTGTAGAATATTAGTTTACTTATTAAGTATCTCATTTATTACGTCATCAGAAAGTCCTGTTAAATCTTTAATTATTTCAATTGAGTATCCTTTTTTATGAGCTTGTAAAACTGTTTTTTCAAGTGCTTTTATTTTGCC
>JAGLDK010000051.1 GCA_023145615.1 Ichthyobacteriaceae bacterium | reverse complement strand
CGAAGACTCTTCTCCTGAAATCCAATAAACAACATCGTAATTTAATAAAACATCTGTATCAATAACTACAGTATTATCAACAGTTGAAACACTTTTTATTTCTGCAACAGTAGATAAAGCATCGGCATAAATTACCGACAACGAATGTTTGTTAGCCGAATTTGCTCCAATTAATCTATCAAAACCATCAACTATTAAAGCCTTTATTCCAGCATCAGAATTACTTGTAGAGTAAACTCTCGATTCTGCTCCTGTTTTAACTTCAGTATCGTTTCTGTTAATAGCCACCATTTTAAAATACAATGTTGGTAAACTTGTTGTTACAATGTCCGATTTAGATACAGTGTATTCAGTTTTATCGGCAGTTAAAACAGCATCATCAGCAACAAGTTTCCAAGAGCTCAACGTTTTTCTTTTAGAGTAAAACAATTTGTAACCTGTTATATCACTATCAATTTTATTCCACTTAAATGTATAAGTATCGTCATCATTAACTTTTATTTCTTTAAAAGTTACCTGAGCAGGCTCTAACAAACGAGGCAAAACTTCTTCCATTGCATTAACAGTAACTAATTCGGTTTTAAATTCCGCATCGTTTCTCGAAAATTTAATTTCGTATTCTCCAGGAGCCAACCAGCCCATAAAGTAATAACCATTATATCCATTATCAGTAGCAACCTCACGCACCAAAACATTGTTTTGGTAAGCACCTACAGTTACATTATTAAGTTCTTCATTATTTGCATGATCAACAACACCTTTAACTTCTCCGTAATTAAAATTTCCAACACCGTATAATTTTAAATACGATTTAGTCATTTGAGTAGCCATAGCCTCCTGATACATCTTACTTCTTAAACGTCTTCCTTCGGCAGGGTTAGAATGAAAAGAAGCCTCTGATATTATAGCAGGTACTGATGTACCATTTAAAATTCCATAACCTGAAGACCATTTAGGTTGAAAAACCAAATCAGCATATACTTTTGGCGCACCAACTGTATAAACAACCTTAGGCAATTCAATACTCATTATGTTCGACATATCTTTTGCAATAGGAAACTGTGCAGTACTTCTATTGTTTTTATCTAAAGATGCATAAAGCATTAAATGATAATTAGACGTTTTATTTGCTACTCCATTTGTATGCACCGAATGGAAAAAATCAGCATCCATTAGTTCTGCAAAATCAACTCTTTCTTTAATTGAAGGGTCACTTTCAGGACTAATTTCTATTTTATGATCAATATCGTTTTTAATTCTAGTTATTGAAACATCACAACCCAAAGCTTCGAGCTGAGCATATAAAAAATTTGCAGTAGCAAAATTTCCGGTAGATTCCCAATAGGTTAAACCAAACTCTACATCTGTTTTTCTATCATCTCCTCCGTATCCACCATGACCAGGGTCGATGGTAATAGACTTCTCACTTAATAATTGAGGTAAATTTGCAGGAACATTTTCCGTGAAATTCAACTCTTCGTAGTGCCCATCAATACGTTGAGCCATTGTTGCAGCAGAACTTAATAACGCAGTAGCAACAAATATATTTTTTAAATTCATCTTTCTAAGTAAATTGTTATTATTCCGAAATTATATAAACTTCTCCATCTGTTGTGTTGAAAATAATTTTAGAACCATCGTTGTTTGATGATGGATCCATAGCTATTTTAGAAAACTTTGCAGTTAAGTTCTTTTTAACTCTACTGTAAATATTTACCTTAAAAATGTCGGAAGCAGTAATTTTATCAGAATCATCTTTAGTTACCTGAAAAGTAATTTCATCATTTCCAGCCCAAGCAGGACTTTCCATATATCCTAAATCAATAACGTCAGTTCCGTTTACTTTCATTAAGTACCCGTTACCTCCGTATTGTTTTACCAAAATGTATTTTTTGTTTGGAGATATTAACGACTGTAAATATCTAGCTCCGTTTTTTAAAGGCTTAATTACTTTCGATGTTCCATCGGAATAAACCAACTCTAATGCAGTAAGTTTTTCAATAGACTTTACCTCTACTAATTGCTTTACCGAATTTTTATTCAAGTTTTTATTTGCCTTACTTGCTACTTCTAATAACGATGTTTTTCTGGTTCTGTTAACTGTTTTGGTTTCAGTACCATCAATATTAACAGATGTTGCAGATTTTTTATTTCCGAAATAAATCTTACCATTTACAAATTCCGACTTACCAGCACGAGCCTTATCAGACAAAACTATTTCTTCTTTACTATTAACATCAACTACTTTTAAACCTTGAAAGTTGCTTGAAGTAACTAATATTTTACCTTCTTCAGCAAACTTTGCATGATACCCGTTAATATTAAGTTTTGTAATTTCCTGACCTACTAATGTTGATGATGCCAATAACAAAAGCATCGCAATTTTATTAATTTTCATATAAATACTATTTGGTTGTTTTAAACAAAATTTGCTCTCAATTATTAATAAAGCAAACAAAAGCAGTATATCGATTACAATACACTAACTACCTCCAAATATAAACAAGAGATATTCTGCCGTATATATTTTTAGACCATTTAAACCATACCCCCCACCATTAAAACATAAAACACGATAAACAATAAGTATTAAACCACTAAAACAACCTACACAAGTACAATTACCACACTAAGTAACGTACCAAATACACTAAACAAGCAAAATTAATTACAAACAAATTCTTTAATACTTTTACTATAAACTTCATACCCTAAATTATTAAGATGCAACCCATCAGTAAACAAACTATTATTAATATCTCCATTTAAATCCGTAAAATTACAAGCAATATCTAAAAAAGTAAATCCACGTTGTTTTGCAATATCCATTAACAAACCATTTAATAAATCAATATTACTTTTTACAAGTCCGGGCTTATTCCATTTATTATGATTTACAGGCAAAACACTTATTAAAAAAAAAACATCAGCTACATTACTAACTATCAATTCATCAATAATTTTATTGTAATTATCTGCTACAAAAGATGAATTATAATTGTTTCCTAAATCGTTAATTCCTAATAACAAAAACAATTTATCAGCATTTTTATTTTTCAACACATCAATTCTTTTTAAAACATCAACGGTTGTATTACCATGAATACCGTAATTTTGAATTTCAGCATTTGGAAATAATGTAGAAAACGGGCACCATTCTGTAAGGCTATCACCTAGAAAAATTATCATAATGTATTTTTTTTTAGAGTTATAAAATTGGTGGTGTATCACGAAATATACTGTTTAAATAAAAAAGCATAATTGTATATTTCATGTATAAAACATGCATAAACTGCAAAAATGTAACGAATTCATTACATTTAAATTGTGATAGATATTACAACAGAGTGCCTTTACTTTGTAGAAAAAAAAATAGTTGAGGCGAAGGCTTACATTACAACTCTATTTACATGCAACTACTAAAACTCTACAAACTCCCCGTCAACCTTTTCATAGTATCACTAAATGCCTGATGAAAAGAATCATCTTTTGCATATAGCCTATACAAGTCTAGCTCTGTACGGCGTTGTTTACTCATTACGTCATCTAGAATTTTCTTGAATGCTAAATCTCTATTTTGGGTATCGCTATTTTCTGCTACTTTAGTTTGAAAATCGGGGTGTGCTTGTATGTGTTTACTCAAGCTTACAAACTTTACTCTTTGATCTTCGGGTGTTGCTTCCCAACCTTGAAACCATCTTTCGTTGAACTCACTAATAATAAATTCTAATGTATCCTTTTCTTCTCCTTCGCCATGTGTACCACGTGGATTTGGATTTTGTGGATCAACTATTGTTTCTTCATCATCCAATACAATTGTACTGTTTAGCTTATCTCTTTGCAAACCATAAGTTGATAAATCTATTGAGTTTAATAATTCATCAAATTTATCTCTATCAGCATCTACAATTATTAATTTCGGAATAAGGAATTTAAGAAACCAAAATAGCTTTTCCCAGTTAACAATTTCATAAGGCATAATAGAAGCCATTTGCCCGTATATTTTAACAAACTGCTTGGCTTTTATTTTGAAATCTACTTTTTCATCATCTTCTAATTCTAAATCTTCATTGAAACGTTGTGCCGAAATATCTATAATAGGACTTAGCAGATTGGCATCCACTCCGCTGAAGTACTTCTCATTAAAACCTTCTACTTCATGCCAATCATAAACTCCTGTATCGTCTAAACTATCTTTAACATCATGAAGTACATTTACATCGGTAGCACCGCTTAAAGATGTTGATGTGTAAAAATCACTAAAAGAATTTTCTATGTCTTCGGTAGAATTAAAGAAATCGAGTATAAACAAATCTTCAGTTTTCTTGGAAAGATTATTTGCCGAACGGTTTAAACGTGACAATGCCTGAACTGCCAATACTCCTTGCAATTTCTTATCAACATACATTGCCGAAAGTTTAGGTTGGTCGAAACCTGTGAGATATTTATTTGCCACAACAAGCATTTTGTACTCATCGGTATCAAACTTTTCTCTTGTATCTTTTTCGGCAAAGCCATTCATATCGGCTTCGGTATATTTAATACCATCAACTATTTTTTCTCCCGAAAAAGCAATGAGAATTTTAAAAGGGTTTCCTTTATCTTTTAATGTTCGCGATA
>JAGLDK010000050.1 GCA_023145615.1 Ichthyobacteriaceae bacterium | reverse complement strand
TGAATTATATATGGCTTTCAGCCATTTCAGGTATATGTTAGGATAAATATGTTTTTTTATTTCGCCCTGAAAGGGCATTTTAATTCAGCAGCAGGCAACGCCTGCTGTTATTCCGTGTTGGCATTCATTTTGTAACGTCCTGAAAAATGTAGATTTTGTAAAAATATGTTTCGTATCTTGTAGATTAAATAATTAAATTCTTAGAACAAAAAGAAACTTTGAAATGTATAACAAAAAATAAATATGGTGTAATCCTATAAACCTAAGAGTAGGAAAAACATAAATTAATTATTATGAACAATTACCAAAGAGTTACCACGCGTAAACCAAAGGATGTTGAAAACAAAAGAGCATTTTTAATTGGCTCAGGAATTGCATCATTGGCAGCTGCAGAATATCTAATGCGCGATGGACGCATGAAAGGAAGTCAAATAACCATTTTTGAACAAGCCAGTATATCTGGAGGCTCAATGGACGGTGCAGGAAATCCAGAAAATGGATTTGTTGCAAGAGGCGGTAGAGAAATGGAAGAACATTATGAATGTTTGTGGGACTTATATAGTCAAGTACCATCAATAGAAGAAGAAGGCAGAACGGTATTAGAGGAATTCAAAGAGTTGAATGATGCAGATGTAAATTTTTCTAACGTGAGAGTCATTTCAAATAGAGGTGAGAAATACCGTAAAACAGATTTGGGATTAAGTGAAAAAAACTCAAACCAATTAACCAAGTTATTACTAACAAAAGAAGAAGACTTAGGTACACTTACTGTTAAAGAATACTTTGACCCATCCTACTTAGAAACAGATATGTGGTTGTATTGGAGGAGTATGTTTGCTTTTGAGCCTTGGCACTCTGTTTTAGAAATGAAACGATATATGCAACGTTTTATCCATTTGGTACCAGGAATGAGCACAATGAGGTCCTTACTATTTACCAAATACAATCAATACGATTCGTTAATACTTCCTTTAAAGAATTTATTAGAATCTAAAGGGGTTGTTTTTCAATTTGGTACTACTGTAAACGATCTAGACATAGATATTACGGATGGTAAAAAAACAGTTACTGGAATTCATATTACTAAAGATGGAAAGGATCAAGTAATAAATACTACTGCCACTGATTTTGTATTCTTTACCAATGGATCTATGACAGAAAACTCTACTCTGGGTGATATGGATACAGCACCTGTTACCGATAGAAGTGAAGGAGCCGTTTGGAAGTTATGGAAAAATATTGCGGCAAAAGATAAAGCGTTCGGAAAACCTGAGGTGTTTTGTAGTGATATCGATAAAACAAAATGGGAATCATACACAATTACATCAAAAGGGCCTAAAATGCGTAAGCTTTTAGAAGATTTTGCTGAGCGTAAGTTTTTACCACATAAAACAGCTACAGGTGGAATTATCACGGTAAGAGATTCTAACTGGTTATTAAGTGTAACGGTAAACAGACAACCACAATTTAAAAACCAACCAGAAGACGTAACTGTTGCTTGGGCTTATGCTTTGTTCCCAGATAATAAAGGTGATTTTATTGATAAAAAAATGAGTGACTGTTCAGGTAGAGAATTATTACAAGAACTATTATATCACTTTGGAATTGACGAAGGCGATATGCAGGGATATATCGATGAATGTATTGTTATTCCAGCAATGATGCCATATATTACTAGTCAATTTATGCCAAGAGTTAAAACTGACAGACCAGAAGTTATTCCTGAAGGTAGTGTGAATCTTGCTTTCTTAGGCCAATTCTGTGAAATTGAAGATGATTGCGTATTTACTGTAGAATATTCAGTTCGTTCAGCAATAATGGCTGTTTATAGTTTCTTAAATCTAGATAAGAAGGTGCCTGCAATATATGCAAGCCAGTATGATGTTCGCGCATTAGCTACTGCTACAAAAACCATGAAAAGCGAACACGAAAGTATTGGTAAGAGAATTATAGAAAGCATCATTAAGAAAAAGTTGGCCAACACAACTTTTGAAGATTTAGTGTAGTTTAGAATGAAGAGGCTGTTTAGAAAGATATATTCTGTTAAACAGCCTCTTTTTTTATTAACAATCATTTTAAACTAACTATAGATTCCGCAACTCAGGAATAGATGAAAGAAGTTCGGTTATGATTTTCTCATACTGACAGCATAGTCGTTTAGCAATCTAAATAACTTTGAAACAATGATTTTTGAGTTCATTTTTTATACCACTAAAAATCTAAGGAAAATATGAAAAATAGTATACTACATTCAGGAAATTCGAAATATCTATTTTTGGTGCTAATAATTCTTTTGTTTTCTTGCAACAGAAATTTTAGTCGCTTATCAAAGGAAAAGAATAAATATAATCTCACTACAATGAATGAATTAGGAAATAAAGCGTACAGTGAAAAAATTGAAGCGTTTTATGATACAGGAAAAAAGGGAACCTTTGTAGGAAAAGCTGATGTGTCAATATATTATCGAATATTTGAACAAAAGAATACAGAAAAAGTAGTATTAATTTCATCAGGGAGAACCGAAGCTGCTTTAAAATACAAAGAACTCATTTTTGATCTTTTCAATAATGGTTATTCAGTATACATTCATGACCACCGTGGACAGGGTTTGTCTGGTAGAATGACAGAAGACCCTCAAATGGGCTATATAGATACTTTTCAATTTTATATTGACGATATGAAATCTTTCTACGAGAATTATCTAAAACCGAAAAATCATAAAAAGACTTATCTTTTAGCACACTCAATGGGTGGAGCTATTGGGATGACTTATTTAGAACAAAACCCTAATGATTTTAATGCTGCTGCATTCTCGTCTCCAATGTTGGGTTTTAAACCACCTGCTTGCGCTGTTGTTAAAGTACTTGATGGCGAAAAACCTAAATATGCAATTGGCGAGTCGGAGTATAAAGATGATAAAACAACTTTTAAAGGTAATACCTTAACAGGTTCTGAGGTAAGATATGATAGAATGATGGATGCTTTTGATAAAGTGCCAAAGGCAAAATTAGGTGGAGCTACTTATCATTGGGCTCATAAATCTTGTCAACAATATGATTATATATTTAGCAATATTGAAAAAATCAATACTCCTTTTATTCTTTTTTCCGCTGAGAACGAACAAATTATAGACCCATATGCTCATCAGAAATTTATAGATGCCGCAAAAAAATCAGGAAAATATTGTATAGCCTATGAAGTTAATAATGCACAACATGAACTATTAATTGAAAAGGATGAGCAGCGTATTGAAACCATCAATAAAGCATTGGATTTTTATTCTAAATACTAAATAAGAAAAAAACGAAATGCCAACAATGTATATAAAAAATTGCCTAGACAGTAGTAAATTTAAGCATTGTATCACGTTTGAGCATTGTCGTAAATTGAAAATTCGTTTCTCGAAATTGGCAACTTTTCATATACCAACCGTTGTTATTCCGTGTTGTTATTCCGTATTGTTATTCCGTGTTATAGCCAACTGTAAACAAAATTGCAACCTAGAACATATTTCAGTAAATTTGACAAAGCTTTAAATGTTATGAAAAGTATTTTAACTAAAAATATGAATGAAATTAACATATTGTGTAATTCTCACAATGTGAAAAAATTGTTCGCTTTTGGTTCTGTTATGACAAATAAATTTAACAGAAAAAGTGATATTGATTTATTGATTTCATTTAATCCAACGAAAGATCATGGAGATTACGCTGATAACTATTTTGATCTAGTCGAAAAATTTGAAAAACTATTCCAAAGAAATGTTGATTTGGTAACTGACAAATCTTTATCGAATCCTTATTTTATAGAATCAATTAATAAAACTAAAACTCTTCTTTATGGAAATTGAAATAAAGAAATATATGTTTGACATTAAAGAATCTATTGATTCAATTGAAGATTATCTTGGTGAAACTAGAAATTTCAATATATATCTTGAAAATAAAATGCTACGAAGGGCTATAGAAAGAGAATTTGAAATTATCGGTGAAGCAATGAATCGAATTGATAAACTTGATAAAAATATTGAAATCAGTGGTAAAATTCAGATTATTTCAATGAGGAATAGAGTAATTCATGGCTATGATAAAATAGATAATGAAATAATATGGGGTACCATTGTTCGACACTTACCGAAACTAAAAGATGAAATATTTAATATGCTTGCGGAATAACAGCAGGCTATAATACAAGCTATAAAGTATGTGCGGGAGTTTTCTATAATTTGAAAGTTTTTTGCCATTTAGAAAAACCGTAAAGCCAAATATAATTTTAGAAGAAAATAAAAATCATATTTGGCTTTGCTATCTGTAGTTTAAAAGATTCTACTTTTGAATCCCGCAAACACTTCATAGCTCAAACGTTATTCCGTATTGTCATTCCGTATTTGCATGAATTTGCGTAATGATACATTTGATTTATTTACTAATCATTAAATCCTAACAACTAATTATACAATGCTACATGACAAAAAGCATATCTCAAAAAATATATTCTAGATAGATTTGTAATAATACCAAAACAACAGAACTATTTAGTTAAATATATACACAATGGGAACATTAAGAGAAGATGCATTAGCGTATCACTCATCAGGACGAAAAGGAAAAATTGAAGTTGTACCAACAAAGCGTCACAGCTCTCAAAGAGATTTAGCATTGGCATACTCTCCTGGAGTAGCAGAGCCATGTATGGAAATATATCACCACCCCGAAACTGTTAACGAATATACTGCTAAAGGAAACTTGGTTGCAGTAATATCGAACGGAACAGCTGTTTTAGGTTTGGGAGATATAGGACCCGAAGCATCAAAACCAGTAATGGAAGGTAAAGGTTTGTTGTTTAAAATTTTTGCGGATATTGATGTTTTCGATATTGAGGTTGATACAAAAGATATTGACGCATTTATTGAAACAGTAAAAAATATAGCGCCTACTTTTGGAGGAATAAATTTAGAAGATATTAAAGCTCCCGAAGCCTTTGAAATAGAAAGAAGACTAAAAGAGGAACTTGATATTCCGGTTATGCACGACGATCAGCATGGAACCGCAATTATATCGGCAGCAGCATTAATAAATGCTTGCGAGCTTATTGAAAAAAATATTGAGGATGTAAAAATTGTTATCAGTGGAGCTGGAGCAGCAGCAGTATCGTGTACACGTTTATACAAACGTTTGGGTGCTAGTGCTAGTAATATTGTAATGACTGATAGTAAAGGTATAATACGTAAGGATAGAAGTAATTTAACCGAACAAAAAGCCGAATTTGCTACAGATAGAGACATAAATACTTTAGAGGAGGCAATGGTTGATGCCGATGTTTTTATTGGTTTATCGAAAGGAAATGTTGTTACTCCTGAAATGCTAAAAACAATGGCTAAAGATCCTATTGTTTTTGCAATGGCAAATCCAACTCCCGAAATTGATTATAAACTTGCCGTTGATACCCGAGATGATATTATAATGGGTACAGGACGTAGTGATACTCCAAATCAGGTTAATAACGTACTTGGTTTTCCTTTTATTTTTAGAGGTGCTCTTGATTGTGGAGCCAAAAAAATTACCGAAAACATGAAAGTTGCAGCCGTACACGCTTTAGCCGATTTAGCTAAAACTCCGGTACCCGAAAAAGTTGCATCAATATATAATTTAGAAAACATACAGTTTGGACGAGAATATATTATTCCAAAACCATTCGATCAGCGTTTAATAACATCAGTACCGCCAGCTATTGCTAAAGCTGCAATGGACGAGGGTGTGGCTACTAAACCAATTAAAGATTGGGATAAGTACAAAGATGAACTTATGGATCGTATGGGTTGGGAGCATAAAGTTGTGCGTGGTATAAATTCTCGTGCACGTACTAACCCTAAACGTGTAGTTTATTCTGATGGAGATCAGGTTGATGTTATAAAAGCAGCACAGCAGGTTCAGGAAGATGGAACCGCTATACCAATTTTATTAGGAAATAAACAGGCTATTGAAGGTATAATTGAGGCTTTGGGCTTAGATTTTAATCCTGAAATTTACAGCCCCGGAGATTGCGATATCGACAATAAATTAGAGAAATTTGCACATCAAATTTGGGAACAACGCAAACGTAAAGGTGTTACTTTAGAAGAAGCCCGACGATTAATACGTGTAAGAGATTATTTTGCAGCTTTAATGGTTAAAAACGGAGAAGCCGATGCAATGATTTCGGGATACTCAAGAAGTTACCCTAACGTATTACGCCCAGTACTTGAAATTATTGGTACCGATGATGGAGTTGATAAAGTAGCCGCAGCAAACTTAATACTTACCAAAAACGGACCGTTGTTTTTTGCCGATAGCTCAATAAATAACAATCCTAGTGCCGAAGAAATTTCGAATATTGCAAAAATGACTGCCGATTTAGCTTCTCAGTTTGGATTTAAACCCCGTGTTGCATTGTTATCGCATTCAAACTTCGGATCGTCGAAACAGCCTAATGCCAAAAAAATGAGTGAGGCACTTGCAATTTTAAAATCGAAACATGCTGATTTGGTAGTTGACGGAGAAATTCAATCGGATTTTGCATTAAATACCAAAATGACAAAAGAGAAATTCCCTTTCTCGCCATTTGCCGAAGAAAGTGCAAACGTGTTGGTGTTCCCTAATTTAGATTCTGCCAATATATCGTTTAAGCTTGTAAAAGAAATAGCAAGTAACGCAGTAAATATAGGTCCAATATTAATGGGAATGAAAAAGTCGGTACATATACTTCAACTACATTCAAGCGTAGAAGAAATTGTACACATGACTAGTGTTGCTGTTGTTGATGCCCAAAGAAGGTAAGTTTTAACTAAGTTTTATGGTTATATAACTTAGTTATCAACAAATAAAGTGAAAGTATTAAAATTGGTTATTATAGTTATATCTGTTATAGCAGAAAAATGGTGATAACGCTATATTAATTATAACGTTTTGCTATTGTAACTATAATAACTATTTATAAAATCACGGTATTTGTTATAAAGTAAGTTTTATTAATGTTATTGTTAATAATTTACTATTTGTAGGTTTTATTCTATAGTATTTGTACTATATTAGTACACTTAATGTAAAAAACTACTTATGAAAAAATTATCATTACCATTAATTGCTATTTTATTTATGTTTGTTACTTCTTGTACTCAAGATTTATCGGTTGATTTACCATTTGATATTAATAGTAATAATATTGAACTTAGCGGAACTGAAGCATCTGCAAAAAAACAAGCTTTAGATTTTAGTTTCGATAAAACTGAGGTTGTTTTGTTCTTTCAAGAAGAACTTGCAAAGTATAAAGATGAAATAGACAAGGTTAAAGATTTTAAAGCCAAAGATGTGTATGTGCAAATTATGGATATTAACTCGCCTGTAAAATTTGTAAATCCTACTACGGTTGAAATTATTACTAGCAAAAATGTTGTTGCTGTAAAAATAGAACTTACTGATGCTGATGAATTAACTATAGGAAAACAGTTCTCTCTTACAGAGTCGGACTTGCCCGCAATTAATTCTATTTTAGAGGAAAAAACAGATTTCAAAATAAAAATTAAAGGTGCTTTTAATGGTGCCGCAATTATGAAATTGAAGTTGTTTATTTCAGGTAATGCAAAAATAGGCTTGACGAATTAATTTTTTTTTTTTTGATTGAAACACCCTACTTTTTTTAAGTAGGGTGTTTTTTGTTGGGGCTATTTTGTTAAAATATCAGCATAGGGTAAAACTGAGTGTAAATCTGAGTGTTTACCCTCCGCTGATATTCACTACTATCTGTTTATTAAGAAAGGGGAGAAGGGGGCAAACACTCAAATTTTGTCTGTACTCTATAATCCTACACTATCCGATACTATTGCTACTATTAGCTACTATCTGCTACTATCTGCTACTATCCGCAGATAATCATCAAATAATCATCATATAATCATCAGGTACTATTTTCTCAAAAAAAAGGTAGAATCGGGTTTTTAAATCCAATTCTACCTTTTTTAATTTGGCAAACACTTTGGTTTGCTTTTATAATTATACTTTATTCCATTCTGCTCATGTTTTCTAAATTTCTATATCCAGTTTCATTTAAATACCAATCGCTGTATTCAGTACCTCCAGTTTCGGCCCATTGTTTAAATTTAGTAAAGGCTTCGGTTATGTTAATTTTTTCGTTTGGTATAAAATCAATATCATCTGTTAATCTAATCATCCAAGGTAATTTTGTTGCTCCTTGGTAGGTTATGCCTTCTGATACATTTGTTACGTCATGACCTATGTTAAACCATTGTGTTCCGGCTAAGTCGGTTGGTGTTTTATTCATAAACGATAACTCTCTACTTCTGTCACCATTTATAAACATAAACATATTTCCACCTCCATCAATACATTCAATTGGTGTGCTGAAATGTGTTACTGATTGAATTTTTTCTCCAATAGTAACCTTACGTGCATTATCAAATATAATTAGTATAGCATTGCTTTGGTTAGCTTCTAATCCGTTTGGTAATGTTTCAATAATTCCTTCGGTAAGTTGATAGTTGTTTGTGTAAGTTTCAACATTACTTGGTGCTGTAAACCAGTTTAACCCAATTCCGTTTTTATACGATCCACCAACATGCAGTACTGTAACATCCATTAATCTATTAACTACAAGTCTTTCGGCATTTAGTTCTCTTTTCGATTTATATTTTATCACCAAATCATTAAAATCATAATCACCTTTCGATGGCCATAAATCTTCGGTCATCATTGTAAAATTACCGTATATACTTGGGCAGTATTGATTAAATGCTAATTCTGGATTAAGAGGATATTCGTCGTAATAATCGGCAATACCATCATTGTCTTCATCGGTAAAGTTTGCAAGTTGAGATCGGTAAATTGCCATATCCGATAAAAATTCGCCAGAATCAAATACGGTAGTATATTCTCCTGGATTATCTCCTTCGTAATCTAAAATACCAACCGATCCTTCTGTGTTGTTATTTATTACTAAATCGTTGCTTGAGTTTGTAGCCATACCTGTAATTTGGTTCTGTCCAACTCCACTATTTGCATATAAACCTATTTGTAATTCATCAAGAGCAACATCAACTCTTTGTACTTCATAAATACCGTCAATAGTACTAAACATTATATCTCCATCGTTACATACCGAAAGGTCTCCAACAGTACCTGTGGTATATGGAGTGCCAAATATATCAATGGTTAGTAGCCATTTTTTATCAACACTACCAAGAAATGGCATAATACGATGTAAATATACATTTTGGCTACCCGGTACAACTTCTATCGAATATAAAGCTTTATCATGATCGTTAAATCCTAACGATGATGTTTTAAAGCCAATACCATTTCCTATTATTGTATAGTCATCTTGCCCAATTGTACTTTTAATAATTTGATAAGGAGCATAGTTATTTACATTGTACTTAATATTGTTTCTTGAATCAATTGCCACACCTGCCGATAAAACAGCTACTCCGTTAATTTCTTCAGGAAAAGATGTTAATATTGTTTTTGTACCATCTTTATTAAATGTAAACTGATTACGCCCTAATTCGCAATAAGCATCATCAAACCCTGTTGGGTTAATTTGGTTTGAAAACGTTGCTGTAACCGAACTTTTTTTACCAAAACTACTTACAGGTACAATTTGCGAACTTATAGATCCGTAATCGTCTTTTACAATTAGTAATTTTTCAATATAAGTTGGTATTTCAAGTTCTATTGATTTCGACGAATTTGTTACAATTGATGTTAATTTGTATTTACCCGAATTGTTAATTGTGTGCTGTACTCCCTGCGAACTTAATAATCCGGTTGCTTCATCAACGGTTATAGTTTCGGTGTATTTTTCGTTGTACAGGTAAATGCTGTACTTAACCATACCGTCGCTACCTTTTTTACTAAACTCACCGTTTATTTCAATATTAACCATTTTACTGGTAGAGAAGTTAAATCCTTCGGGTATATTTAAAGCATTTATTTCTTTAGTAGGTGGTTTTATATCAGTAACCGGATCTTCAAGGTTACTTATTTTACATTGTACTAACCCTAAAGTTAGTACAGCTAACATTATTATTAATCTTGATTTAATCATCATGGTGTAATTATTTATGTGTGTTATTTAGTTAACAAAGTTTCGTTGTACTCAAGTAAACGAGTAACCGAAATTAGCTTAGCTCAGAAAAACGAACTTGTTCACTCGTTTGCTAATTGTTTATTCGAGCTAAGCTAAATTTTGTTTATTATTTAGTGTTCGTGATCTACTATTGGCTCCATGTTTTCTAAATTTCGGTATCCAGCTACGTCTAATTGCCAATCGGTAAATTCTGTTCCACCTGATTCGGCCCATTGCTTAAACTTTGTAAAGGCTTCGGTTATTTTAACTTTTTCTTTTGGTATAAAATCAATTTCACCTGTTAGTCTAATCATCCAAGGTAGGTTAGTAGCACCTTTATATGTGTTACCTTCGGCTATATTCGATACATCATGACCAATATTAAACCATTGTAAACCTGCTAAATCGGTAGGTGTTTTATTAGCAAACGATAATTCTCGTTCTCTATCACCATTTATAATCATAATTATGTTACCTCCTGTAGGGCAATCAATTGGTGTGCTGTAGTTTGTTACAGTTTGTATTGTATGTCCTATTTCTACCTCACGTGCATTGTCAAATATTATGGTTACAATATTCTTTTGATTAGCCTCTAATCCGTTTGGTAATGTTTCTATATATCCTTCGGTATAAGTTTGTGGAGTAGTAAAACTTTCTACTTTACTTGGCTCTTCTTCCCAAACAACACCAATTCCATTTTTATACGACCCACCTATGTGTAAAACCGAAAAATCCATTCTTCTTGTTACAATTAGTCTTTCAGAACTCATTTCTTTTTTAGACTTATACTCCATAACTAAATCGTTAAAGTCGTAGTCTCCTCTTGCAGGCCATAAATCTTCGGCTAGTAATGTATAATGTCCGTATAAACTTGGGCAATATTCGTTAAAAGCTAATTCTGGGTTAAGTGGATATTCATCGTAATAATCGGAAATACCATCGTTATCTTCGTCAGCAAAATTTGCTAGTTTCGAACGGAATATTGCTAAATCTGACAAAAATAATTCGGTACCAGCACCTGGAGTGTATTGTCCTTGATTAGGGGCTACATAATCTAAAATACCAACAGTACCATCATCGTTTTTATTTATTAACAATTCGTTTGTTGATGTAATGTCTAAACCTAATATTTGACTCCCCCAAGTATCAGTATCGTCATATAAGCCAACCTGTAAATTATCTAAGTCGTTATCAATACGTTGCAATTCAAAAACTCCATTCGATGTTGAAAATATAATATCTCCTTCGTCAGTAACTGTTATATCACCAACCGATGTTATTATAAGTTCTTTGTTGAATACATCAGTAACAAGTTTCCATCTTTTATCACTATGTCCTCCCCAAATAGGGTCAACACGGTGTATGTAACTAAATCCAGTTCCATCTTCAATTTCAATAACGTATAACGATTTGTCATGATCGTTCCAACCAAGTGCTGTTGTTGGAAATCCTAATCCTAAACTTTTTCCTTCCTGATTACCTACTATTTCGTAGTTTTCTTGTCCAATGCTACTTCTAATTATATGGTAAGGAGCATAGGCGTTTACGTTATACTTAATATTGTTTCTCGAGTCTATTGCAATACCTGATGATAGAACTTCTATTCCATCAATAAACTCAGGAAAATCTGATAGCTGAGTTACATTACCATTGTCGTGCACTACAAATTGGCTACGTCCTAATTCGGCATAAGTAACATCTCCATCTAACGCAATTTCGTTGTTGAAAATTGCCGAAGCCGAAGTTTTTTTACCAAGTGTATTTAACGGTACAATCTGAGAACTGATTAATCCGTAATCGTCTTTTATAATAAGTAGTTTCTCAATATAAATAGGTACTTCAACCTCTAATGTTTTTAACGTATTAGTAACTATTGATGTAATTTTATATTTACCCGAATTGTTTATTGTATGAGAAATGGTTCCGTTAGGATCTAATATCCCATTTTCGTTAACAGTAATGGTTTCGGTATATCTTTCATCATACATATATATGCTGTACTTAACCTTTCCATCTAATTGATTTTTACTAAAACTTCCACCAATTTCAATATTTACTTTTTTACTAGTAGAATAATCAAATCCTTCGGGAATATTTATTGTGCCAATTTCTGTTTTTACGGGTTTGGTATTATCAGTAGCATCTTCATCCATATTACTGATTTTACATTGAGATAGTACTAAGGCAAATGCTAAGTACAATAGAGTTCTTGCTTTCATTTTCATAGTAAAATTAATTTAATTATAATATTGTTGTGTTGTTGTATAAATATATATTACTGATTGTAAGGTAGTTATAATATCGGATATTGTAGTAATTATATTCGATAAAGAGCATTTATATTAATTGTAAATGGTTGATTGTCAGTAATTGATTAGTCTGAATGTTGGGTTTTGCGTAGTATTTTGTCTATGAGGATAAACAAGGTTTTAATTATTAACTTAATAGGAGTGTTTTTGAGTTAATTGAAACAAATAACACTCCGTTAAATTATCAATTAACGGAGTGTTATTTGTTGCCCTTTTTAAGAATGTAATGTTGAGCGGAGTTTTTTTAAAACAAAGCAGAGCTTGCGTAGTTTAAATATCTATGTAACAGAATAACAGTAAGTGTTTATCTGTTGTAATAGACCTTTTAACTCCACAAGCTCCGCTCAAGGTAATGATGTGCTAATTTGTTTGATTTTATAAAATGGAGAATATCTCATTTATAATCACATACTACAATAGCACTTTAAAAATTAACCATCAACAACTAATCATCAACTAATCATCAACAATTATTGAACATTAATAATTAATTAATGTTCGTGCTTAAACAGTTGTTGCATGTTTTTAGCGTCTCTGTATCCTGCCATATCAAGGTTCCAATCTTTAAACGATTCTCCTCCTGATTCTGCCCATTCTCTAAATTTTAAGAAAGCATCGGTTATTTTAACTTTTTCGGAAGGTATGTATTTAACTTCATCAGTTAATCTAATCATCCAAGGCAATTTATTTTTGCTTTGATATGTTAATCCTGAAGCTAAATCCGATACATCGCTGTAAGTTCCAAAATAATCAAGTCCTGCTAATTCGGTAGGCATTTTATTCATAAACGAAACTTCTCTATCTCTTTTTCCGTTTATAAAAATAAAAGCATGTGCATCTGTAGGGCACTCAATTGGCGGGTTATATTCGGTTATTGTTGAAACTTTATTACCAATACCTAAGGTTTTAGCATTGTCGAAATATATTTGTACAATTTCGTCTTTGTGTCCTGCTTCTAGGCCATTATCTGCCAAAGCAATTATACCATCGGTTAATTTATGAGTACTTGTATAACTTGTTACAGTGCTTGGTTTTTCGTTCCATTTTATACCAAAACCATTTGCAAACGATCCACCAATATGTAAAATTGTTAAATCCATTCTTCTTATAACAACAAGTCGTGCCGAGTTCATTTCTTTTTTCGATTTATATCCTACAACTAAATCGTTAAAATCGTAATCTCCTTTCGATGGCCATAAATCTTCCGATATTACAGTATAATGTCCGTATAAACTTGGACAATATTCGTTAAACGCAAGTTCGGGGTTAAGTGGATATTCGTCGTAATAATCCGAAATACCATCTTCATCTTGATCTTTAAACTCTGCAAGTTTACTTCTGAAAATAGCTAAATCCGATAAAAATACACCAGGACCAACAACTTTAGTGTACTCTCCTGGGTTATCACCTTCATAATCTAAAAACCCTAAAGTACCATCGTTATTATTATTTATCGCTAATCTGTTGTCAGAAACAATTCCCATACCTGTAATTGCACCATGATGCTCATCAGTATGTTCGTATAAACCAACCTGTAGCTCGTCTAAATCGTTATCAACTCTTTGTACCTCGTAAATTCCATCAGGAGTAGAAAACATAACATCTCCATCGTTACAAACTGTTATGTCTCCAACCGAGCTAGTTACTAATGGCTTGCCAAATAAATCAACAGTTAATAGCCATTTTTTATCACTGTGTCCTCCAAAAATTGGGTCGATACGGTGTAGGTAAATATTTCCAGTTTCTTGATTAAGCTCTATTGAGTATAATGATTTATCATGATCGTTATACATTAAAGATGAGGTAGGAAAACCAATTCCTTGACCTTTACCACCTGCATTTCCAACAAACTCATAATCTTCTTTACCAATGCTACTTTTTATAATTTGATAAGGAGCAAAAATATTTACATTGTATTTAATATTGTTTCTAGAGTCGATTGCCAAACCAGCCGACATTACTTTTATACCATCAATCGATTCTGGAAAATCGGTTAATTGAGTGGTAGATCCATCAGGGTTTATTGTAAATTGCTTACGTCCAAGCTCTGCGTAAGCCATGTCTCCAATATCCGATATGTCTGTTTCGAAAGTTACAGATGCCGAACTTTTTTTACCAAAATTAGCTAATGGTATAATTTTAGAACTAATGCTACCGTAATCGTCTTTTATTATAAGTAAATTTTCAATGTGAGTAGGTACTTCAACTTTAATTGATTGCGACGAATTTGTTACAATTGATGTTATTTTATACCTTGTTGATGTGTTGTAGTTTATGGTTGTTCCAACATTACTCATCAATCCGTTTTCATCAAACGTAAAATCTTCGTTATATTTTTCATCGTACAAGTAAATACTGTACTTAACCATACCATCAGCATTTCTTTTGCTGTACGCACCGCCAATTTCAAGATCTACAATTTTAGAGGTTGAAAAATTAAACCCTTCAGGTATTTTTAATGTACCAATTTCGGTAGTTTTACTATCAAAATCAGCATCTTTTTCGTCAACAATATCGTTAACCTTACATTGGGTTAGCATTACAGATAATGCCATTGCCGGAAATAAAAATTTCTTTCTAATGTTCATGATAAAAATAAATTAATTAATAAAATTTTGTGTATTTAATTGAGTAATAAATATATAACATATAAAACTATGATTAAAATCATATTCTTTGTATTCCGTATAAAACACTGTAAACTGCAATGTTAAATACAATGAATAAATGTGTTTAATATTGAATTGTTAAATATAAGTTATTGATTGTAAAATAGTTAAGTTTGTCTTTATTACGTATGTAAATAGCTATAATCTGTAATTTAATTAAGGATTGTTGGTTGGCTGGTAAACAAGCTAATTGATGAACGAGTGAATAAGTAAAAAGTGAAGAGGTTAATTGAAGAACAAGTATTTATAAGTGCTGGATAATTAACTATTAAAAATTAACCATTACTTATTATTATGATTAAGAGCATAAAAAAACACTCATAAGTTTTATAAAAACTTATGAGTGTAGTAAATATATATAGTTCTCTTACAAATACCGTGATTCGATAATAACGAATTTTAATACTTTCACTTGATTTGTAGGATAATCAAAATATTAAATAAACATGTTAATGTTAATGTTGGTGATGGTGTAATTCTTGCATGTTAGCTCTTTCTCTATATCCTGACATGTCTAAAATCCAATCAGTATCAATTTCTCCACCTGATTCGGCCCATGACTTAAACTTTAAGAAAGCTTTAGTGATGTTAACTTTTTCGCCTGCAATCATATCAATTTCGTCAGATACATTAAGTATCCAAGGTAATTTTGTTTTCGATTGATAAGTTAATCCTGCTGCTAAATCCGATACATCGCTATAAGTTCCGAAGTATTTTAAATCGGCTAACTCTGTAGGAGTTTTGTTAATAAGCGATACTTCTCTACCTCTTTCTCCATTAACAAATATAAATGGATTTACCTTTGTAGGACAATCAATTGGTGGATCGTATTCGGTAACAGTGTGTATAGTATTTTCAACACCAACTTTATGAGCGTTATCAAATAAAACTTGAACAACTTCATTTTTATGTCCAGCCTCTATACCAACTTCGTTAAGTTCAACAATACCTTCAGTTAAACTCATGTTACTTGAACATTTAGTTACAGAACTAGGATCAGTTTTCCATCTAATACCGAAACCGTTTTTATACGAACCTCCAATATGTACAATAGTAGCATCTAATCTTCTTGTAACAACAAGTCTATCAGAGTTCATTTCTTTTTTCGATTTATAAGCAACTATTAAATCGTTAAAGTCGTAATCTCCTTGCGATGGCCATAAATCTTCGGCTAACAAAGTAAAGTGTCCGTATAAACTTGGGCAATACTCGTTAAAAGCTAACTTCGGATTAAGTGGATATTCATCGTAATAATCAGCAATACCATCTTCATCTTGATCTTTAAATTCGGCAAGTTTATTACGGTGAATTGCTAAGTCGGATAAAAATACACCAGCATCAATAACTTTAGAGTAATCTCCAGGGTTGTCACCTTCATAATCTAAAAATCCTATAGAACCAACATTGTTATTATTTATAGCTAATGAGTTGTTTGATGCAATTGCCATACCTGTAATAGCACCATGATATTCATCGGTATGTTCGTATAAACCTACTTGCAATTCGTCTAAGTCGTTATCAACTCTCTGAACTTCGTAAATTCCATCAGGAGTAGAAAACATAACATCTCCGTCGTTACAAACAGTTATATCTCCAACAGTAGAAGTTATAAATGGTTTACCGAATAAATCTACAGTTAATTGCCATTTTTTATCACTATGTCCTCCAAAAATTGGATCAATACGGTGCAGATAAACATTACCTGTTTTTTCTTCAAGCTCAATTGAGTATAGCGATTTATCATGATCGTTATATCCTAAAGACGAAGTAGGAAAACCAATTCCTTGTAATTTACCTTCAGCATGACCTACAAAAGCATAATCTTCTTTTCCTAAGCTACTTTTAATTATTTGATAAGGAGCATAAGCATTTACGTTGTATTTTATATTGTTTCTTGAATCGATTGCCAAACCTGCCGACATAACCTTAATTCCGTCAATGCTTTCTGGAAAATCGGTTAAAGCAACTGTGCTACCATCTGGATTAATAATAAATTGAGAATGACCAAGCTCGGCATAAGCAACATCTGAAATGTCATTAATTTCGGCAGAAAAAGTTGCAGTTGCAGTACTTTTTTTACCAAAAGTTGTTAAAGGTATAATTTGAGAGCTAATGCTACCATAATCATCTCTTATAACAAGTAAATTTTCAACGTGAGAAGGAATTTCTAGTTGAATATTTTCGGTAGAATTAGTTACAACCGAAGTAATTAAATAACTTGTTGAATTGTTTAATGTTTTAGTTGTACCAATAGTACTTTCTAAACCATCATCTCCAAATGTAAAGTCTTTAGTGTACTTATCGCTATACAGATAAATTTTGTACTTAACTTTTCCGTCGGCACTTTTCTTACTCACACTACCGCCAACCTCAAGGCTAACAGTTTTTGAAGTAGAAAAATCAAAGCCTTCCGGAATGTTTAGTTTCACAATCTCAGCTGGTGTAGCTGTATTGTTGTCTGCGTCAACTTTGTCAATTTCGCTTACATTACAGTTGGTAAGCATTACTGATAATGCTACCGGCAAAAGGAATCTTTTACTAATCCTCATGATAAATAATAATTTTAGTTAATAATAATGTTAAATAAATTGTTTAATCATTTACTAACATAAAGTTATATCATTTGTAATCAGTTGGTTACAACTTGCCTTGTAATGTAGTAAAACTACTATTAAGTGTATCCTTATGAGTTTAATTAGGTGTGTTTATTGTAAATGTGTTATTTAATTTTGGGTGAGTGGCTGTTGGCTTTTGAGGAGGTGATTTTGTATGTTGATTGTAGATATTGTTTTTTTGAGGAGATGATTTTGTGTTGTTTATTGTGGATGCTGGTTTTTGGGAGTGGTATTGATATTTTAGGTTACTGGTGGTTACTTATACACATACAATTGTATAATGATACATTTAATAGGTGCCATTATACAATTATTATGTGTGCATGAAATTAACGAGTATTTATAGGTGCTAAATAATTAATCGTTATCAATTATCTTAATTACTTTTTTTCTACGTATATAACTTTGTATAATATTTTTTATTTCGTTTGAGTGTGGCATTTTAGTAATTAACGATTCTAAAATAGAAGTGTTATGTATTTGATGTTCTAAATCAACAAAAGCATAACCTTTATATTCTCCATCTTTAATTAAAATTGCTGATTTTTCGGTTTCGTTTCTACCTTTATCAACAATAACAAAGTTTTTATTGTTGTACGATAGAGTTTCTAATAAACTATTAACTCTTAAATTATACTGTTCGGCAGTTTCAACTTCGGCATACTTATTATAGCACTCCTCAATTTTTATTTTAGTAGATTGTATTGTGGCTTTATATTTACTAACATATTCAATACAAATATTATGCTGATTAGTAAAATCATCAGTAGCCTTTCTACCTTCTGCTAACGATGTAAATGCAGTAATTGAGCTTTCGTTACGTTTACATTTTTCTAGTTTTAAATTAATAAAACCTTGTTTGTTAGTGTAGTTGTAAAGTCCGTAACTAAAACTCGATCCTTTATATTTTTTATTAAAATAAGGTTTGTTCTTACTTATTTCTTTCGATTCTTTTAGCAGAGCAATAAGTTCGCTTCCGGTTTCTTCGTAAGTAACCGCAGCAATTTCTTTCTGCATTTTTTTCGATCTCGACGATTTGTTTAAAAAATGCTGATTAACACGTTTTTTAATGTTTTTACTTTTACCAATATAAATAATCTCACCATCCTTATTATGTATGTAATATACACCTGTTGTGTTTGGTAAATTATGTATAATAGAAACAAGTTTAGGAGCCAAATTATTTTTGGTTTCCTCAACTATCGACTGAGTTATAATGTCTTTCCCCGAGTCTTTATTTAGTAAAATCTTAAAAAGTTTAACCGTAGCCAAAGCATCTCCAGTAGCTCTGTGTCTGTCATGAATAGGAATTCCTAACGATGCACAAAGTTTACCCAAACTATACGACGGCATATCGGGTATTAATGTTTTTGATAAAGCAACCGTACATAACGATTTACGCTCGTAGTTATATCCAAGCCTTTCGAATTCCATTTTTAAAATTCTATAATCGAACGATGAGTTGTGAGCCACAATAGTAGTGCCTTCGGTAATTTCAATAACACGTTTAGCTATTTCGTAAAACTTAGGAGCCGAACGAAGCATTTTATTATTAATTCCGGTAAGTTTAACTACAAAAGGCTGAATAGGAATTTCAGGATTTACCAAACTTGCAAATTGATCTACTATTTCATGACCGTCATACTTATATATTGCTATTTCTGTAACTCCTTCTTCGTTAAATTTTCCACCTGTAGTTTCTATATCAAGTATGGTATACAATTTGTTCCTTTTTAATCAGTTATTATTTTCCAAATTTCGGGTTTTAATTAACCACAATTTTCGGTAATGGGTAATTAATTTTGGTTCTCTGTATAATAGATATTACCGTTATTACCCTTACTATACAATAGTAAGGGTAATAACTATTCCTCTACATTTGTCAGAGAATTTTAATTAATGCTGTAATTTCTTTTTCCGAAAATTGAACTTCCAACACGTACCATATTACTTCCATTATTTATGGCTATTTTATAATCTCCACTCATACCCATTGATAGGGTTTTTATGTTGCTGTTGTTTTCTTTTAAGCCATCGAAAATAGTTTTTAAAGATTTAAACTCTTCTGCTACTTTTTCTTCATTACCTGTATTGGTAGCCATTCCCATTAAGCCTACAATTCTAACGTTTTCGTAAAGTTTGTATTCTTCCGAATTTAGTAAGTTGTTAACTTCGTTGGCGTCAAAACCAAATTTAGTTTCTTCATCGGCAATATGCACTTGCAACAGGCAATCAATAACCCTATTGTTTTGTTTGGCACGTTTATTTATTTCTTTCAGAAGTTTAACGCTATCAACACCATGTATAAGAGTTACAAATTCGGCCATGTATTTTACTTTATTAGTTTGTACATGCCCAATCATATGCCAATTTATATCTTTCGGAAGAGAATTAAACTTTTCTGCCATCTCTTGTATCTTATTTTCGCCAAACACCCTTACCCCAGCTTCGTAAGCTTCAATAATATCTTGGTTAGGCTTAGTTTTCGATACCGCAACAAGTTCAACACCATTAGGTAACGTATCTTTTATCTCCTTCAAATTATCAGCAATAACTCCCATAATATCTCAATAGTGTTGATTTATAAAATAGTTTTTAAAATTTGGCATCAAATGTAATGAATATATAATGTTGTACTGTATCATTTATTATAACATATTGCTAAAATTCGATAACAAGAGTTTGTTTATAAAAATAGAGAACTGCGTTACGCTAGTTAACATGTAGTTTTGTTATTAAGTAAACAAGTAAATGTTTATAGTGTTTAATTGATAATTGCACATTGTTAATTTAATAAATTGACAATTGAAAATCACCACCAATATATTTTTAGGATAAAACAAACTATCTTTGTAAAAAAATACAACAATGACATATTTAAAAGAAAGATTTATTAATCCGTTTACCGATTATGGTTTTAAACGTTTGTTTGGCGAAGAGCCGAATAAAGATTTATTGCTCGATTTTTTAAATCAGCTTTTAAAAGAGCAGGAAGGTGAAATTGTTGATTTGCAATATACTAATGCCGAACAACTTGGTTTAAATAAATATGAAAGAAACGCAATTTTCGATATTTATTGCACAAATGTAAAAGGAGAGCATTTTATTGTTGAAATGCAAAAAGCCGAACAAGATTATTTTAAAGATAGAGCCTTGTTTTATTCTTCTTTTCCAATTCAGAAACAAGCAAAAAAAGGAAAGTGGAATTTCGAGTTAAAAGCAGTTTATACAATTGCAATACTCGATTTTATTTTCGATAAAGACAAAGCCGAAATAGGAAAATTTAGATACAATGTTAAGCTTTCGGATATTGACACATGCAAAGTGTTTTACAATAAGCTGACTTTTATTTATTTAGAAATGCCAAAGTTTACAAAGAAGGTTGAAGAATTAGAAACTTCTTTCGATAAATGGATGTACGTTTTAAAGAATCTCCCAACTTTAGAAAAAATACCCAACAAACTAAAAACCAAAATATTCAACAAGGTTTTTGATGTAGCTGAAATAGCAAATTTCACACCATCACAACATTCTGAATACGAATATAGTTTGAAAAATTATAGAG
>JAGLDK010000005.1 GCA_023145615.1 Ichthyobacteriaceae bacterium | reverse complement strand
CCAACTGAGCTAAAGAGGAATTTTGGTTGGCTAAACGTTGCTAATTGTTCCGTTTTGCGAGTGCAAAGATACACGGGTTTTTCATTCTACCAAACTATTCTTAAAAAAAGATGTATTTATTTTTCCTTTTTATTTCTCACTATACATAAATACTACTCTAAATAAAACATAACATATTATATACTAGTAATTTACAATTTAAAACAGCAATTAAATGATAACTAAATATTTTTATTATTATTTTTCATCAACTACAGTAAAGCACAACCCTAAAAACTTAAATTAAATTTTACACACTACATATCCAACACTCATAATTAAATAATAGAATATGATTCTCTGACAAATCAAGTGAAAATATTAATATTTGTTATCGTTACAAATGTTATAGTCTAAAAATAAGGATAACACTATATAGATTATATCGTTTTGCGATTGTTACGATAATAACGTCTTATCAAATCACGGGATTTGTCAGAGAACCAAAAATATAAATCAACAACAATTCTATTTACAAATAGTTACACTACTCATAATGTAACTATTTGTTGAAATAATTTTAGGAGTTAAAAAATTCATCTAACAATGCACATTTTAATATCACATCGACATCATAGATATGGTATATCTTTTATTCAACACACTATAACTAAATTACCAAACATTAATGGATTCAATAAATTATAATAAGATGATGCACAAAAAAATAACGAAGCAGTTGATTACTTTTATCTACACTAATGAACATAACAATACAACAACCACAAACCTCAATAAACATATAAATTATAGAACACTTTTAGCACCCAGAATCCTTATTACCTTTAAACGTGATTTAAACTTCGTTAATCCGTACACAAAAAGAATAGTATTTATTAATCGAAATAATATACCCGTTACAGTTATTTATAGACTGCGACAAACTATTACAGTACTTTTAAAAAGTATTAATCAACTAAAAAAAATACTATGAAAAAGTACATAATAAGCTTGGTTCTGTTAATTACCGCATCAGTAGTATCTGCGCAGGTAACTACTGAATATTCGGAATATGAAAAAAGAGCTCTTGATAACGTAATTAAAAAAGAAGTTGTAAATAATTCATTAGTTTTATCGCTAGAAGACTCTAAATACTTTTGGCCTCTTTACGAGGAGTACAATACTACATTAGGAGAAATGAACGAACAATACATTACACTGCTTACTAAGTACTCCGACAAACGCGAAAACATAACTTGGCAAGAATCAATGACCATTTATGAAGATATGCAAACAATTAAAGAAGACATGCTAGATCTTGAAGCTAAATACTACAAAAAAATGAGAAACAAAATTGACCCTGTTAAAGTTGTTGATTATTTTAATGTAGAAAGAGAAATTAAGCTTAGAGTTATGAATGAAGTTGCAGATGAAGTATCGGAAGTAGCGGCACTTGAGCGAAATTAAAATATACTTTAAAATAAAAAAACCTTACCAAATTAATCGGTAAGGTTTTTTTTAGCTCCATAAAGCATTAAACTATCAAGCAATAATGTAAGCAACTTGATATTTTAAAATTGCATCTCAATTTGTAATCTTGCAATAGTACTTTCTAGTAATTTAGATTCTTTTTCAGTTTCTCTATAAGTAAAATCGGCTTGTATCTTAAATGCGTTATAAACAATATACTTACTTATACCTAATGTGTAATCTTTTATATTATAATTATTGGAGCTATACGAGTCAACAAACGCATATCTACCCGACAGCTCCCACATATTTTTAAAAACATACCCCGACTGTATATTAGAACCAAAACCTCCATAACCTATATATGTATCGCTTTCTTTAGCATCAGAATCAAGTACACGACGCTCTCCTACTTCACACGCAAAAGAAAAACCCTTATACTTAAACAGCATGTCTGCTCCAAGAGATAATAAATCAGATTTTATCAATTCGCTATCACCATCTAATCCACCTAAATTTTCAAACATTTCTTCTCCAAGCTGTCCTCTACTTTTATAAGAATCGGAGTTATAACTTGCAAAACCAGTTATTGACAACTTCGGACTTTTTTCTCTATAAACATCAGCACTAACATAGTCTCCTTTTTTAGTAAACTTTCCCATTGGCAAAACTTCTATCTTACTTGTATAAGCCAAACCTTCTGATTTTTTATTTTCTAAAATACCGTTTCCTGAGCTTATTGCATACCTATCTCTAATTAATACATTACCTATACTAAAATTATGATGAAGCTGTATACCGTTATCTCTATCTAAATTAAAGTATTTATTAAAAACTGATCTATCAACAAACTGAAGATTGGCAGACGATACAACACGCTCTCTGTTTCCTGGTAATTTACCCTGACCAAACCAAAAGTCGAAATCTCCAAACGATTCTGTACTTACATTATATTTAACCATAGCATCACGCACATAACCTCCTACTACATCGTACTCAATCTTAAACCTTAAATCAGGATTAATAAAATAACCATCAAACTTTAAACGTGCACGCTTTACTTTTCCCTGATTTTTTACTTCACTTTCTTCTGTTTTTTCAAAATCCCATCGTGGCTGAATACGTGTTCTGAATTTTAAATAAAAAGAATCATCTTCGGTATTAAACTTTAATCCTTTTCCAAAAGAACCATCATACTTAATCTGACTAAAGACAAATGCAGTTGGTAAAAAAAGTAATACTATAATTAATTTGTAAATTTTCATCATTATAAAATAAATTTCAAAGTAGGTGTTTTTAGTTCAAACACGCCTTTATTGATTATTAACTGCGACAAAACTATTATATTATTTCAATTATACACAAGCAGATAAACAATATTATACACACAAGTTAAACAAAATAATAACACATTAATTTAATGTTAAACTATTGTTATCAATGCTCTGTTAAATTATAAATCAACAATGTGCAATCATCAATTTAACACTCTAAAAATCAATAACATAAAGCATTAGTAGCTGTGGTATTTTCTACACTTAACTTTACTGACATACAATGTGTTACGGCAAAAAAAAACAACAATGCATTAGTTACAACAAATACATTTTAATAAAAAAGCCTCGTACTGTATAAATACAAACACGAGGCTTTAAAAACAATTACATCTGATTTAAAATCAGGGCAAAAAAAAGGCTCTAAGTTAAAAACTTAGAGCCTAATAAATGATGTTACCCCACAAGGACTCGAACCTTGAATGGCGGTACCAAAAACCGATGTGTTACCATTACACCATGGGGCATCATTATGTATAAATATTGTAAATTCTTAAAAAAAAGAAGTTACCCCACAAGGACTCGAACCTTGAATGGCGGTACCAAAAACCGATGTGTTACCATTACACCATGGGGCAATTACAATATTTGAATGAACAAGCAAAAAAAGAAGTTACCCCACAAGGACTCGAACCTTGAATGGCGGTACCAAAAACCGATGTGTTACCATTACACCATGGGGCAAAATAATTTCCTGATTGCGGGTGCAAAGATATAAATTTATTTGTTCCACACAAATAATACTCATTTTTTTTTATACCTGAGCTTTTTACTACGTTAAATATACAAAACTATTAAATTTATACAGCACAAAAAACAACTAAATTTATCGAATTTTAAACCCCTTAAATTCTACTCTTTTACAATATTAACTTGCGTACCTATTTCTGTTTTATTAAACAAATCAATAACATCGTTATTAAACATTCGGATACAGCCATGAGATGCAGGTTTACCAATCAATCCCTCCTCGTTTGTGCCATGTATATAAATATATCTTTTATACGAATCGATACCACTTCCTTTATTAACACCTTCTTCAAGCCCCTGCAAACGCATTATGCGGCTCAACACTAAGTCATCGGCTACATCAATACTATCGGTAATAATTTCGGATATTTTACCCGTAAACTGCCTACCTACAAACGTGGCTCCAATTGGTTTACCCTCTCCTACCCTACTAATTACCGAGTGTTTACCAAGTGGTGTTTTGTTTGATCCTGATTTATTTCCTATTCCGTTTGTTGCTGTCGAAACTTTATAAACATTTAAAGTATCAGTACCTTTTAGCAAATACAATTCTTGTTTATCAACATTAACTATTATTTTATTCTGAGAAAAAACCTCATCCGAAAACATTAAAATCATCAGTAATAAAACCAAACTAATTATATTCTTGTTTTTCATATAAATAAATATTTCAACATTTTAAATTTCTGAAATTAAAAGTAAACTGTTAAGTAATGGTTAATTATACAGTTATTATAAACACTAATTAACTTATACACACAATTGTGTTATGGTACTTAAACAACAAAATTGCTTATTTTTTTAACGAAACTAAATCGTCTCCTGATGGATTTTGGAATATATTTAAATCGAACATATTTGCCGAAGCTATTAATTGATCTAATATATCGGCTTGAATATTTTCGTAATTAACCCACCCAGTATCTAACGAAAAACAATAAACCTCTAACGGAATTCCGCTTTGAGAAGTTTGTAATTGACGCACCATTAATGTATGCTTTTTAGATATAACTGGATTATTCATTAATAACAACTCGGCATATTTTCTGAAAACGCCTAAGTTAGTTTTTCCGTTTTTACTATCAACATGTCCTTTTAGCAATTCAATTTCATTGAATCGTTCAACATCGGCATCTGTTAAAAACCTAACCGATTTTACGTCGAAATTAAGAGATCGTTTTATGCGTCGTGCTCCATCATCAACCATACCTTCCCAGTTTTTTACCGACGAAGTAATAAGCGAGTAAGTAGGTATTGTAGTAATGGTATTGTCCCAATTTTTAATTTTGGCAGTTACTAAATTAAGCTCCAATAACGGACCGTCGGCATTATAACTTGGTATTGCAACCCAATCGCCTAACGATACCATTTTAGTAGTTGCTATTTGTATACTGGCAACAAAACCCAAAATTGTATCTTTAAAAACCAATAGCAATATTGCCGTCATGGCTCCAAGTGCTCCAAAAATTGAAGATAAATTTATATTCAGTAAAATTGAAACAGTAACTATTATAGCAATAACTGCAATAAAAAGTTTTACTAGCTGAGATAAACTCTGTAATGCAATTGAAACATACCTGTCGGCTCCTTTACTTAACTCAACTACCGACGTTATTATGCGGGTAACTATATTATATATTGCCCAAACAGCAGCCACATCGGTAGCCACATCAATAAAACTTATTAATCCTTTACCATGTTTATAAAACAGTGGAGTTAAATAATCAATAGCAATTAACGGAACCAAATAAGAAAACGATCGGAATACTTTATTTTCTAAAAAAACATCATCCCACTTAACTTTCGAATTTCGCACAACTTTATCAACAAAAGTTAGCACTACTCTTTTCGATATCCACATTATAAACCACACAAGAGCAACAAGTAATAATGTATTTATCAGCAATAAAATATTGTTCTGAAAAGATAACGGAACACCCGTTTTTTGTATTAAATCAATAATTAATTCATTCATATTTAATGTTGTTTTATTTTTTACTATATTATTAAGTAATGGTTAATCTTTAATTGTCAATAATTAATGTTGCCTCTCTAATAATTAGAGTGAGGAAGTTATTAAATAATAAAAAAGTTGCATTTATTAGTTGAATCTAAGCTTTAATTCAAGATTTTATTTATTATGTCAATAATTAAAAATGAATACTCTCAATTTTAAACAAACCCACATAATTAACTAACATGCTTACATATAAATAATTACATTAAACAACATGCAAACAACGCGTAAATAACATGCAATAAACACACCAAAAACAAGACGCGTGCAAGCTAAAATAATATTTTATGTATCTAACAATATAGTTGGTATGATTTATATATATGTTGATGAATTTTATCTGTTTACATGTTAATAATTTTGTTTATTTGTTTCAAACAAAAACAAATCGATTATGAGTTTAATGAAATCATCAAATCCAGCTTTTGGAGAGAATGTATGGGGTAAAGCATCGTACGCAACTAGCGCACCAATGACTTTACAAGGCACCATCAACAAAACACTAATATCATTATTACTTGTTGTTGCTTCGGCAGCATACACTTGGAACACATATATGCAAGGTGGCAATGTTAGTATGATTATGGGTGTTGGATTTATTGGAGGCTTTATTTTATCAATGGTAACAATTTTTAAAAATGAATGGGCACACATTACAGTACCTGCTTATGCTCTTTTCGAAGGAGCTGCAATTGGTGGCTTGTCTGCTTTATTTGAAGTTAAATTTCCTGGTTTACCAATGCAGGCTACTGCCTTAACCTTCGGAACTTTATTTGTTATGCTATTTGCATACAAGCAAGGTTTAATAAAGGCTACAGAAAAATTCAGAGCTGTTATTATGGCGTCGATGGGTGCTATTATGACTGTATATATTATTAGTATGATTATGTCGTTTTTTGGGTCTTATTCTTTTTTACAAGGAAACTCTTTAATGTCGATAGTATTTTCTTTAGTAGTTACTGCCGTGGCTGCCTTAAGTTTAATTTTAGATTTCGATACTATTGAAAAAGGAGTAAGAAATAATGCACCAAAACAATTTGAGTGGATGGGAGCATTTGGATTATTAGTTACTTTAATTTGGCTTTATATTGAAATGCTAAAGTTATTATCTAAAATTTCGAGTAAAGATTAAATAACCATATTACACAAAGTATGATGGGTTTAAAACTTATGATTTTCTGATAAAAAAAATATTAAAATTAGTTATTATCAAATTACGGTATTTGTCAGAAAACAAAACTTATCAGCATAAAAAAAGAGAGAACTAAAATTTTAGTTCTCTCTTTTTTTATGCTGATATATAGAATATTATACTATCCTATTAAAGCATCAAGTTTAGCTGCTAGTGCCTCTTTTGGAGCTACTCCAACTTGCTTATCAACAACCTTACCATCTTTAAAAAATAATAACGTTGGAATATTTCTGATTCCAAGTGCTGAAGAAATTGATGGATTATTATCAACATCAACTTTAGCTATTACAGCTTTTCCTTCGTAGTCTTTAGCTAGTTCCTCAACAATAGGTCCAACCATTCTACAAGGACCACACCAAGCTGCCCAAAAATCTACTAATACTACTTTGTCTGATTGAAGTACTTCTACTTCAAAATTTGCATCAACTACTTCTAATGCCATAACTATGTTGAATTATTTAATATTTAATTCTGCTTTATACTTCCACAAACTTAATAATTTTAGCAGATAAAAATGTCTTTTTTATAATGATATTTAAAATCAGCACGATATAAAAGTTTATATAAAGAATTTACAGTTGTATTTTCAGGCATTTCGGAAAATACACCACAAAAAAAAGGAACCTCAAACCGAGATTCCTTTTTTAATTTTATATAGTATGTAACCTTAAACTAAATCAACTGTTTTAGTTTCTCCGTTAATTTTTACTAAATTATGTTTGGTTAAAGTTTTCATTCCTTTATCCCATTTCTTTCCGCTTAAACCCGCTTTTTCTTTCAAATCGGCTAATGCAATACCATCATTGTTTTGCACTAATTCAAAAAGCTCTTTTTCGTGATCTTTTAACTCAACAGAAGGAGCTGTTTTTTCTGGTTTCATTTGAGGGAAAAACAACACTTCTTGTATTGATGCGTTATCGGTCATCATCATAACCAAACGGTCAATTCCAATTCCGATACCTGATGTTGGAGGCATTCCATATTCTAATGCTCTAACAAAATCTTGATCAATAAACATTGCTTCGTCATCTCCTTTTTCTGAAAGTGCTAACTGTGCTTCAAATCTTTCTTTCTGATCAATAGGATCGTTAAGCTCAGAGTATGCATTTGCTAATTCCTTACCGTTTACAATAAGCTCAAAACGCTCTGTAAGTTCAGGATTATCTCGGTGTTCTTTTGTAAGCGGACTCATATCTTTTGGATAATCGGTAATAAATGTTGGCTGAATTAAGTTAGCCTCACATTTTTCTCCAAAAATCTCATCAATAAGTTTACCAACACCCATTGTTTCGTCGGTTTCAATATCAAGTTGTTTACAAACTTCTTTCAACTGAACCTCATCCATACCTGTAATATCAATACCTGTGTACTCTTTAATAGCATCAAGCATTGGCAAACGGCGGAAAGGTGCTTTAAAACTTACATCGTTACCCCAAACACTAAGCTCGGTAGTACCGTTGGTTTCAATAGCAATTTTTTGAAGTAACTTTTCGGTAAAGTCCATCATCCAATTGTAATCTTTATAAGCTACATAAAGCTCCATTACAGTAAATTCAGGATTGTGTGTACGATCCATTCCTTCGTTACGGAAATCTTTTGCAAACTCATATACACCATCAAAACCACCAACTATTAATCGTTTCAGGTAAAGCTCGTTAGCAATACGCATATATAATGGCATATCTAACGCATTGTGGTGTGTCATAAACGGACGTGCTGTTGCACCACCCGGTATTGGTTGTAATATTGGAGTTTCAACTTCTAAATATCCTTCATCGTTGAAGAATTGGCGCATTGTATTGGTAATTTTTGTACGCTTTATAAAAGTATCTTTTACGCTATCGTTTACAATTAAATCTACATAACGCTGACGGTAACGCATTTCAGGATCGTTAAATGCATCGTGCACAACACCTTTATCATCGGTTTTAACAACCGGAAGAGGCTTTAACGATTTAGAAAGCATTGTAAGTTCTGTAACATGAATTGAAATTTCTCCAACTTGTGTTTTAAAAACTTTACCTTTTATACCTATAATATCACCAATGTCCATAAGTTTCTTGAACACTTGATTATACATTTCAGGTACAGATTCGGTAGCTATATCATCTCTGGAAATATAAACCTGAATTCGACCTTGAGCATCCTTAATTTCGGCAAACGATGCTTTACCCATAATTCTACGGCTCATCATTCTACCAGCAATAACAACTTCTTTACCATCAAACTTTTCAAAATCCGAGGTAATATCTTTTGTATATGTATCAACCATGTATTGAGCTGCTGGGTAAGGATCTATTCCTAAATCTCTTAACTTCTGAAGCGACTCACGTCTAACTATTTCTTGTTCTGATAATTGCATATATGTATATCTTAACTTTAGAGTTTGCAAAAATAATATATAATTATGTATTATAAGAATGTAACAGCCGGTATATTACAACTTACTGATTATCAAGGATAAATAATTACTACAATACTACAAACTCAAATCGTAACATCTTATAAATAAGCATTTTAACTAATAATATTTTGTATTTAACTACTGATAGTTGAATATCTATTAGTATATTTATCATAACAAACTATAATACAGGTAATTAACCTATTAAATCAATTAAACAATTGATACTATAATTTGGTTAATCTATTACCTTCTGAAATATACTTTTAATAAAACATACTTTTTAAAGCCCGTTTATATTAAAAAATTATAGTAGTAAAATTAAAAAATATAAAACCTAAAGGCTACTGAAAATTAACATTACAAAACTACCTAACACATATATCAACCCTAAAAAAAATTACTATGAAAAAAACAGCACTTGCATTATTTATTGTATTTGGTTTGGTTAATTTAAACACATTACAAGCTCAAACATCGGTTTACTTTTGTCAACAAACCGACACATTTGGTTATTCTTCGGGGTCGACCCATACATCTGATATTGCATTTGAAAGATGTATTAATTTAGGCGGAAATTCTCCCGCTCCGGTTTACTTTACAAGCAAAAAAGGATATGGTGCAATAGCTGAAGGCACAACAAAATCGGGCAAAAAAGTAATAGGTATTGTTGCCGGAAACCAAAATTTAAGCAACGCTATTATTATGGCCGAAAAGGAATGCAGAGAAAGAGGTGGACAAAAAATATCGGTTAAAAACTGGTGGAAAGACGAAGCTAAAAGTTTTTAAACACAACCTTTAATTAGCTATTTAACAAACCTATTTTTTTACAGTAAACAATTACAGTACCTCAATTTTATCAGCTTAAATTTAAGTTGATAAAATTGAAGTGCTGTAATTGTTTTTTTAACCCATTTTGGTTTTATTGTTATTGAATAGTAAACACAAAAACTATTATCTATAAAAGATATGGCAATTTGAATTTATAGCCCATAATATTAAAAAAAATTGGATAAAATAACACAGATAAGGATGTTATATTCTCAGTGCATGACACACAAGTATTAGCCAACAATGCAAAAAAAATCTACAACATAACAAATTTGATGGATTACCAATAATCTTAGCAAAAAGTTTAGGCTCTCTGACAAATACAGTGATTTGATAACACCTATATTTACCGCATAAATAATATTTGGAAAAGTTCGTCATTTACAATGATGAATTATTATTAATCCCTATATAAAAATATACTACACTACATTTAAAAAAACGTAAATTTTAAACCTATGCTTCATCATTTATTATTACAAGGCGATATACCTGTAAACTGCTATATAATAGAACACAATAAAAAATGCTACATAGTTGATCCGGGTAGCGATAAGCAAACTCTTTTAAGATATGTTGAGAGTAAAAACCTAACTGTATTGGGTGTTTTATTAACTCATGCACATGCCGATCATATAGGTGCTATTGATGCTTTTGATGTTCCTGTGTATTTACACAAAAACGAATATCAAATACTTATTGATAATACCAACAACGGTTTTACAATGTTTGGCAGAGATGTACCTTTTAACATAAAAGATATTAACATTGTACAAATTAACGAATCGGAAACTTTTAAAATAGACGATAAAACTATTGAGATTATACTTACTCCTGGACATACTCCTGGCGGTGTTTGTTATAAAATAGATAATGATTTATGCTCGGGCGATACTCTTTTTCAAGGTTCGGTTGGTAGATGGGATTTTCCAATGGGAGATATTAAAAGCCTTAAAAAATCGGTTGTAAATTTAATTGATAGTTTAAATGATAATGTAAATGTATATCCCGGACATGGGCCAGCAAGCACTATTGCAAACGAAAAGGCTATTAATGGTTTTTATAAACAATGGAAACTAGAATTGTAATTTATGCACTATATATTACATAAACCCTACGGATATTTGAGTCAGTTTACAAGAGGACAACAAAAACGTAGCAAAAAATTACTTGGAGAATTATTTGATTTTGCCGAAGGAACAATGGCTATTGGCAGATTAGATGAAGCATCGGAAGGTTTACTTTTACTAACTACCAACGGAAAAATAAGCGATGATATAAGAAGTAAAAGTGTAGATAAAGAGTATTATGTACAAGTTGATGGCGTTATAACACCTAACGCAATTAGCAAACTTATAAATGGTGTTAACATTGGTAATAATAGCAATAAATACACTACTCTACCTGCTAAAGTTAAACTTATAAGTAACCCTAATTTTGTGGAAAGAATACCTCGTGTACGAGATAATCATCGTTCATCGAGTTGGATTTCGGTAATAATAACTGAAGGAAAGTTTCGTCAAATACGTAAAATGACTGCGTCGGTTGGCTTTCCTACCCTAAGATTAGTTAGAGTTAGAATTGGAGATATACATATTGATGATTTTATACCCGGAAATATTATTGAAGTTGATGAACTTTTATACGATAAATCGAAAAAAACCACTAAAAACTAAGCTTAATTACGCTAATTAGCCGTTTATTTTGGTATTACATGGTGTTTCTGTTTTTTATGTAAAAGTTTTATTGTAAGAAACAACATACAAGTATGTTATTAATTAGTAATTTTGCCACTTTAAAACTAGAAATCATCAATCAGTATAAATAATTAGTTATGGGATTTTTATCGACAAGTTGCCACGAAGCAATTTCGGAATTGAAAGGAAAAAAGATTGGAAAAGTAGTTTACTATTTATGGAAAAATCTTGCTAGTGAAGATGGGTTTAGTAGCCTCGATTGGATTGAATTACGCATGCAAGACGATACTCTTTTATCTTTAAACTACGGAACTGAAAACGATGGCATAGAGGTTAAAAGTGTAAACTTTGAAGAAGAAAAACTAAAAACAGAAACTGAATTTAATGGTCAAGCTACTATTATTAGAGAAAATGCAACGCTCGATAAACATTGGTTTCCTATTTTAGATAACGAAATAAAGGACGTTACATTTTCGGAAAAGAATGGTGAGTTATTGAACGATAAAATACTTCTGCACTTTACAGATAAACACATTATTGAAATTTCTGTTCAAGAAGAAGGAATGGGTGTTGATTTTTACGAAGAAGTATAAAGCTTAGTGTTACTAATAAAACTCAATATTTATAAAACAACACTTACTTAATAAACAAATTACGGGTTATTATTGAAGATTTTAATTTTCAATAATAACCCGTAATTTGTTTATATGTGCCATTACACAATTATTTGTGTGTATAATTTTATAGGTACTGGAGAATTATACATTGACAATTAACCATTATTATCATTCTTCATTATCAGGAATTGCAGTATCTCTACCCGAACGATTTGCTCTGTAATGTGGAGATAAAATTTCAACACCAGCAGTATTAAACTGTTCTAAAATATTCTTAAATAATTCGGATTTAGTATTAATGTAATTTGATGCATTGTTGGTGTATGCATTAATTTCGTAAGCAACATAAAAATCATCTAAGCTTGTTTGCAACACAAAAGGCTCTTTAGTATTAACCAAACCATCGGTATTTTTAGCTGCATCAATAAGTAATTTATGTACAATCCTCCAATCAACATCGTAACCAATTGTTACTCCTCCATGAATTATTAGATTTGATATTAACGCCGATTTAGAATAATTTTCGCTGTGTCCGGATAGTATTTTCGAATTCGGAATTGTAACAATAACATTTTTAGGAGTTCTAATACGGGTAACTAATATATTCTTTTGAATTACAACACCAGTAACACTATCGGTACTAATTCTATCGCCTACATTAAACGGGCGCATATACGTCATAACCAAACCACTAAGCGCATTAGATACCACCGATGTTGACCCCATTGACAGTAACACCCCCACAAATACCGATATTCCTTTAAACGCATCCGATTCGGCACCAGGCAACAACGGAAATATTATTGTTATTAAAAATATATACAGTATTATTTTTACGATGTTAGATGTGGGTTGTGCCCAATCTTGATAAAAACCTGATATATGAATATGACCCGATTCTATTTCTTCGAAGAAATAATTAACCAGTTTTAAAAGTCCTTTAAACAGAAAAACTATTACTATTATTTCGAATAAATTTGGAATAAAACTACTAACAGCATCTACCGATCGCATAAGCGGATTAAGTACATATCCGAATAATTTTTCTCCAATTGATTGCGTGTAATAAAACACACTTAAAATTGCAGGCAACATTAAATACGAAATAAACAAAACAAACACTCTGTTAATCCACTTAATTAAGTAAAGTAAATTCTTTTCTACCTTTTCTTTATCTTCTTCTTTTACCCTGTGTATGTTCATTTTTTCGAGCATACTAAATATTGCAAGCTCGTTATTTACTACCCAATTTCTGGCTTTTTTATGTAAAAACTTCAACAAAAACAGCATCAATATATATATAACTAAATATATTACCACCTTTATTAATTTATCGAGTAAACCTTCTTTTTGATTCGATTCTAAGTAAGTTGTTAAACTTTCGGTTAAATAAATTGTATACTCACTTTTACTAGCCCCCGATACAGTTGCGGTAGTATCGCTAAATTCAACCAATGTAGTTCCAGCATATTTAAGCACCAAATATTCGGCACTATCAACAACCTTTATCGAATCTCTTATATAAATATCTCTTTTTAAAACATCCCTTATTCTATCGGCACACAAAACTGCTTGTGTAGAAACCGAATTACTTTTTGCTTTCTCAAAAATGGTATATACAGTATCCTTTTTAATAATAACCGGAAACGCATTTCCTTTATTATACGATTCTTCAATAGAACTTGAATTATCTATTTTTTCAATAACCGGATGCAAAGTATCTTCAGTAACTTCAACTTTTGTGGTATCCAATTTTATAGTATCTAATTTCTCCGATTCTTGTCCACTTACATTTAATGCAATTAATATAGCAAATAGCATTATTAATGTATATCGTATCATATTTAATATTTTACAGTTATTAGCAAATTATAATTTACCACATATACCAAACAAAAAATACACCTATCGATAATTGACAAGTGTATTAGTTATGTTTCTTATTGTAATTTCAATACATTGTTAAATTAACAATTAACAATGTGTAATTATTTTTGTTTAGTATAGTAATGTGGAACGGAGTTTTTAAAGTTAAGCGGTAAAAACGTAGTTAAAGCATCTATATAAACAGCTATTATATAGAGTATTTATTTGTAGTGATATACCTTTCAACTCCGCAAAACTACGCTCAAGGTAACGATGTATAAAATAACATATTATTAAATGTAATACTGTATTTATTCGGTTATTTCATCACCAAACCATCGGAAAACTAACATCGCCTTTAGTAATTTCATAAAAATTATCGCAAGTTCCATCTCCGAAATTAACCACCTGAGTCCATTTGTTATTTTTAACCTCAACTTCTCCTCCAACAATTGAATTTGGGCAATCCATACTAACAAGTAAAGGCTCAGTAATTGTAATGGTATAATCTTTTCCGTTAGAGTATTTACCCCACGAAGTACCGGTTAACGAAAACTTATCATCAACCCAAATTTTGCGTGTTGCCGATCCTTCTTCCCAAACTCTAACTCTATCCGATTTTCGGGTTACAACACCGCTTTCATCGGCTTTTACAATTTTAATATCTACTGTTACTTTTGTTTTTGGTTTAGATACTCCTTCTATTAAAACAGGCTTTAATCTAATAAACTCTTTATTTCCTTCAACCTTATTATCATCAATGTAATAATCCTTAAAACTATACTTTACACTATCGCCTTCATTCCAAAAACCACCTGTATAATTAACTATAATTTTTCCTTTACGTACAAAACCCTTAATTCCTTCAATTCCACTTCCGAAATCTATAATCATGTATTTTTCAACAGTATTAATTTTTACATTAACCGATGGATTATCTTCTTTTTTTTCAAGAATAAAAGTGTTATCATTTCTTTCGAAAGCCGACTCTCCTTGCAATTCAACATCTGCTAAAATAACATCTACCAACGCAGTTTCGGTAGCCTGAGTTTTTAAATCGGTTTGAGTTACAATATAATCTACTTCATCATCATTACACGATGAAAAAATTGCAAACAAACCTAATGCAGTAACTATTGTAATTAATTTAAACTTATTCATATTAAGTGAGGTTAAAATAAATTATTATTAAAATAAAATTTGTGCAATAATTACATATTTACATTTATAAATCAGCAACTTGCATTACACTTTATTGTTATATACAATTTAATATATTTTACAATAATGCGTATATTATTTTTAATAATTTATTCAAAAAATAGTTCGTTATTTTCTACCGTAACATACTGTACTTCAGTAAAATCAATAATAAAAAATGTTATAGCTATTTAATGATTTATATTGCTAAATTTTAGAGTATTAAATTGATAATTGTACATTGTTAATTTATAATTTAACGGAGTATTATAGGTACTAAAGGATTAACCATTGACAATTAAAAATTAACCATTACTTAAACGGTTTCAAATCATTATTTTTGCATCATGAGAAAATTAAAAAACAGTGAATTAAACAGAAAAGATGTTAATCAGTTTAAACAAGCCGAAAAAACACCTTTAATAGTTATACTCGATAATATTAGAAGTTTAAACAATATTGGTTCGGTTTTTCGTACTTCGGATGCTTTTTTGGTAGAAAAAATTTATTTGTGTGGTATTACCGCTCAACCTCCTCATAAAGACATTCATAAAACTGCTTTGGGTGCAACCGATTCGGTAGAATGGGAGCATGTTGAAGATACTTTAAGCTTGGTTGAAAAACTGAAAAATGATGGAGTAAAAATAGCGTCGATTGAGCAAGCCGAAAATGCAACAATGCTAAATGAATTTAAAGCCGAAGAAAATACCAAGTATGCAATTATTTTCGGAAACGAGGTAAAAGGAGTGCAACAAAGCGTTGTTTCAGCATCGGATATGGTTATTGAAATTCCTCAACATGGCACAAAACATTCGTTAAATATTTCGGTAAGTGCAGGTGTTGTTATTTGGGAAATATTTAAACAACTAGGTAGTTAATGGTTAAATTAAACGGTTAATTATTTAATGTTCATAAACCATTATTAGTTCTATTAATGTTCACTTGTTCATTAGTAGCAAAGCTACATATTTACTAGCGTAGTTCATTATTTTAGTTATACCTTAAATCTCTTATATAAATTGTATGGATTTTATTGATATTATTGAAAACCGACGAAGTGTTAGAAAATTTACGGATAAAAAAATTGATGATGAAGTTTTAAAGAAACTACTGCAACCACTTGAATTTACGCCATCTTCTAAATCAAAATATCCATTAAAGTTTGTGGTTATCCGAAATGATAACATGCTACATAAATTATCGGAAAGTAAAGATTCTGGAGCAAATTTTTTAAATAATTCAGCACTTGCTATTGTAATTTTAGCTGATGAATTAAAGTCGGATGTGTGGATTGAAGATGCTTCAATTGCGTCTTCTTACTTAATGCTTTCGGCAGTAAACAATAATTTGGCAAGTACTTGGGTACAAATACGAAACCGTAATATTAAAGATCAATCGTCGGAACATTACGTAAAAAAGCTATTAAATATTCCTGATAATTTTAGAGTTGAGTGTATTTTAGGAATGGGATATCCGTTAACAGAAACTCAACCTGAAAAGGGTAAATCGTTTAATATGTTGGATATTTATTTCGAACAACTTTAACATACAACACTCCGTTAAAATTTAAATTAACAATGTACAGTGTGTTACTTTAAAAAGTAACGGACTATTAACATACAAACAAATATGCAAAGTTTTATATCGCAAGTAGTTTCTAATATTCTGGAATCAGACAAGGAAATAGAAAATCAAACTATTGTTTTACCTTCTCGTAGAGCCGGTGTTTTCATGAAAAACGAAATACATCAGCAATCGGAACATGCTATTTGGTCGCCAAAAATAATAACTATCGAGGAGTTTATTGAGGAGATTAGCGGATATAAAATACTCGATAATATTACTCTGCTATTTAAGTTTTATCAGGTTTACGATTCTGTTTCAGAAAAAAATAAAATACACCCCGACGATAGAGATACTTTCGATCAGTTCTCTAAATGGGCTTCAATTGCGTTATTCGATTTCAACGAAATTGATAGATATTTAATTGATTCTGATAAAATGTTTAGCAATCTAAGAGATGTTAAACGAATTGAAAGTTGGACTCCGAACGATCCCACAAAGTTGATGAAAAATTACCTCGATTTTTGGAATCAGCTTGAGGTATATTATCATGAATTAAAAAAAACACTTAATGCCGAAACTTACGCTTTTCAGGGTATGGCTTTCAGAAATGCATCGAACAATATTGCTGATTTTATAACAAATATACCCGATGATAAACATTTTAACTTTGTTGGATTTAATGCGTTAACTTCTGCTGAAACAAGTATTATTACGGCTATGTTAAATGCTGAAAAAGCAAATATTTATTGGGATGCCGACAGCTATTATTATAAAAACCCAGTTCAGGAAGCTGGCATGTTTTTAAGAAAACATAAAAACAGTTGGGATATATTTAAAACAGAAGAATTTAATTGGATTCAGGATAATTTTTCCAAGCCTAAAAATATAGAAATTATTGGTGTACCAAAAATGATTGGTCAGGCAAAAATGGCAGGTCAAATTCTTGAAGATATTTCTCAAAATCAATCTCCATCTCAATTATTTAAAAACACTGCGGTAGTTTTATCCGACGAAAATTTATTGCTTCCAACGTTAAATTCATTGCCCGATAATTTAGATAAGATTAACATCACAATGGGGTTTCCTATTAAAAGTACTCCAATTGCTGGTTTTTTCGATTTAATTTTCGATATGCAGAATAAAGCCACAAAACTTGGACGTACCGGAAACAAAAAACCGTTTTATCATAAAGATGTTATTTCGGTATTAAAACACCCGCTATTAAACGAAATACTTAACCACTTTAGTACCGAAACCGAAAAAACACCCAGCCATATAATAAAACAAATTTACAACCACAACTTGGTGTTTATTGGAAAACAAGATGTGTTAAAGTTTATTGACAATGATTTACTTAAAATTATATTTACCCCGTGGGATAACAAAAGCACAACAGCTATTAATAATGTAATAAACATTATAACTTACGTAAAATCTATATATACAAAAAACGCTAAAGATTACGAGTTAGATTTAGAGTATTTATTCCGATTTTCTCAAATATTTAATCAACTTAAAACTTACAACGAGGTTTATCCGTTTTTTAAAGATGTAAAAATTCTGCATTCGTTTTTTAAGCAAATTTTGGGTAGCGAATCGTTATCGTTCAGAGGAGAACCTTTAGAGGGTTTACAATTAATGGGGGTTTTAGAAACAAGAGTTTTAGATTTTGAAACCATAATAATGACATCGGTAAACGAAGGAGTAATTCCAGCAAGCGATGGTCAAAATTCGTTTATTCCATACGATTTAAAGTTAGAGGAAGGGTTACCAACTTATAAAGAAAAAGATGCCTTATATGCATATCATTTTTATAGGTTAATACAACGTGCAAAAAATATATTTCTGCTTTACAATACCGAATCGGATGATTTTGGAGCAGGAGAACCAAGCCGATTTATAACTCAAATTTTACACGAAACCAAAGGTATGTTTAACATTACCGAATCGTTATTGAGTAGTAAACCATCGCCTACTGTTACCAAAGAAATTATAATTCCTAAAAATAAAGAAATAGTACAACGACTTATTGAAATTGGAGATAGAGGTTACTCTCCTTCTGCCCTATCATTATATATGCGAAATCCGTTAGAATTTTATTATCGACGTATTTTAAGATTAGATGAGCAAAATGAAGTAGAAGAAACTGCAAAGCCAAATACACTAGGTACTGTAATACATGGCGTTTTAGAAGATCTATACAAACCATTTGTGAGTAAATACATTACCGACAAAGACATTAATAATATGTTTAAGTTAATTGATAAATACACTAAAATTCAATTTCAAAGCGTTTATCAAAATGGAGATATTTCTCATGGAAAAAACTTACTAGCTTATAATGTTGCAAAAGGTTTTGTTAGTAACTTTTTAAAGTCGGAATTAATATTAATTAAAGGAGGCAGAAGTCTTAAAATTGTTGGGTTAGAAGCCGATTTAACAGCAAGTATTGATGTAAAAGTTAACAACCAAATTATAAAAACAAAAATAAGAGGTTCGGTTGATAGAATTGATATACTTGACGGTGTGGTACGTGTTTTAGATTATAAATCGGGAAAAGTTGAACCAAAAGATGTTGGAATATCAACATTCGATGAAATTACCAATGAAGAGGGAAAACCTAAAGCACTGCAATTAATGGCTTATGCTATGATGGTACGTCAAAATTTCCCAGAGTTTGTTGACAACGAATTAGTAAGTGGTATAATTTCTCTTAAAAACACAGTTTCAAATAATACTTTAATATTATCAAAAAACAAAGTTCAAATTTTAGAAACAGAAGATATTAATGGTTTCGGAGAAAGGCTATCGAGCTTGATTGAAGAAATAATGAACATTGATTTTCCTTTTAAAGAAAATGTTGATTTGTAAATAATGGTTAACAACACTTCGTTAAATTAACAATGTGTTGTTATCAATTTAATATCTCAAATTAAATAATACAAAACATAAAATGGCAATTTGCAAACTCTTATGAGTTTTACAAATTGCCATTTTATGTTTCTTAAATTCAGAACTAATATATTTTGGTTTATGTTAAAAATAGTAGGTAATTATTGTAGGAGCATCATGTTGAACAGAGTTTAACGTAGTTGAAACATCTATGTTAATAGTGACAATAGTGAGTATTTCTCTGTCGTGATACACCTTTCTATTCCACAAGTCCCTCTCAAGGTAACGATGTGTTAATTTGTTTGGTTTTAGAAAGCTAAAAACAACTCATTTTTAGCTACCTACTACAAACAAAATAGAACTGAAATTTTCGGTAATGTAACTTACATTTATAATGAGTAGTTTTTAATTTGTACTCCGGTGTAATAAAATTTTATTATTTTCTGATAACTATATCCTTCCTCGGCCATATTACTTGCTCCTACTTGCGATAAACCAACTCCATGACCATATCCTTTTCCTTTAAGCACAACTTTATTTCCTTTAGGTATTACACTAAAAAATGAAGATCGAAGCTTAAATTGTAAACGTATTGTTTTTAGTTTTATTTTAAAATTTTTGTAAACAAAATTAGGTCTTCTATTAACTTGAGAGAAATTCAGCACAGCTTCTTTGAACTTTTTATTTTTAGAATACTGCGGTGCATTTTTTAAAAAATAGTTTAAATATTCGTTTTTATCCATTGTAACACTCCAAGCAGTACCCTCGTCGGTTTGCACACTAAATGGATCTTTTTTCGATAACAAATAGGGTAATTCTCTAACCCAAGCATCTCCTGAATTTATGGTTTGTCCTCCACTATTTGCATGAAAAGCAGCCAATATTAAATTGTTTTTTTTATCAACAACAACCTTACCTTTTGTAATATTAACAGCCTTATTTATAATAGGTAAATCGCATTTCGAGAAATAAACCTGACTACGCACATCGTCGGTTAAATGATAACCATCGGCTATAAATTTATTTCTATTTTTAATAGCATAAGTTCTAACTAATATTGATTGTACTTTGTAAAACTCAGCGCTTCTGTTTACTCCAACTTCCGATTTTACAACACCTGCTACGTATCTTTCAATATCAATTTTATTTATTACCTCTAAATTCTTTTTTTTAGGATATATTAATAACGATCCGTTATAATTACGTTTAAATTCATTTCCGTAAACCACACTAAACGATGATTTATTATTAGCAGCACGTAACTCAATATTGCCATACCAACCAAGTTCGGAATTAGATTTGCGTACTTTTATACGTAATCTATAATAATTAAATAATAAAGAATTACCATTGGCACTTGTTACTTTTGCAATGGTATCAATTACCTTTTTATTTTTCGATAATGCTAGTAAATAGTAATGCCCCGATGTAACCTTAACCTTAGTACTAGCACTAATTGATGTTGAAAATAAACGAATCATTAGTTTACCATCATCGGCAATAGCATTAGCGTAAATGCCTAAAAACAAGATTATAACTAATAATTGTTTCATAAAATAAGTGTGGGTATAGTTTTCTGTATTTTGTTTTAAAGTAATAAAATACAGAATTAGTAACGTTGTTTATTTATTGTTTATTTATTGCAAATATTTAACAATTAAGTTTGCAACTTTTGCCGAAGCACCGCCTCCACCAAGTATTGAAGTTAATTTATCGAAATTATTTAACATTTCTTTTCTACCATCTCCTTCAATTATTAATGATAATTCTGATGTAAGCCTTTCGGTGTTAAAATCATCCTGAATTAATTCGGTAACAATAGCCTTATCCATTATTAAATTCGGCAACGAAATATAGTCAATTTTAACTATCCGTTTACCTATATGATACGAAATACTACTTGTTTTATAACATACAATTTCGGGTACCTTAAGTAGCGCAGCCTCAAGAGTTGCAGTTCCGGATGTAACAAGTGCAGCATGAGATATTTGCAATAAATTATACGTTTTATTGTCAATAAAACTTACATTGTTTGATGTAATATATTTTTGATAAAACGAATACTTTTGAGATGGTGCACCAGCAATTACAAACTGATAATCTTTAAAATTATCCATTACACTAAGCATTAGTGGAAGAGATTTTGATATTTCTTGCTTTCTACTACCAGGCAAAACCGCAATAATTGGCTTGCTATTTAAGTTAAATTTTTTGCGAAAAGCATCTTCATCAACAGCATCGCTATTTTCAATAGCATCAACTAGCGGATGCCCAACATAATCAACTTCGTAATTGTGTTTTTTATAAAAAGCTTTTTCGAAAGGCTGAATTACAAAAACTTTATCAACGTACTTTTTAATGTTTTTTATTCGTCCTTCTTTCCAAGCCCAAATTTGCGGAGCAATATAATAGAATACTTTCATTCCATTTTTTTTGGCAAATTCGGCAATACGCATATTAAAACCAGGGTAATCAATAAGTATTAACACATCGGGTTTATACTCTAATAAGTCAGATTTACACAATGTTATATTTCCTAATATGGTACGTAAATTCATTGCCACCTCGGCAAAACCCATAAAAGCCAAATCTCTATAATGCTTTACAATATTATTGCTGTGCTCAAGCATTAAATCTCCTCCCCAAAATCTGAATTCGGCATTTTCATCCTCCTTCAATAAATGCTTCATTAAATTAGACCCGTGTAAATCTCCTGAAGCTTCTCCTGCAATTATATAATATTTCATACGTTCTACGTTAATTTATCAATGTGCATTTATAGGTAAGTAATGGTTAATTATATAGCACATATAAATACTCGTTAAATTAAATTTATATACACAAAAAATTGTGTCATGGTACTTGTAAAGTTTAAAAACAAGTTCGAATTATATTTGGATAAATTGCCCTTTCAGTACAAAATAAAGAGAAACTAACTTGGTTGTTAAACTTTAGTTCTCCTACTATTTTTATACATTAGTTAGAGAACCTCCTATTTTTAAATAACTTTTAATACTGATATATTACTTTACCATTTTTATAACAAAAACTATAAACGCTAAAATCATTGTAGTAAAAATAACGCCTTTTGCCATAGTATCTTTATTGGTTTCTATAAACAAATAAAAAACCACCATATTTGATATAGCCGATAAACTTAACACCTCAGCATACAAACGTCTTTTTATTACAAAATCAATTGCACTAGGAACATCGAAATCTGTAAAAGTTGTAACCCACACCGAAAAAGCAAAAATTGGAGTAACAAACCCCAAAATCATTCCAATAAATAACTGTTTATAGTTCATTTAAGTTGCGTGTATTTAAATCCTGAATTGCATGATATGCAGTTAAATCGTACTGAACCGGAACAACCGATATATATCCGTTTTCTAAAGCCCACTCGTCGGTATCTTCTCCCTCATCAAGGTTAACAAATTTACCTGTTAACCAAAAATAAGTTCTACCACGTGGGTCAATACGTTTATCAAATTCCTCGTGCCAAGTGGCGTTAGCTTGTCGGCATACTTTTACACCTTGTATTTTGTCAGCTTCAAGTTTCGGAATATTTACATTCAGAATTACTCCTGATGGCAATCCGTTTTCTAAAACATTATTTGCTATTTTTTTTATATACTTTCTAGCAGGTTCGAAATTAGCCGACAACGAAAAATCTAAAAGAGAAAATCCTATTGAAGGAATGCCTTCCATACCAGCCTCAATTGCAGCCGACATAGTTCCGGAATAAATAACATTTATAGCCGAATTTGACCCGTGATTTATACCCGAAACACATAAATCGGGTTTACGATCTAACAACTCACTAACAGCAAGTTTAACACAATCGGCAGGCGTACCCGTACAACTGTACTCAATTTGAGGCTCGTTTTCAACCGTAAGTTTATCAATATGTATTGTTGAATTTATGGTAATAGCATGCCCCATACCCGACTGCCCCTTATCTGGTGCCACAACTACAACATCTCCTAGTTCGTTCATTACAGAAATTAACATTCTTATTCCGGGAGCTGTAATTCCATCGTCGTTTGTAATAAGTATTAGTGGTTTGTTAGACATAATCTATATATTTTTAAATTTAAATAACAACAGTAACCTATCAATTCAGAAACAACTACATACTTTAAACTAGTAGTTCATCAAAAAAACAATAGTAATAATGTGTAAATTTACAAAATTTGAAGTTCAGAATACATATTATAAGTAATGGTTAATTTTTAATTGTAGATGGTTAGTTATTCAGTTATAATAAAACTTCACTAGTATAAATTTATGTATAGTCATATATTTTTTCATAGTATGTATTTTGTTAACTCGTTCACTTCTAATTCTATCATAATAAATAACCAATTATTAAGCCATTAAATAACCAAATCAAATATCGCTTAAGTGATATTGCCGAAATGTAAATTAAAATGCAATATGGATATATATATAATGTATCTTTCATTGTTAGGCATAAATACAGCGTTACAGTTTCAGATTATACCTATATTTGAGCCTTATTTAAGGAATTAGTATTAAAATTGTATTAAAGTTTAATACTTGTATTTTTATAAAAACAATAAAACTAGTAAATGAAGAAGAAATCATTTAGAATAGCAATTCTTTCGTTAATACTTGTAGTTGCAGGAGTAACTTACGGGTTTTTAGAACCTAAACCAGATAAAGATAGAGTTATACTTGAGCTTATTCAGTATGTTTTAAACGAAGGACATTACGCTCCTCACAGTCTTGACAATAAATTTTCGGAAGATTTTTACGAGAGTTATATTGAAAGACTTGATTATTCGAAGAGGTATTTTATACAATCTGACATAGATAAATTCCATCCTTTTAATACTTTAATTGATGATCAGTTAAAATTTGGCGATTTAACTTTTTTCGATTTAACATATAAAAATGTACACAAGCGTATTGAAAATACTAAAGAAATTTATACCGAAATTCTTTCTAAACCAATGAATTTTAGTAAGGATGAATATTTGGTTTCGGATGTTGATAAGCTTGATTTTGCAAAAGATTTAAATGAACTTAATGAGCGTTGGAGATTATACTTAAAGTACAACGTATTAATAAGATATACTGATGCTTTAGAAACTCAAGAAAAAGAAATTAAAGACAACCCCGAATATGTTGTAAAAACAAATGAAGAACTTGAAAAAGAAGCTAGAAAAGGTGTTTTAAAAACTGTAGAGGCTTTTAATAAAAGAATGGTTGAATTAACCAGAGATGAATGGTTATCGATTTATTTAAATGTATTAACAGCTCAATTCGATCCACACACTACTTATTTTGCACCAAAAGACAAAAAACGTTTCGACCAAAGTATGTCGGGACAGCTTGAAGGTATTGGAGCTCGTTTACAAGTTAAAGATAGCTACATTACAATTATAGAAGTTATAAGTGGTAGCCCATCGTGGAAACAAGGAGATTTAGAGGTTGAAGATAAAATTATAAAAGTATCTCAAGGAAACGATGGCGAAGCTGTAAACGTTGTTGGTATGCGTTTAGATGATGCTGTTGAATTAATTAAAGGTAAAAAAGGTACTGTTGTAAAACTTTTGGTTAAGAAAATTAATGGTAGCAAAAAGGAAATTAGCATTACCCGAGATGTTGTTGAAATAGAAGAAACATTTGCTAAAAGTGTTGTTATACAAAAAAACAATATTAAATATGGGTTAATTAATCTTCCTAAATTTTACGTAAACTTTAACGATAAAAATGCACGTAACTCTGCCGATGATGTTGAAAAAGAAATAATAAAATTAAAGAAAGAAGGTGTTGAAGGTATTATACTAGACCTTAGAAATAATGGTGGTGGATCTTTACAAGCTGCAATAAAAATGTCGGGATTATTTATTAAAGACGGACCTATTGTACAAGTAAAATCGAGAGATAAAGACCCTGAGATATACAAGGATAAAGATAAAAGCGTTTTATGGAGTGGCCCATTAGTTATAATGATTAATCAATACTCGGCATCGGCATCTGAAATACTTGCAGCTGCAATGAAAGATTATGGTAGAGCTGTTATTATTGGTAGCGATCATTCTTACGGAAAAGGAACTGTGCAGAATATTTGGAATTTAGACAATTTGATTAATCCAAAATTAGATGTAAAACCACTTGGTGCAATAAAGTTAACAATCCAAAAGTTTTACAGAATAAATGGAGGAGCTACTCAATTAAAGGGAGTTGAATCGGACGTAAAGTTACCAAACCGATATATGTATTTAGATATTGGAGAAAAGGAACAAGATAACGCAATGGCTTGGGATACTATTACTCCTCTTAAGTACAAGAAATGGCACTTAAATAATAATATTAAAAATATTAAAAAGAAAAGTGCGAAACGTATTTCGGAATCAGAACAATTTATTTTGATTGACGAAAATGCTAAATGGCTTAAAAGCCGTCAGGAAGATGTTAAAGCATCGCTTAATATTGATACTTACAACAAAGAAAACGAAGAGTTTGAAATGGAAATAGAAAAATTCAAACCTATATCGGAGTACAATAATAACCTTGATTTTGTTTCAACAAAAAAGGAATTAGAACTAGTTAAACTAGATTCGTCATTAGCTGGAAAACGAAAAAGATGGCATAAGTATTTAACAAAAGATGCTTACATTGAAGAATCGGTAAACATATTGCACGATTTAAATTAGAACTTTTATAATATTAAAAAGGGGTGAACTGTTTGGTTTACCCCTTTTTTTATGGTTTAAATATTAATTATGGATATGATAAACGCTATATAGGTTATAACGTTTTGCGATTGTAACGATAATAACTATTTATCAAATCACGGTATTTGACAGAGAATAAATTAAATATTGATTACACACCTAAAGTTATGAAAACAAAAAACCTCCAAGATCATCCGACCTTGGAGGTTTTAAAATATATAATCTTAAAATCTATTTCTAGAATTCTGGATTTAGCATTCTGTCGATACCTACTGCAGCTTTATGACCTGTAGCAATACCTGTAATAACATCTGGTCCTTTAATGATGTCTCCACCCATGAATAACCATGGTAAACCTGTTTGGTAATACTCATCTGTTTGAACTCTTCCTCTTGGTCCGAATTCTAACTGATCTTTGTATTTTCCATCTAGGTAAGAAATATCCATACCCTGTCCAATTGATTCAATAATCATTGTACCAGGCCAGAATTCCTTATTGTCTTCATCAGTTTGAGGGTTGAAACGTCCTTCAGAATCGAATAAAGAGTGACATTTAACAACATTTAATCCTGTTGGTACACCATTCGAATCAATTTCCACTGATTTTGGAGCCCAACCTGGGTTGATAATACATCCTTCTTCACGTCCTTCGTCAATTTCTTCACGATCGGCTGGCATTTTATCTTCTCCTTCAAGAGCAGTAGTAATAACACCAACTTTTCCGTATTTCTTCATCTGCAAACGAGCCATTGAACGAGTAATGTCCATTGCCACGTTACCACCACCAATAACTACTACGTTTTCAGGAACCTCAAATTCTTTTCCTTCAACTATCCAACGTAATAAATCTGGAGAAGCGTAAACGTGCTTGTTATCAGAACCAGGAATACCTGTTGAACGTCCTAAGTGTAACCCAGTACCAGAGAATACAGCATCATAATCATTTCCTAAAGTTTCAAGAGAAATTTCTCCTTCACCGTTTCCAACGTTTATGTTATACTGAATATCTACTCCAAGACTTAAGATGTAATCAATATCCTTGTCTATTTGGTCGTAAGGTAAACGATACGATGGAATACCGTAACGCATCATACCACCGGCAGCTGCAAGTTTTTCAAAAATCTTAACTTCGTAACCCATCTGTACTAAGTAGTGAGCTGCTGATAATCCAGAAGGACCAGCACCAATAATTGCAACTTTCTTCCCTTTTGATACAAGGTTTTCAGTTTCAAGAATTTTCTTATATCTCTCCGATGGATTTTGATCGGCAATATAACGTTTCAGCCAACGGATAGATAATGGATCTCCTTTATGTCCGATTGTACAAACAGTTTCACATTTATGAGTACAAATACGTCCACAAATTTCTGGTAATGGGTTTGTATCGTAAAGTATACGTAAACCTTCCTCTAAATCATCGTTACGAATAGCTTTGATATACTCAGGAATACCCATGTGTGCAGGACAAGTTGCAGTACAAATACCACACTCAACACAACGATCGGCTTCTTGCATTGCTTGGTCTTTTGAATAACCATGCATCATTTCGATAAACGAATCGGAACGATCTTCGGGCGATAAGTGAGACGGTTGAATTCTTTTTAATGGATAGAATTCGTAGTTTGGCTCAGGTTTTTTCCAACCTTTATCGTTATTATTATCCCATTCTTTTTTATCTATACCAGGTATATATCTGAAATCTTCAGGGTCGGTAGAAATCCAAGTATATTCGTTACTCAATGTAAGTGAGTTTGTAGTACAAACATCAACACAAAGAGCACACCAGCAACAACGACCGTAATCAATCATTGGGCGTAATCCTGAATCACCATCTTTTGTATCCTTTGCAGGCATTAAGTCAATTGCTTCATTCTCGCAAATATCTTCACAAGAACCACAACCAACACATGCTTCTACATCGTTTCGGTGAAAACCTCTATATCTATCTGCACCTGGACGCTCGTTTAAAGGATCCTTAATTGTAACAGGATCTTTAGTTACATTACCCCAAGCAGTAAACGGTGTTAATAACTTTTTTATATTCATTTTTTCTTAATGTTTATTCGTTTAATAGTTTTTTGTTTAGTTGTTAAAACACCGAAGTATTTCAACAGTTCAACATTTCAACAGTTAAACCAATTTACCTCTCTATTTCTGGAGGACAAGTTGCTAAAGAAACCATAATTGCCGCTGTATCTGCTATGTTAGCATTAATAAGCAATTTATCTAAAAGTGCATTTGCGTGAGTATAAGAAGGTCCTTTTAAGTGAGCTCTACGAGGCTTATCGCTACCGTCAGTCACAAAATACATACCATACTCACCACGAGAACTTTCACACTTTACATAAGTTTCTCCTTTAGGAATTTTCCAGTGTAAAACGTTTGGAGTTTGCGCTCTAATATCTCCACCATCAGGCATCTTATCTAAAATCTGACGAATCATGTCAACAGTCATTTGAAGATCATTGTATCTAACAACCGAACGAGCATAAACATCTCCCTCTGTAGTTACATGAGGTTCGAAATCTAATTGATCGTAGTTTAAGTAAGGGTTAGTTTTACGCACATCGCGCATAACACCTGACGCACGAGCTGCAGGTCCGTAAACTCCATATTTATCAACCCACTCTTTAGGTATATGACCTAATCCTTTGGCTCTGCTTTCGAAAACAACGTTTTGAAAAATCAACTTGTCTATTTTTACAACAAACTCATCAATTAGCTTAAGTTTTTCTAACATACGCCCTTTAAAGCCTTCAGGTAAATTACCACGAACTCCACCAGGAATAATGTACATATGATAAACACGCCCACCTGTTAATTCTTCAAAACTATCAAGAATTAAATCACGAAGGTAGTTACCCCACTGGTATCCTAAACCAAGTGCAAAAGTACCAGCCTGACCAGGAACACCACGTAACAAAACTTGTAAACGAGCCATTTCTAACGAAAGCATTCTCAACCATTTAGCATTATCAGGAATTTCAATTCCTCCAAGCTCCTCAACAGCTGTTGATACTATGTACTCATTTGGATCTGGTTCGGCAACACACAAACGGATAGATGTTGGCATACATTGCACAAACAATCTACGTTCAAGTAACTTCTCAAATCCACGGTGTAGGTAACCTACGTGAGTTTTAGATTCTACAATTTCATCTCCACTTACTGTCAATTCTAACGACATGTTACCAGTAATACCAGGATGTTGAGGTCCTTGCCATAGTTTTAAAAACTTATGAGACTCAAGGTCGATGATAGGTTTCCCATTTTCATCATGTTCAGGATAAAGACTTCTGTCTTCATTCATCGTAAATAATTTACTAATTCCCATCTCTCAAAAATTAACTATTAATGTCTTTTTTCTTCTTCTTAGTATAGTACTGAGGATCTTTTGGATCAAGCTGTTCGCGCATGTAAGTAGCAGGATCGTGAGTAACACGACCTCCACGAGGGAAGAAAGTGTCCTCTGCATATTGCTTAGTATCGAAATCGCGACGGTTAGGTGGCATATCATCCCATCCTTCAAGAATGAAAGAATCGTTAACACCTGGGCTTGTTGGGAAATCAACACCGTACATTTCTTTCAACTCCTGTTGCCATTTTTTAGCATTTGGCCAAAGGTGATGAATTGTCTCCATTGATTCTCCAGCTTCTTTTTTACGCTCTAACATTACACGAATAGCAATCTCTGCAACTTCAGCAGGATTATTCAACATATAAGTTAATTGCATCTTTCCATCTTCAATCCAATCTGCTGCTGTAATAAAAGATAAAACAGTATAACCATCAATATCCTTAAGATGTGTGATAGCGGCAACAGCTTTAGTTTGATCAACAGTAATAAAAGACAAACCCGATCTTCTCTCAACTAAATCAGAGGCACCGAATTTTTCAATCAAATTATTTATTCCTTTTTGCATTTTTTCTTCAATGTTTAATTGTTTAATCGTTGAATGATTTAATCATTTATCAACATAACTATAATTGTTTTGCTGATAAATTAAATTTTACAACAATAAACGCTTCAACTCAATATTACCAGTTGTAATCAGGCATATTCCAATCCTTGATAATCTTCTTTTGGTTTGTTTTGTACCATTCAAGATTTTCAACATACTCGTTTGCCTTGTGACCTTTACCAGCTTTAATAAGTTTTTTCAACTCAGCAAAACCAGCTAATAAAGCCTCCGGACGTGGCATACATCCAGCTATATAAGCATCAACTGGCAAATATTGATCTAAACGATTAATGGTATTGTATGAATCGTAATACATACCTCCATTAATTGTACAACTACCAAGTGCAACTATATATTTAGGGCTAGGCATTTGCTCGTAAGCACGAATAGCTCTTTTAAGAGTTTTTATGGCAAGGTATCCTGAAATAATAAATACGTTTGATTGACGTGGAGTAGCTCTCATTTGCACACCAAAACGGTACATATCGAAACGAGGTGTTACCAATGGTGGAATTTCAATACTTCCACATCCAGTTCCAAATCCTAATACCCATAAACTCTCAGCACGTGCCCAGTTAAGGAAATTCTCAACAGGCCCTGAACCTACTTTATATGGCTCTGGCTTCTCTTGACTGAAGTAATCCTTTAACGGATCAACTTCAATAATAGATCCGTCAGGAGCAGACACCTGTCTAACTTCGTTTTCAGGTGCTAAAAACTTATCTTTTTTCTCTTCCATTTTCTTTTTTTTTGCTTTAGCAAAAAAAGCTATACGCTATAATGCTTTATACAGTAGTACAAATTATACTACCAATGCAAAAATGATGTGCAATTATTTGAAAATCAAATAATTATTACAAACCAACATTTTTATTTACAACTAAAGCATTAAGCCTTAACGATGCTAATAAAGCATTCGAATTAAAGCTTAAAGCCTATAACGTTTTTAATTTGCAAAAGGCAATTAAAAATTACTTCCAATATGCAGCTACTAATACTGCAATAATTCCAACTGCTGTTGGCCATTTAAGGAACCAACGTACCGAATCTTCAACTTTCATACGAGGGAAAACCATACCTACAAATACCGAAATAAAGTAAACGAAGAAAGTTTTAACAATGTACATTAACCAAGTATCAGCTCCACCGAAGAATAAGTTCATGAACAAAGCAGCTTCTACTACGTGAATAATAGCACTGTTTGTACGTAAAACACTCAAAAATGATGAGTGATATTCAGTTGGTGGTCCTATTGGAATTTCGTTTGGTGCTTTTACAAGGTTAAATGGCGAGTGGCTCATTGCTCCTAACATTGCTAACATACCAGCAATAGATGCTAATGGGTTAGTAAAAATAGTCCAATTTAATACTCCACCTTGTTGAGCTTCCATAATTGAATTAAACGAAAACGTTTGGTGTTGAATAGCAATTGCAATAACTGCTAAAGTCATAGGAACCTCTACTGCTGCAAACTGAGCTAAACCACGAGAAATACCTATTGAGGCGTGTGGCGATGAACTATCAGATGCACCCATTGCCATACCTAACATTCCGAATGATTGGAAATAAAGCAATAAGATTAAATCTCCCGAAAAAGAATAGTTACTCCAAATTTCAGAACCGAAAATTATCGGCATAAAAAGGAACATACCTACACCTCCTACAAGACGAAATACAGGTCCTATGTAGTACATAACTCCATGAGACAACCAAGTCTTAAGAGCCATTAATTTAGCAAGATCAATCCAAGGTTGATACATTGGTACTCCAATTCTACCAGCAAGTCTTGCTCCTACTCTACGCATTGTTGACGACATAAGCATTCCCCAGTTAAGGATAATGAATAGCCCAAGCAATGACCATAAAAATTTTGTTATACTATAATCCATAATTATAATTATCAAACTAAATATCAATTGCTATTAGTTACAAACCAATATTTATAACTAATAGCAATTGATTAAATAGTTATTATTTACCTAATGCTATAAAATAGAAAACTATGATATAAACAATGATCTGACCAGCATAAACCTGTCCATTACCACTGTAAATTCTTCTCACCATACCAGCAAAATCCATTACCATAGTACTTACATTATTCCAGAAACTTGTAATTCCAGGAGCTACTAAAAATCCAATAGCCTTATTTAATCCTGCAAACATATTATGTGAATAATGTGTTGTTTCAGGACGGAAAGGACGCTCGGCAGAATAAGCAATGTTAAACTGCTCAAGTTTTTTAGTTTTACCAGTAATTAGCATAGTATAAAGCAATACTAAAGCAAATGTTGTTACAATAATTATCATAACAGCATTACCATTCCAGTTACTTAATACTGTAGTTGCATTACCATCGGCAGCCCATGTAAGTGTATCTCCAAGATTTAAACTAACTAATAGTTCGTTTATAGGTTGTAGAACGTCTTGTGGGAATACTGAGAAGTACATAATACCTGCAATAAGAATATAAGCAGGAATTAATATTGCAGGACTTAACTCTTTTAAGTTTCGGTGGTTATCTTTTAATTGACCAAAGAAAATTGAGTGAAGCATTTTGTATGCATACATAAATGCAATTGTACCTGCAAAGAATACTATAACTCCTTGAATGTACCATCCTTTAAGAATTACAGCGTTGTAGAACAACCATTTACCTGCAAATCCTGAAAGTGGTGGAAGACCAGCCATAGTAATCATAGCAACCATAACAGCTATAAATGCTAAAGGCATTTTTTTGATAAGTCCACCCATACGGTATAAATCGTGAGTACCTGTTGCTACAACAATTCCTCCAACTACCATAAACAGAATAGATTTAAACATAAAGTGGTTTAACACATAAGTAAAACCTGCTAACCATCCTAAAGTAGTCATCATTGAAATAGCGAAAAGGATATATCCTAATTGCCCTATTGAAGAGTAAGCCAACATACGTTTTGCATCTTCCTGGAAAGTTGCAGAAAGGTTACCCATTAAAGCAGTAAATGCTCCAACCCAACCTAGTACGTATAAAATAGTTTCACCATTGTCTCCCATATTAAGGAACAACAACATTAAACCAAATACTCCGGCTTTAAGCAATACTGCCGATACCATTGGAGATACGTCAGACTCAGCTTCACCGTGTGCACCTGGCAACCATATATGAAGACCTAATGATGCCGTTTTTGTCATGAAACCAATAGCCAATGCAGTGTAAGCCAATGTAGGCAACAATTTAATCTCTCCTAATCCTTCTAACAACGATGAACCAATTGCTTGATAAGCAAAACCGAATCCGAAAAGGATTAAGTAAGCTCCGGCAACAGAGAACAACATGTATGAATATGCGTGAGCTTTTGAACGTTTACCACGAATGATAAGGAAGTAAGAACCAGCAGTCATTAATTCCCATCCGAAGAAAAATCCGAAAGTGTTATCAGCAGTAATAATAGTTGCTAAACCAGCATACATTAATAATGCAGCAGGATAGAAACCTTCGCGCTTACCTTTCTTAGCAAATCCAGGAATAAGAGTAAGAATACCCCCAATCATAAATATTCCGAAGAAAATAGAACGCATTAAATCACCCTCAATAATTGGATACATAACGTAAGTGAAGTATGCCATACCTGCAATAGAAACAACGTTCTTTACAACAGCAGGAAGGAAACTATCAATTAATCCAATAAACATAATAAATGCAAGTGGAATAAAGTATGTAGAATAAGCTCCATCAACAAAAGGTATTGATAAATATCCGGCAGCAACAACAGCTACAGCCATCAATAATACAGGAAGTACCTTGTTTAGTTTTCCACAATCAAGAGATTCAGTAGCATCTTCAGCAACTTCGTTTTTCAACGCATCGCCTACCCAACGGAACATGTAAATACCTTCGGCAAAAGATCCGATAAGGATAAATGCAGCAGTACCAATGTTATCAGAAGAAATCAAATTCATGATTAACTGATATTTTCCGAAGAAAGAAGGGAATGGAGGGAATCCGATTAAAGCAAATATGAAAATCAAGAATGAAATAAGTAATGCTGGTTTTGTACGCAATACCGACCATTCTGAAATATTAGCTTTTCTAATAATTCCTGAAATCCAGAACAAACCTGCTTTAGCCAATACGTGATTGATTATTAAAGCAAATGCGATGAATTTAAAACTAGTTCCTAATACAGGCTCTAGTCCGATAACTGCAACAACCAATCCAAGTTGTCCGATAGAAGAATATCCTAACAAACGGTTTGCATTTTTTTGTTGAGTACCTACTAAGTTCGAACCTACAAAAGTAATAACTCCTACCGCTACAATGTAAGGGTAAAAAGATTCTCCAGCCATTGGTAGAACTTTGTGAAGTACGAATAAACTAGCAGTTCCGATTGCAGCCGATACTAATGCACCAACTCCAGGGTTTGCAGCTTCGTAAACATCAAGTCCCCATCCGTTTGCTGGGAAAGGTTTTAACTCAAGTACAAGAACAACTACTATTAAAAAAGCAGCAACCATACCAGCAGTTGTACCTGCAAGGTTAGCACCAATAATAGCATCAATATTTAAATTACCTACAAAGCTATAAGCAAATATAATTCCGATTAATAATAAACCAGAAATTACTCCTGTAGCAATCATGTATTTCAAACCGGCTTGTAATGCTTTCGACTCTTTGTCTAAAAGTATTAAACCAGCAGTAGCGATACTTCCAATCTCAACGAATACGAAAAGGTTGAAAAGATCACGTGTCATTACAATAACATTCAAACTCATAATAAGTATGATAAATACCGACATTGCGGCATTACCTGCTTTTTTAAGTGTTTGAAATAAGTATGTTCCTCCAAGAAGTCCGATTAGGTTAATAATAAACGTAAACGCAGCCTCCTCAAGACCCATTCTTAAATTAATAGAATACGGAGGTTTAAAACCAGCCGTATAAATTTCCTGTGTCGAAACACTTCCGTCGATAAATGCGCTAAGCCACGTACCAGAGATACATGTCATGGCAGCAAGTCCTGCTAACATTAGGTAAACTGAAAGAGTCTTAGCCGACTTTCCAAAAAACCCAAGGAAAAACGCAAGTCCGAGAGCAAGTGCTATAATATAAATTGGTCCTACCATTTTAAATCTTTATAGTCATTTATGTTCAAACTCTTTTTATCCTGATACAACTTCATAACGTAAGCCAACATCATAGCTGTAACACCTAATCCAATAACGATTGATGTTAATACCAAAGCCTGTGGTACTGGATCTACAAATTTTGCAACTGCATTTCCTTCAGCATCTAAAATAGGTGCTGTACCTCCCTTTACATATCCTATGGCAACCATAATAATATTTACACCAGTAGTAAATATTGAGAAACCAAGAATCATCTTTATCATGTTTTTTTGAGACAATAAGCCATACAACCCTAAAATTGCAAGAATAAATCCTATTGCCATCACTACTTGTCCTAAATACTGATCCATCTTATTTCTCGTTTTGTGATTCTACAAATATTCCAAGAACGTTAGATAACTCTGTTCCTACTTTAAGTCCCAAGAAAATGTTGATTAATGGCATAGCTCCTGCTGAGATAACCTCACCCGGAGTACCAAGATCGAACAACTTGTTACTTAAAAATCCGCCGTCCATCATTAAAACACCAATAACACCAATAGCTACGAATGCAATACCTGAAGTAGATTCAATAACATGAATAATTGTGTGGTTTAATTTGTGATTTGGATTTGCTAAGAACATAAGTAAGGTACCCGATGCAATAATAGCACCACCCTGGAAACCTCCACCTGGAGTTAAATGACCGTTAACCAAAATATAAGCTCCTACCAATACAATAATTGGCACAAGAGTTTGAGATGCGGTACTCAAAATTTCGGTTACAGACATAACTGTTCTGTTTTCAATTCTATCATCTTTACTTACACTCAAAAAGAATGAGATAATAGATGCTGCAAGGAATAAAATAGTTACCTCACCAAGAGTATCTAACCCTCTGTAAGTAACAACTACAGATGCTACCAAGTTGGTTGCTCCTGTATCGCTTACTCCATTTTGCGTGTAATATTGTCCTAATTCGCTTAATTGCGTTCCTCCTTCAAATGATTGAAACAAAGGAAATAGAATAACTGCCATAGCTGCTACAAGCAGCGCTACCATAAATTTCTTATCCATTTGTTTGTCTTATTTTGTTTAAAGTGAAGAAAAAGATAGCAGTAGTTAATGCACTACCAATACTTGCTTCTGTCATTGCAACATCTGGTGCTGCTAATAATAAAAATAATATTGACGACACCATACCAACTATTCCTGATGCAATTATAGCTGCGGTCAATTTTTCATTGTGAATAGCGTAGTATGCTCCTACTACAGCTGCTATTCCTAATATTGCTGCTAATACTGTTAACATCTTTCTTAAGCTTTAGTTTTTACAGTTTTCAAATGTGCTTTGCTAATTGACTCTTTTAGTTTGTCAATTTTAGTATCCTTACTCATTGGTACTTTTGTAAAGTAAGCAGCACGAGCTACTAAATGAGAAGAAATAGGGTTTGTGAATAATATAAACACAAAAAGAACAACCAATTTTGGTGCCCATCCTGGCATAATTAATCCAACTCCTAAAGCCACTTGCAATAAACCCAATGTTGAAGCTTTTGTAGCCACCTGGATACGGTTATAAAAATCAGGCATACGATACATTCCAATTGCTGCTAACAGCATAGTAATACTACCTAATACCAGAAATACACCTCCAATAATTTCTAACAAATCTCCCATTACAGTCCTTTTTTAATGAATCGTGAAACAACAACTACACCGATAAATCCTAGAATAGCATAAACTATTGCTACATCAATGTAAATAACTCTCTTCATCAACGTTGCTATTAATAATATTAATGAAACTCCAATAATTGAAATAACATCAAAAGCAACAATGCGATCTACTTTTTCTGGTCCCTTAGCAAATCTTACTAAGACGATCAAAACGCTGATTAAACTAATCGCTACAGCTAAATAAATAAATGAACTAACCATACATTACCTCCAAATACTTTTCAAACGTTGATACTATCTCTTTTGTCGCTCCATCAACATCTGTTGATTTTACATCTACCCAATGAATAAAAAGGTCTTCGCCTTTAATATCCAATGTAAATGTACCTGGCGTAAGAGTTATGGCATTTGCTAATACCATTCTTCCAACTTTCGACTTCAATTTAGTTTTTACCTGTACAATACCTGGATTAATAGGTAGTGAAGGCGCTAAAACTCTCTTTGAGATGCTAATGTTTGCTTTTATCAACTCGCCAATAAACACAAAAACGAACATAAATGAATAAGCTATAGCCTTGGGACTTAAGTTTATACCACTTATTACATCGCATTTTGAGCAAAAAGCAAAAGATATAAGCAAACTAACACCTGCTCCGATAGCCAATAGCGTTGGGTCTAATGATGCGTTAAGCAACACCCAAACTGACATCAAAGTCAAAAACATTAGTGCATTATTCTTCATGTGATTAATAATAATTGTGATTTTTACAATACTTGTTCGCAAATTTAATCAGCCAATCCTTATTTATCACTGTATAACATCATAGAATAACCTATTTAAACGATAAATAAAACACATATACAGGTATCTATATTTATCAAAAACAGTTACTTATGTTGCATAAACAATAACACTCGTTAACAATCTTTCCTAATAATCTTAAATAGTGATGCTTAAGAAACTAAAAAATGTACATTTGCAACCTTAAATAACACAATCATGACGTTTAGAGACAATGAGTATATTGACATAAAATGCAAGGGTAGGTCAAAGTGCTTTGATGTACTTACAAGTGAGGACTTAGAGGAACTAGAAAAAACCAAAATTATAGTTAATTATAAGAAAGGTGAAGTACTTGCTAAGCAAGGATCGGCAAACACAAACATCTTATTTTTAAAGAAAGGTTATGTTAAATTCTACAAAGAATTTACTAGCACCCGAACATTAGTTTCAATAGAAAAAAAATGTAATTTAATAGGACTTGACGGGCTTTTTGTAAACACCATAATGCAACACACACTAGAGGCATTAACTGATTGTATTGTTTGCAGTTTCGATAATAGCTTGTTTGAAAAACTGATAAATAAAAATAGTAAGTTTGCTGCCGAAACAATAAAAAACATCAATAAAAAAGGTGTTAGTAATTTTAACAACATGGCTAATTCTTCGTCGAAACAACTTACCGGACGTATTGCTTGGTCATTGTTAATTCTATCAACCGATGTTTTCGATAGCAACGAAATTATGTCGTTTATAACTCGTAAAGATTTAGCCGAATTCTCTAACATGTCAGTAATGAGTGTAGGTAGAGTTTTGAGAGAATTTAACGAGGAAAAGGTTATAGAACTTAAAAAAGATAGAATCTGTATTTTAGATAAAAACAAATTAATGGTGGCTTATAAAAATGGCTAATTAACTAGCTGTAAATAATAATGCCTCGATAAACTTTAATATAATTTTAAAAGTATTTCATAAAAAAAAGTCTGTATCTAAATTTAGATACAGACTTTTTTTTATGTTTAATAAATAAACCTACTAAATCAGGTTATTTATTTAGGACTTTCTAATACAAATGTATCCATAAACGCAGTTGTATAAACACCTTCGTTATAAGCTTCGTTATCCATTAGTGCTCTGTGAAAAGGAATAGTAGTTTTTACTCCTTCAATAACAAACTCATCTAATGCACGTTTCATTTTATTAATAGCCTCTTCTCTTGATTGCGCAGTTGTAATAAGCTTAGCAATCATCGAATCGTAATATGGAGGAATAACGTATCCTGCATAAACATGAGTATCAACACGTACTCCGTGTCCTCCTGGAGCATGGAAATTTGTTACCTTACCCGGAGATGGACGGAATTCGTTAAACGGATCCTCAGCATTAATTCTACACTCAATAGAGAAAAGTTTAGGTAAATGGTTTTTTCCTGAAATAAGTAAACCACTTGCTACTTTAATTTGCTCACGTATTAAATCGTAATCAATAACCTGCTCTGTAATTGGGTGCTCTACCTGAATACGAGTATTCATTTCCATAAAGTAGAAGTTACGATCCTTATCAACTAAGAATTCTATTGTACCAACTCCTTCGTATTTAATAAACTCGGTAGCTCTAACGGCTGCTTCTCCCATTGCTTCACGAAGCTCATCTGTCATAAATGGCGACGGAGTTTCTTCGGTAAGCTTTTGGTGACGACGCTGTATTGAACAATCTCTTTCTGATAAGTGACTTGCTCTACCTGTTGAATCTCCAATTACTTGAATTTCGATATGACGTGGATCAACAATAAGTTTTTCCATGTACATTTCTTCATCTGCAAAAGCTGCCATTGATTCCTGACGAGCATCTTCCCAAGCCTTTTTTAATTGTTCGGGCTTGTAAACAGCACGCATACCTTTACCTCCACCACCGGCAGAAGCTTTAAGCATTACAGGATATCCAACTTCTACTGCAAGTTTTTCACATGTTTCAAAATCAGGAATAACACCATCAGAACCAGGAACAACAGGCACACCTGCTCTTTTCATAGTTTCTTTGGCATTAGCCTTATCTCCCATACTATTAATCATTTCAGGCGAAGCTCCAATGAACTTAATTCCATGTTCTTCGCAAAGATTAGAGAATGAAGCACTTTCGGATAAAAACCCGTAACCTGGATGAATAGCATCGGCATTTGTAATTTCGGCAGCAGCTAATATGTTATGAGCTTTTAAATAAGACTCAGAACTAGCAGCCGGACCAATACAAACAGCTTCATCTGCAAAACGCACATGCAAACTATCAACATCTGCCGTAGAATATACAGCAACTGTTTTTATACCCATCTCGCGAGCAGTACGTATGATACGTAACGCAATTTCCCCACGATTGGCAATTAATATTTTTTTAAGCATCTTAAAAGTTGTTTTATTAGCCATAAGGATTAACCTTTTAATTGGCTTTTGAATTTGCTTGTAGTTTTGCCAAAGTTTAGTTCATTATTAGTAAATTAAACTCTCAAACTACAAACCTAAAACTTAACTACGACGGGTCAACTAAGAATAAAGGCTGATCGTATTCGATAGGAGAATTATCATCCACTAATACTTTTACAATTCTACCTGATACTTCCGACTCAATTTCGTTAAACAACTTCATAGCTTCAATAATACAAACTACATCTCCTGCCGAAATCTCATCTCCTACTTTAACAAACGCAGGTTTTTCTGGCGTTGGCTTACGGTAGATAGTACCAATCATTGGCGACTTAATAGCTATATATTTTGAATCCTCATCTTCAGCAGGAACAGCAGCAGCCGCTTCTCCAACTGGAGCAGCAACAGCAGGTGCAACTGGCATTTGACCGTAACCTGGCATTGGCATTTGCTGAACTATTGTGTGCTCTGCAACTTCGCCTAATGTTTTAATGGTGATTTTAATATCATCCATTTCTAAAGCAACTTCGCTTGCTCCTGATTTAGCAACAAACTTAATCAAGTTTTGAATTTCCTTTAATTCCATAATTTTGTATTTAAATATTGTTAATTCAAACCGAGTTATAATTAACTCAACTTGGTTAATAGTTATTAAACTATCAACTTTAGGTTTATTTTTATTTGTTTAAAAGATTAATATCAATTATAACAAAGTGCTTAAACAATAAGTTTAAAACAAACCAGTACTTAAATTATTATTATACTTTATTAATATGCCCAAGTTAAATACTGCGACCCCCATGTGAAACCTCCACCAAAGGCAGCAATAATAATCTTATCTCCTTTTTTCAATTTTTCTTCGTAGTCCCACAAAAGTAATGGAATAGTACCGTTGGTAGTGTTACCATACTTTTCAATATTCATCATTACTTGCTCATCCTTTAAATTCAAACGGCTACTTATTGCGTTTATAATACGTTTGTTTGCCTGATGTGCAGCAAGCCAAGTAATATTATCGCTATTTAAATCATTACGCTCAGCTATAATAGTTGCAGCTTCTGTCATTTTACTTACCGCATACTTAAATACAGTACGCCCATCTTGACGAATAAAATGTTGACGATTATCAACAGTTTCATGACTAGGAGGTAATAATGATCCACCAGCTTCCATATTCAAGAATTCACGTCCAACAGAATCCGATCGTAAATATTCATCCTGAAGTCCGTAACCTTCGGTGTTAGGCTCAAGTAAAACTCCTCCAGCTCCATCTCCAAAAATAATACATGTATTACGGTCGGTATAATCAACAATGCTCGACATTTTATCGGCACCAATAACTATAACTTTCTTGTATTTTCCACTTTCAATAAAGGCAGAACCAGTTGAAAGACCATAAACAAAACCAGAACATGCAGCACTAATATCGTAACCAAAAGCATTAACCGCACCAATTTGCGTAGCCACATGCGATGCAGTTGAAGCCACATTCATATCAGGCGTTGCAGTAGTAACTATTACTAAGTCGATATCTTTAGCATCAATTCCACTCTTCTCTATAATTTCATTTCCAGCTTTAATTGCCATAAAAGATGTACCAGCACCTTCTTCCTTCAAAATCCTTCTTTCTTCAATACCTGTTCGCGAGCGTATCCACTCGTCGTTAGTATCAACCATGGTTTCAAGTTCCTTATTAGTCATTACATAATCAGGAACATATCCTCCAACGGCAGTAATTGCTGCTGTGATATTGCTCATTATTCTATATTTTTCGAAATTGTTTATTCGTTTACAATCAAACCCTACCGATTAACATAAACTACTCTAGCTATTAAACGTATAAATTTGAAGCGGCGAAAAGTAGCTTCTTTTTTCCTTTTTACAAAAGAATAACAATATATTTTATATACTATGCAAGCACAGTTATTGAAGTTGCAAAGTGATATATTTTTACACTATATAATAATAAAAGAAAAGCAATAAATAAAAATAAATTATATCATAACATCTATATAAAACAAGGCATTACAGAGTAAGACATTCAGTATAAGTGCTAAAAACTTCGATAAACTAACTGACGCAAAAAAAAAGGCTATTATATATAAAAACGAAAAACTTTGAAATTTCAATCTGTTTGAAAAAATTATTTTTATCCAAAAATGTTAAAAAGCAGAAAAAAGAGTCGTTTTTTTGCTGAAATTCGAAAAAAGATTCATATTTTATATCTAAAACTAGATTATATTGAATCTTTAAAATTTAGAATTTAAAGTAATTCAAAAAATATACAGGAACAATTAACAGTAATTTTATTAGAAGTATAATTACTTAAATTTTAAATAAAAAAAGGGAAAACAGGGAATATTGTATTCGAAAATTAAGGTAAAATATAGCGTAGTTCAATTGCAATAAAATAAAGATGCATATATAAATTTAAGCATCTAAAATTATTAGACAAAAATAAAATACATCAACTTAAAGAGTATTAAAGTCAACTGAATTATAGGGTATATTGTAAAATAAAATGATATAAAATTTACCGTAAAAGAAAGAATAATTAGTTATTTTAACACATGAAACAATAACAATGTAAACATTACATTCCTTTTGCCTTTAAAACAGAAACAAAAGTGTTTAGTATAATTTTAACATCAGTATATAACGATATCTTTTTCAAATACAGTTTCTCGTATTTAAGACGACTCATCATTTGATCAACAGAACTAGCGTATCCGTATCTAATTTGACCTAAAGATGTAATACCTGGTTTAATCTGAATAAGATCGTTAAAATTACCACCTCTTCTATTTATTTGATTTATAAAGAATTCTCGTTCCGGACGTGGGCCAACTATCGACATATCTCCACGTAATACATTTAAAAACTGAGGAAGTTCATCAAGATAATATTTACGCATAAACTTACCCCAAACAGTAATTCTACCATCGTTTAATTCAGTAAGCTGAGGAGTGTTAAATCCTTCGGCAGTAACTATCATTGATCGAAATTTAAATATATAAAATTCCTTTCCTGCCAATCCAATTCTTTTCTGAAAATAAAAACCTCCACCTTTTGAAGTTACACTAGTAATTAGATAGAGAAAAACTAAAATAGGAGATAATAAAACTAAAATAATTAAAGAGACTAAAACATCAAAATATCTTTTAAAAAAATAAGTATACATAGATATATTTATTTTAAAACCTACAGATGTTTCATGGTTTAAGTAAACCACTCGCATTTGAGATCTATTATTAAATATATTAGGCTTTATGTTTCTCTTTGACAATTGCATTCCATTAAAAATAGTAAAGATTTATTTGTCGAATATATAATATTATATCAATAAAAGCACTATTTTATATAAAACTTTCAGGTAAATTCTCCAAAGTAATTAACATAAAACCGTGACTAAACCATTGTACTTTTCAGATAAAATAGCATCCAAATTAATTGGAAATAATATGAATTATATAATTATTATAATGTCAATAAAAATACTTATTAATTGATTATCAAATTATTATTTAAGTTTTTACATGAACAATTTAATATTTATTATTTAATGCCTTTTCATTTAACAACATTCTAAGTTCATCGTTAAACCACCCCCATTTACCAAAATATTTAAACATTTCGGCAATATGCACTTTCAAAGTACTAAAACTAAAGTATGAATCTTGAGCATGATGATGAATAAAAGTGTAATTAGTATTGATTACGCAATTGTATTTTTCAAAAATCCTTCTCGAAATATCAATATCTTCAGGATACAAAAAGAAACGTTCATCAAAGAAGTTTATTTCAGAAACACTACTATTTCTAAAAAGCATAAAACTACCCAAAATAACAGGTGCTAAATAAGGTTCGGTTTGATTAAAATTTAACTCATAAATATTGTTTGATTTATTATCTTTTTTATGAACTCCGAAAAATCTACGCATAATTAAATCTTTCGGACTAGGAATCAACCTTCCATTACTCTGAGAAGAACCATCGGGGTAAAGAGCTTTTGGAGCAACAAGTCCTACATTAATATTGCTATTCATATAATTAATCAAACCCGAAATAACATTGCTATTAAAAGACACATCGGGGTTTAAAACTAAATGATAAGTGGTTTTATTTGCAAAATATTTCAATGCAATATTATGCGCTCTTCCATAGCCCAAATTATCATCAGTTTTAATATATTTTATTTCATTAAACTTGCTTGATAAATAAGAAAAATCACCCAAAGGTGAGTTATCAATAATCCATAAATCGCCAGTAACATCCGAGTTTAAATAACTCAAAATACTTTCTTCTAAAACATCTACTTTAGTATTATATACAACTATTGAAGCCGAAATGATTTGATTCATAATATATTATTTATATGTTGGCAATAATACTATTTAAATCCTTTCAAAACTATTTAAAACACATTCAAAGACAGTTATTTGTTTGTAATTTAGTGTTTCATTTTTTTCAACTAAATAATTAACTGGATTGAAATCTGAAAATTTAAAATAAAAAACAAACCACGTTTTGCCGTAATCGGCATAAAAAGATTTGAAACCACAATTGCACATAAACTTGCAAAGAAAAATTGAAAACAGTAAATATTCATCATGTCATAGGTATATCTAAAGGCGATACTATTATTGAAAAAGAATGATTTAATTGAGGAATTTGGATAGAATATATTTATTAAAATAAACGAATAGAATGAAAGTAGCGTATATAACTGGAGCAAGCAGCGGAATTGGAAAAGCAACAGCTTTGCTATTACTAAGCAGTAATAATTACAAAGTAGTAGGAATTAGCCGAACAAAAACTATTACACATGCAAATTACACACACGTAAATTTTGATTTATCGAAGCCCGAAAACTTAATTGATTTCAAGTTTAAACATTATGAAAATTGCAACAGTTACATATTGATTAATAATGCAGGAATAATAGAGCCAATTGCTCATATAGGAAATCAAAACAACCAAGATATAGCTAATCTATACAATGTAAATCTAGTATCTCCAAGCATATTAACTAACAAATTCATTAATGAATTTGCTGACAAGAAATTACCAATTAAAATAATAAATATTAGCTCAGGAGCAGGCAAAAGAGCCGTTGACGGTTGGAGTACATATTGTGCTTCTAAATCAGGTTTAGACTTATATACAGAAACTCTAAATACTGAAATTGCATTAAAAAAACAACATCATATAAAGGTATATTCTATTGCACCAGGCGTTGTAAAAACAAAAATGCAACAGTCGATAAGAGAAACTAAAAAGAATGATTTTAATTCAGTTCAGAAATTTAAAGATTATTACAACAATGATGAATTATATAGTCCGGAATATGTGGCTATCAAATTAAAGTTGGTAATTGACAACCCCGAATTATTTAAAAATGTGGTATTTTCTGTAAGAGATTTTTAGAATACTAAAGGTTATTTGACAAATCAAGAAAAATAGTAATAACGCTATATCAATTATAACGATTTATAAAATCATGGGATTCATCAAAGAACCATATTAAATTTATAATTCAACAAAGTGTTGAATTATAAAGTATTTACTAAAAATTATACATAAAAAAAGACCGCTAAAAGCGGTCTTTTTTTATGTATAAACTATTCAATTAAAGTTTTTTCTTAACCTCTACTTCTTGATAAGCTTCAATTATATCTCCAACTCTAATATCATTGTATTTCTCAATATTCAATCCACACTCGTAACCTTTAGCTACTTCTTTAACGTCATCTTTGTAACGTTTTAAAGAACCTAATGTTCCTGTGTGAGCAACAATACCATCACGTATAATACGGATATTACTATTACGGAATACTTTACCACTAATTACCATACAACCAGCAATAGTACCAACTTTCGATATTTTGAATGTCTCACGTACTTCGATGTTACCAGTAACTTCTTCCTTCATTTCTGGAGAAAGCATACCTTCCATTGCATCTTTTACTTCATTAATTGCATCATAAATAATTGAGTAAGTACGTATATCAATACTTTCTCTATCAGCAATAACTCTAGCATTACCTGAAGGGCGCACTTGGAATCCGATAATAATTGCATCAGAAGCCGTAGCTAATAACACATCCGATTCTGTAATTTGTCCAACACCTTTATGTATAATATTAACGTGTATTTCGTCTGTTGATAATTTCTGTAATGATGCAGATAATGCTTCAACCGAACCATCAACGTCACCCTTAAGTATAATATTCAACTCTTGGAAATCTCCAATAGCAATACGACGACCAATTTCATCAAGTGTAATATGTTTCTGAGTTCTTACACTTTGCTCACGTTGTAATTGAGTTCTACGAGCTGCAATTTGTTTAGCCTCTCTTTCGTCGTCAAATATATTAAATTTATCACCTGCTTGTGGTGCACCATCTAAACCAAGTACTGAAACCGGAGTTGAAGGACCTGCAACCAAAACGTTTTTACCACGTTCATCAAACATCGCCTTAACTTTACCCGAATTTTTACCGGCTAACATATAATCTCCAATTCGTAATGTACCAGCTTGTACAAGAATTGTAGACACATATCCACGACCTTTATCTAAAGATGCTTCAACAACATTACCTACAGCAGATTTTTCTGGGTTAGCTTTTAAGTCAAGCATTTCTGCTTCCAAAAGAACTTTCTCCATTAATTCAGTAACACCCTGACCTGTTTTAGCTGAAATTTCATGAGACTGTATTTTCCCACCCCATTCTTCAATCAACAAGTTCATTTGTGATAACTGATTTTTAATATTATCAGGATTTGCATGAGGTTTATCAACCTTGTTTATTGCAAATACAATAGGAACTCCAGCAGCTTGTGCGTGAGATATTGCTTCCTTTGTTTGTGGCATCACATCATCATCGGCAGCAATTACAATAATTGCAACGTCGGTAACTTTAGCACCACGAGCACGCATTGCAGTAAAGGCCTCGTGACCAGGAGTATCAAGGAAAGTAATTCTTTGACCACTTTCTAACTTAACTCCATAAGCACCAATATGCTGTGTAATACCTCCAGACTCTCCAGCAATAACATTTGCATTACGAACGTAATCCAATAACGAAGTTTTACCATGATCAACGTGTCCCATTACTGTTACAATAGGTGCACGATTCTTTAAATCTTCTTCTTTATCTTCTACTTCAACAATCGACTCTTCAAGTTCTGCACTTACAAATTCAGTTTCGAAACCAAATTCTTCAGCAACTATCGAAAGAGTTTCTGCATCCAAACGCTGGTTCATTGTTACCATAATACCAAGACTCATACAAGATGATATAACCTGGTTGATAGAAATATCCATCATGGTAGCAAGCTCCATTACTGTAACAAACTCTGTTACTTTCAATACGCTTTTTTCAGCTTCCTGCTTTGCTATTTCAGCATCAGTTTGCTCTCTACGTACATCACGTTTCTGACGACGATACTTAGCACCCTTAGCTCCTTTAGATCCTTTATTAGTTAACTTATCTAAAGTATCTTTTATTTGTTTAGAAATTTCTGCTTCAGTTGGTTCAGCTTTTACAATTGGTGTACGTGGACCCGCTTTTTTGAAATTCTTTCTTCCTGCTTGTGGACGACCTACTCCGCCGCCACTACCAATAGGACGACCTACTCCGCCGCCTCCATTTGGCTTTTTAGCTGCTCCACCTTGTCCCTGACCAGCAGGTTTATTTGGATCAACCTTTTTATTAATACGTTTACGAGGACGTTTTTTGTTCTTATCGTCCTTTTTAGGATCCTTCTTTTTAGGCTTATTAAATTGAGATAAATCAATTTTTTGTCCTGTAAGTTTAGGTCCCGAAAGCTTAGCATAATTAGTAGTAAGCTTCTCAGCACTATCAGCTGTAGCTTCTTTCTCCTTAGGCTTTTCTGCTTCTTTTTCTTTCGAAGAAACATTTTGCTTAATTACTGCCTGAGCACTAACTTTTTCAATTTCGGTTTTTGGCTTAGACTTGTTTGCGTCTAATTCAATTTTACCTACAGTTTTTGGTCCTTGTACTTTCTTGGCCTTACCTTTTACAACTTCCTCTTCCTGCTGTTTTTTCTGCATTTCAGACATCAACTTCTTACGCTCTTGTTCTTCGGAATTTGCTTTCTGCTTAGCGGTTGCTTCTTTTTCAAGTTTAGCAGTTTGCTTTTCTTTATCCAGCTTTTCCTTTTTTAATTGCTGCTCGTGATCTCTTTCGGTACGAATAGCTTCTTTTTCACGACGTTTTTCCTCTCCTACTTCTTTAGACTCTTGCTTTTTGCTTTTATCAGCCTGAAAACCATTTAGAAGCACATCGTAAACACTTCCATCAATCTTTTGATTGGGATTCCCTGATTCAAGCTTAATATCTTTCTTTGTCAAGAACTCAACAGCTCTTTCTTTAGATATATTTAGCTCCTTTAAAGCTTTAGAGAGTCTTATTTTTTTACCGTCTGACATATATTAATTCAATCTATTTTTTCTTGCTTAATCTACAATACTTCTCATTAAATAATAACGAGAATTAGTTATCAAATTCAGAACTTAAAATTCCTTTTACATGCTGAATCGTTTCTTCTTCTAAATCAGTTCGTCTTACTAATTCTTCAACACTAAGAGCTAATACGTTTTTAGCAGTGTCAGCGCCAATTTTATAAAATTCATCAATTACCCAAGCCTCAATTTCATCTGAGAACTCACGTAATTCAACGTCTTCATCTTGTAATTTTATATCTCTGAAAACATCAATTTCATAACCAACTAACTGTCCTGCTAACCTAATGTTACTTCCGCCTCGTCCAATGGCTTTCGACACTTCTTCTGGGTCTACCCAAACTTCCGCCTTTTTCTCTTCTTCTTTAATTTCTATCTTAGAAACTTTAGCTGGATTCAATGCTCTAGTTATATACAAATTTAAATTATTTGTATAATTAATAACATCAATATTTTCATTTCCAAGCTCTCGAACAATTCCGTGTATTCTAGCACCTTTCATACCAACACATGCTCCTACCGGATCAATACGTTCGTCGTAAGACTCTACAGCCACTTTTGCTTTTTCTCCAGGTATTCTAACAACACCCTTTACAGTAATTAAACCGTCAGCAACTTCAGGAATTTCTTGTTCAAATAATCTCTCTAAGAATAATGGAGATGTACGTGAAATTATAATTTGTGGTTTAGTACCCTTAAGTTCTACATCCTTTAATACCGCCTTAATATTTTCTCCTTTACGGAAATAATCTGATGGTATTTGTTGATCCTTAGGTAGTATCATCTCAACCCCCTCGTCATCAATAATTATAACTACATTAGGACGTACATGGTGTATTTCGCCTGAAACCAAATCACCAACTTTCTCCTTAAACTTCTTGTACAAAATTGTACTGTCATGTTCCTGAATACGAGAACGTAGATTCTGACCTAGAGATAAAATAACTCTACGTCCTAAATCCATAATCTTAACTTCCTCAGAAACTTCCTCCCCAACTTCAAAATCAGGTTCAATTCTGCGTGCTTCAGATAAAGTTATCTCTTCATTATCATCTTCCTCAAAACCATCCTCTACAACAATACGATTTCTCCATATTTCTAAATCCCCTTTATCAGGATTTACAATAATGTCGAAGTTATCGTCTGAACCATATTTCTTATTTAATGCAGCCCTAAAAACTTCTTCTAAGATTGACATCAACGTAACACGATCGATGTTTTTTGATGATTTAAATTCAGAAAACGATTCAATTAATTCGCGATTATCCATTATCTAACTTTAAAATATAATAACAACTTTTGCTTCTTTTATAGAGTCAAGGCTAAATGCTTGCTCTTTCTCTACAGTTACTTTGCCTTTACCAAGTGTTTTAGGAACTCTTTCTTTCCATTTCAACAACACTCCATCTTCTTCCGAAAATGAAATCAAATCTCCTTCGAACTTTTCGTTTTCAATAGTTTTGATTTTCAACTTTCTTCCAACATTCTTTTCGTACTGTCGAGGCAGTATTAACGAATGAGCAACATCAAAAGTAGCAACCTCTAAAGAAAAATCTCCTTCTTCTCTATCAAGGTTTTGCTCAATACTACGGCTAATTCTTATGCATTCGCTTACTGGAACGCCATTATCTCCATCAATAACAACAAAAATTTGATTTGCTGTACTAATATCAAAACTAACTAAAAATAGCTCTTCGTTACGCCCTAAGGCCTCTGTGAGCAAGTACTTTACTTTATCTTTATCCATAAAATTGGTATAAAAAGAGGGGACTTATTGCCCCCTCTCTTCCTTTTAAATTTCAGCGCAAATATACAAACTAATTAACACAACTCAAAACATAAACCTAAATAATAGACACAAGTGCGTAATTTTCAAGTATATCGAAATCAAAAACAATGCGTTTGATTTAATAAATCGCCACTTCGTCTTAAAATAACGCACTTTATCAGATTGTATGCGTCCATAATAAAATATTACTAATATTTGAAAAGTCAAATAAAAAACATAAACCGACCACTATTATGAACACGAACAACAATATATTATCTATATATAAAAGTATTATTGATTACACAGCTGATTTATTAGAGTTAGGATACAACAGAGTTGAAGTAATTAGATATACAATGAATTTACTTTTATCGAAAAGAGTAGATTTAAGCATTAATAATAATGAGTACATTGAGCTTGAAAATAAATTTTTCGAAAGTATTGAAGCAATAAACTAATATAAAACATCGTTAGTCCTATTATTTCTTCTTTAAATTAAAGTTTTACGTAATTAGTACTCTTAGTCTTTTACACAATTACATTCAGTTAAAAAACTGATTTTAGTCTATTTAAATATACAAAAGACCTAAATCAGTTTTTAAATTTGAAAGAGTGTTATAAAATATTAGATTTTGATTACAATATTTATACTTTTGCCATATTATGTAAACCAACATCTATATGTTTTTCAAAAAGAAAAAAGAAGAAAATTTTAAATTCATCGACAAAGGAGAAGGACAACCTATAATTCTATTACATGGATTAATGGGAGGCTTAAGTAACTTCGATGCCGTAATAGAAAATCTTTCTAAAGATGGCTACAGAGTAATAGCTCCAGAATTACCAATATACAACTTACCTTTACTAAAAACCAACGTTAAGAATCTTACAAATCATGTTAATGATTTAATTGATTACCTTAATCTTGAAAACGTAGTTATTGTAGGAAACTCACTAGGCGGACACATTGCATTGTTGTTTGCTAAAAATCACCCTGAAAAAATTAGAGGAATGGTATTAACCGGAAGTTCTGGTTTATACGAAAATTCAATGGGCGATACTTATCCTAAAAGAGGCGACTACGACTACATCAAAACCAAAACAGAAGAAGTATTTTACGATCCGAAAATGGCTACTAAAGAGCTTGTTGACGAAATATACGACACTGTTAACGACCGTAACAAAGCCATCAGAATATTGTCTATTGCAAAAAGTGCAATCAGACATAATATGGCTAAAGACATCACTAAAATGAATCTTCCTACTTGTTTAATTTGGGGAGACAGCGATACAGTAACTCCTCCAGAAGTAGCTAAAGAATTTGATAAACTTATGCCTAATTCCGAATTACATTGGGTAGAAAAATGTGGACATTCTGCTATGCAAGAACGTCCCGAAGAATTCAATAGAATTTTAGATGCTTGGATGAATAAAACATTTAAATAAAATGGAAATACATAGCTCATCTTTTGTTATAAGTAACACTGATTGGAATAAATGTCCAACAGAAAACAGACTTGAATACGCATTTATTGGCAGATCTAATGTTGGTAAATCATCGTTAATTAACATGCTGACTAATAACAAAAAATTAGCTAAAACTTCTGGTAAGCCTGGAAAAACTCAGTTGATAAATCATTTCTTAATTGATAATCATTGGTTTTTAGTTGATTTACCTGGTTATGGATATGCTCAGGTTTCTAAGTCGTTAAGAAGAAGTTTTGGTAAAATAATTACCGAATATATTACTAACAGAAAAAACTTAGTTAATTTATTTGTACTAATCGACTCGAGACACGATGCTCAAAAAATAGACTTAGAGTTTATGAGATGGCTTGGCGAAAAAGGTATTCCGTTTAGTATTGTGTTTACAAAATCCGACAAGCTTAAACTAGGGCAACTTAATGCAAATATTATGAAGTATAAAAATACTCTTACTCAAGAGTGGGATGTACTTCCTGAGATTTTTATTACATCTGCCGAAAGCAAAAAAGGTAAAGAAGAAATATCAGAATTTATTGAAAAATACAACACTGAGTATCAAGAACACTTTGTTGGAAAAGCAAAATAAACTTCTATTTAATAATATAAAAAAAGGGTAGATAGTGAATATATACATTCACTATCTACCCTTTTTTATTATAAAAAAACAACTTAATTATTATGCTTCAACCATAGATCTTTCTAAAAGCACTTCTTTTTCATACTGCTGTACATCTGTAATATAAGCACCGTTTGCAGGCACTCCTTCTTGCTCACAATAGTAATTCCAAACTGCTCCAAAAGGCATTGTTTTCATCTCTTCTAACATTGCTAATCTTTCAAAATACTTAGCATCTTCCTCAAACTTTAAAATAAGTTTTGTTGGCTCTAACAAAGCTATTAAAAATGCTTTTTGTGTTGCACGAGTTCCAACTACATAAGCCCCTACTCTGTTTAAACTAGCATCAAAAAAGTCAAGTCCAATATTAACTCTATCTAAAACATTTGCACGTACAACTTCCTGAGCTATCATAGTAACATCATCGTTTAAAGTAACAACATGATCACTATCCCATCTAACCCCACGAGTAACGTGTAACAAAACCTCATCAACAAACTCTAGTGTAGATGATATTTTATCTCCAACCTGCTCTGTTGGATGGAAATGCCCATTATCTAAACAAATTAATTTCTCGTTTTTAACAGCATACCCCATGTAAAAATCATGAGAACCTACTACCATCGATTCCGATCCTATTCCGAATAATTTACTTTCAACAGCATCTTTAATATGTTCTTTTGGATATTCTACTGCAAAAATTTCGTCTAACGATTTCTTCAAAAGCTTTCTATGCCCTGATCTATCAACCGGAGTATCTTTCGACCCGTCTGGAATCCAAATATTATGCACACAAGCAGTACCTAACTGCTTACCCATTTCTGCCGAAATTTTTCTACACTGCTTTACGTGTTCAACCCAAAACAAACGTATTTCTTCATTCTTGCTCGACAATGTAAAACCATCGTTAGATTTAGGATGAGAAAAACAAGAAGCATTAAAATCTAAACCAATTTCTCTTTCTTTAGCCCAATCAATCCAACCCTGAAAATGCTCAACATCAACCTCATCTCTATCAACAAACGAGCCTTGAAACTCTCCGTAAATTGCATGTAAGTTCAAACGCTGTTTACCCGGAATTAACGACATTGATTTATCTAAATCGGCACGCATTTCCTCTATTGAATTTGCTTTACCAGGATAATTTCCGGTAACCTGAATTCCTCCACCTCCAAGCTCAGCATCAGGAGTTTCAAAACCTCCAACATCGTCGGTTTGCCAGCAATGTAAACTTACATTTACATCAGCCATTTTTTTGATTACTGCATCAGTATCAACTCCTAATTTTGCATACTCAGTTTTTGCCAAATCGTATGCTTGCTTAATTACATTCATTATATATTATGTTTTTTATGGTAAAATTGCGTAGTTCTGCAATTATTAAATTTTGTTTCGTAATAATATTTATACAAATATGAATTTATATACACTTAATGGCAATACACAAATTGGCATTTCTATGTCACTTTTTGCTCAAAAAAAACATTGAGTTTTACTTACTTTACTACTCGTTAACCATAAATACAGTTAAATTTTTGGCTCCATGTGCTCCAAATACCAAAGTCGATTCTATATCGGCTGTTTTAGATGGACCAGAAATAAATGTACCATATCTAAGCTCTCTTAAATTAAACTGTTTGTAAGCCTGATGCATTGTTTTAACAATATTATTTTTCGGAATAACCATTACCAAATATTCAGTAATAGTGGGTATTGAATCTAACCCCATATTTTTATCCGATATAAAAACTGCTCCATTTTCTTCAACAATAAAATCGCCATTAAGCACCGCTACTCCAATATTTGCAAGTTCAATTGCCGTTTTATTTTTTATACTAAAATTAGAATCTACACCCTTTACATTTGAGTAAATATTTAAGCTCTCAGGAAACATATCGCCTAACTTATAGTTCAATTCTTCAACCGAATCAACATATTGCAAATCGCCCCCAACACTTTCTAAAACAAGCTTTAAATCATGGTGGTTAATTGGAGTTATCCAACTTTCGGCAATGCTCATATCTGGCAAATCAACATTTGGTGCTACACCTTTTTTTATTCTATTCAGTATTTTTTCTCTAGTTGTCATAACCTGTAAATATTAATTTCAAAATAACTAATTACTAATTTGTAACTAATTAAAATGCTACTTCTTAGCATTATTATCCCACCAATCCTTAAAGCTTTCTTTCGGAACATCGGGCAACTCTCTGCCTTTTCCCCATGGTGTTGCCATTGTCGAAATCTTTCGGAAATTATGAACAAAAAAACCTCCTATTTTACCAAACAATCGATACATCCAAGTATGACTTAGTACAAAAGCACCACCTTTCATCATTATACTTTTTATGGTAAACGAACTTTTGCGTTGGGTAATTTCCTGACGCCAATCGTACAACTGTTCGTGTATATTTATTTTAACCGGACAAACATTGCTACACGATCCGCAAAGCGTAGATGCAAATGGCATATCTTCGTACTTTTTTATATCGTGGGCTGGTGCTAAAATTGCACCAATAGGTCCTGGAATAACAAAATTATAAGAGTGTCCTCCACTATTTTTAAACACCGGACAAGTATTCATACAAGCCGCACAACGTATGCATTTTAACGAAGAGTTAAACTTCTCTTCTGCCAACAATTTTGTTCGGTTATTATCAACAATAATTATATGTATTTCCGAACCTTTATTTGGCTTTGTAAAATGACTTGTATATGTAGTTATTGGTTGCCCAGTTGCATTACGAGCAAGCATTCTAACAAAAACCCCTAAATGCTCTTGCTTCGGAATTATCTTTTCAATTCCCATTGATGCAATGTGTAATTTAGAGTTTGCAGTTAAACCCAAATCGGCATTTCCTTCGTTTGTACAAAGAACAAAACTACCGGTTTCGGCAACCGCAAAATTTACACCGCTCATTGATGCATCGGCATTTATAAACTTTTCTCTTAAATGTAATCGTGCCGCTTGAGTTAAATAAACAGGATCGTTACTTTTTTTGGTATTTAACTTTTCCTCAAATAACTCTCCAATCTCTTCTTTGGTTTTATGAATAGCTGGCATTACAATATGACTTGGTTTTTCTCCAGAAAATTGCAATATCCTTTCTCCTAAATCCGATTCTATAATTTCAATACCATTATTTTCTAAATGATGATTCAGTTCGCACTCTTCCGAAAGCATCGATTTACTTTTTACAACCTTTTTGGCATTGTGTTTTTTCAATAAATTGGTTGCAATTTCGTTGTGTTCCTTATCATCAGAAGCCCAATGTATATTTATTCCGTTGGCTGTTGCCTTTTCTTCAAACTCAATTAAATACTCATCTAATTTCGATAAAGTATGTGCTTTTATATCCGATGCTAACTCTCTAAGTGTTTCCCACTCGTTGAGTTTTTTGGTTGCCACATCTCTTTTATCACGCTGATACCAAATACTTTTATTAAACCAACTTGCCTTTAATTGATTCGATAAAAACCCTTCGGCTAACTGTGCGTGTGTTTGTGTTTGTGTTTGTTGTTTAATTATCTTTTTTGTTTTAAGATTTGCTTTAGGTTTCGTTTCAGATTTTGTGTTAAATTTTGTTTGCGGTTTAGCTTGTGTAGGTTCCATTATAACTCTGAATTTAAAATTTCAACCAAATGTTTAACCTCAACTTTATGTCCTTCTCTTTTCAAAATCCCTTCCATGTGCATTAAACACGACATATCAACTCCGGTAATAAACTCTACATTTTCTTTTATGTGTTCCTTAATTCTATTCTTCCCCATTTGCACCGATACAGTAGCCTCTGTAACACTAAACGTACCACCAAAACCACAACATTCGTCGGGATGTTCCATTTCTACAGCTTCAACACCATTTACCAAAGCAAGCAACTTTTCTATTGTTGATTCCTGATTTGGTATATTTAATTCCGATTGAATTCCTACCCCCAAATGCCTATGTGCATGACACGAATTATGCACGCCTACTTTATGCGGAAAACTTGCCTTTAGCATACCTCCATCAACCTTTAACACATTAACCAAAAAATCGCTTATTTCCCAAGTATCCTTTCTAACATGTTTTACATCATCGGTTTGCTCAATAATATCGTAATGATCTCTAACATGGCTTACACAACTTCCCGAAGGACCAACCACATAATCGTATTCCGAAAAAATATCAACAAACTTATACGCCAATTTTACCGAATCTTTTGCATGTCCACCATTTGCCATTGGTTGTCCGCAACAAGTTTGCCCCGTTGGATAATCAACATCGCAACCCAATTTAGTAAGCAACTGATAAGTTGCCTTTCCTACCTCAGGATAATACTGATCAACAAAACACGGTATAAATAATCCTACTTTCATATTACAAATTGTTTGTTGTTTTATAAAAAATGGAGTTGATGTTTTAAAGTTTATATTTAAAACATCAACTCCATTATAAGCTTTAATTCAAATTAAAAGTGAACGAGCGAACACTATCAATTTTAAATAAATTATTTTATTACTTAATAATTAGTTAGCCTGAGAATAAACAACCTTAGTTACTAAATACTCTTCCATTCCGTGCTTTCCATCTGCACCACCAATACCTGATTTTCTCCATCCTGCATGGTAACCTTGTATAGCTTCAAAATGCTCACGATTTATATAAACCTCTCCAAATTTCAATCTTTTCTGAACATACATAATTGTATTATAGTCGTTAGAATAAACCGAAGATGTTAATCCAAACTCACTATCGTTAGCCATTTTTACAGCCTCCTCAATTGTGTTGAATTTCATTACAGGAAGTACAGGTCCGAAAATTTCTTCTTGAATAATTTCAGAATCCTGAGTTACATTAGTTAACAATGTTGGCTGAAAGAAAAATCCTTTACCATCAACCTTCATCTTTTCTCCACCAGTTTCAAGTTTAGCACCTGCTTCAATAGCTCTGTTTACCATACCTTCAACTTTATCAACCTGATTTTGAGAAACCATTGAACTCATTGCCGATTCTCCATCAAAAGCATGAGAAACCTTAGTTTCGCTCATAAGTTTTTTAGCTCTTGCAACAAACTCGTCATAAATTTCGGCAGCTACATAAACACGCTCAGCACAATTACAAACTTGTCCCGAAAATATCAACCTCGAATCAACAACAGCTTTAACCGCCATATCTAAATCAGCATCTTTAGCAACAATAGCAGGAGCTTTACCTCCTAATTCTAACGATACTTTTGTAATGTTTTTAGCAGCAGCTTCCATAACCTTTTGTCCGGCACCTACCGATCCGGTTAAAGAAATAATTCCAGTAATAGGAGATTCAGAAAGAGCCTGACCAACAATTGAACCAGCACCATTTACAAAGTTTAAAACTCCTGCAGGTAAACTCATTTTTTCATTAACCAACTGCATCCACTCCATAATTACATTTGGAGCTTCCTGACTTGGCTTTACAACTATTGTGTTACCAGTAATTAAAGCAGCAGCAACTTTACGAGCCATTACAAAAAACGGGAAATTCCAAGGTAAAATACCAACAGCAACACCAATTGCATGTTTGTGTAAATACATGATTTCTCCTGGTCTATCCGACTGAATAATCTCTCCCTCAATACGTCGTGCCCAACCTGCATAATAATCGAAATAAGCAGCAGTAGCATCAATTTCAACCTGAGCCAAACCAATAACTTTAGCCTGCTCATTAGCCAATGTTTCAGCCAAAGCAACTCTGTTTTCGGTAATTACAACAGCCATTTGTTTTAAATACTCTCCACGTGCCGCAGCAGGTAAATCTTCCCAAGCATCTTGTGCATTTTTTGCAGCTTGCAAAGCCTTTTCAGCATCTGCAACAGCTCCTTTAGGAACAACTGAAATCACCTCTTCGGTTACAGGATTTAAAACCTCAATCATTTCTGTTGATTCAGATTCAACCCACTCTCCATTAATGTATTGCTGATATACTTTTACTTCTGTTAATACGTCAATCATGTTATATTATTTGAATAGTTAAATATGTTAGTTTCTAAATTTTATAAATTATAATTATTGTAGTTACAGCCTTTTATTAAAAAAACCATTTACGTATTAATACGCCAAAGGTTGTGCAACCACAATATTTACATCCTAAAGTTTTAAGATGTTAAAGTCCACTCCGAAGAGTTAAATCCAATAAAAAAACGGACTTTTTCGAAGTGGACTCAAAAAGTTTAGCTTAAAAAAGCAACTCTTAAATCCTCAACATCAGTTTCCGACATTGGTTTAAAATCTCCAAGTTTATTACCCATTATTAAAGATTTAGCACTGAATTCTCCAATTTCAAGTCTATCGAAAGCAGTAGTTAAATCTTTTCCAATTGCTAAAACCGAATCGTTTTCTATAACAGCCAACGGGCTACCTAAAGTTAATTTGTTAGCAATTTCTGTTGAACCAGCAAATTGATCTCCGTATTTTACATTTAAAATATCTTGAAGGAAAATCCAACTTTCTGGAATTGTACGCACATCTAGGTTTTTATGAATAACCGAAAATGCCATTAAGTTTGGCGATGAAGTATGCACAATTGCATTAACATCTTTATTAGTGTCAAAAATCTCTTTATCTAAAGCAACATGATTATTTGCAACTCCGTTTTCAATTTTATCTCCATCAACCTGAATTAAATCATCGGCAGAAAGATTCCAACGCAATTTATCTCCAGGAGTAGTAACAAACTTATCATCGGCAATACGTACCGAAATCGACCCAACACTAGAGTACATTAATTTTTGTAGTGTTGATCTGTTCATAAAATCAACAATCTCGGTTCTAATTTCCTTTTCTTCCGAAGAATATAAAACCTCTGTATTTTTGTTCATAATATTTGCCGCAGCAACATTATAGTTTTCAATATCCTTATCCGATAATTGATATGGAGTACCAAACTCACTTGCATTTATTAGTGTTTGAGCAAGTAATTCAAGAGTTTCGAAACGATTATACGCTTCCATCATATCTTTACCCGCAATTACAACACCGTGGTTTTCCATAATTACAGCATTAAATCCTTTGGCAAATTCTTCAGCAATAACATCTCCTAAATCCTGACTACCTGGAACTCTGTAATCGGCAAAACCCATTTCCTCACAAATAGCATTTACATAAGGTGTAATTTTAGTATTAGGAATTTTTCCAACAATACTAAACGCAACCAAAGCAGGAGAGTGTGCATGAATAACAGCATTTAAATCATCTCTTTTTTCGTAAACACCTACATGAAAAGGATATTCTGAAGATGGATTATGCAACCCCGTAATACTTCCATCGGCTTTAATACACGAAATATCTTTATGAGTTAAACGTCCTTTATCAACCGATGAAGGAGTAATCCAAACATCTCCTTTTTCGTCTCTAACAGAAATATTTCCGCCCGATGTAGTTGTGTTTCCGGCTTTATAAACTTTTTCCAACATAAAAGCAATTAGCTCTTTTGGATGAATTGTGTTAATGTCGATTTTCATTTTTTTAAATTTTTATTTTTGTGTTTTGTGTTTTTATATTTTCTTAATCCTATGTTTTCAGATTTTTAAAACTCCTCAATATTCAAAGTTTCCTTACACTCTTTCAAACCTAAATCAAGGTTTAATTTTTCTCCTTTAACAAGTTCATCTCTAATAACTAATGCGGCACCTAAAGCACTTGCATTGTCTATTTCAGATGTGTAAACCGTTTTATCAATAAAGTATCCCGATATTAATTTTACATAAATATCGTTTTTAGCAAAACCACCGGTTATATAAATTTTATCTGAAGTATCGGTATACGGAATAACCAATTCTATCGACTTAATACTATACCAAGTTAAATCAATCATTAACTGATGATATGCAACATCGTATGAGCTGAATTGAGATAAATCAACAGTGTTATCAACGTAATTTTCGGGAATACCCTTTTTAAAGAATGCTTTATAACTTCCGTAAGTTTCATTTAACGTATCAATAGTAAACTCGTTTAACTCTACATTTTTATACGAATCGGCTGGCACATTAAAATAATCGCTCAACATTTTAACATTTACTTCGTGTATATAACCCATGTATAATCTCGATGATTTTACTTGTTCTTTATTAACACTCATAAAACACAAACAATCCGAATCTAATTCTAATTGAGTAAGAGTTTCTTTATTAAACGGATTCATGCTAATTGCCCAAGTACCTGTTGATACTAAAATAAATTCGTTTTTATTAGCGTATAAATAAGGCACAAGTGCAGCAGAACTATCATGAATACCTACTCCAACTTTTGTTGATTGCCCAGCAACTGTGGTGTTATATAATGTTGAACTTGAAACTGGTTCGGGCATATCAACATTTAATTCACTAACCCAACTATGATATTTCGAGTTGTCGAAATCCCACATTGCAGTATGGCATCCAATTGATGTTGGCTCAGAAGTTACTCTATTCGAATACACATAACTTAAATACTGAGGAAAGTGTAATATGCTTTTTACTTTTTTATATGTATTTGATTTTTCTTTTTCGAGCCACTTAATTTGAAAACCTGAATTTAAAAAACCCAAAGCAGGAGATGCTGTTCTACGAGTAAATTCAATTAATCCGTTGTTTTGCTCATAAATATCATTAACAATATATTTGGGCATTTCTTTTAAATAATTATACAAAGGTGTTAATCTCTCTCCATCTTCATTTAAATACATTAAAGTAGCTCCATAGGTTGAAAAATTAATAGCCTTAACATTGTATTTTTCTTCTTTTACAATATTATAAAGAGTATCATCAATCCATTTTTCAATACGTACAATATCATCGCAAGCAAAGCCATCATCATCTAATATTTCCGAAAAACGGACTTCTTTTTCGTGCCTAATTTTTAAGTCAAAATCAAATAGTATAATTTTTTTGTTTGTCTTACCAATATCAAATATTGCTATTACGTTTGTTTTCATATTAATAATTAAATAGGGTTGTAGTTTGTGTAAAAATCATGTAATATCAATTTACACAGTTGTGTTATAGTTTTATATAATGCTAAATACATGAAAAAATAATCGGGTATCAATACACTTTTTGGCAAAGTGGTGGCACTATTTGGCTATTAGCTGATTTTTTAAATCGAATTAAAACAAATACACCGCTATTACATTAAATATTAAAACATCAATTTCATCTAAAAACTGAATAAAAAAGCCTTATAAAGCATAAATTTGTTTTCTATATTCGTCCTTAACCAAAAACCAATAATATGAAAGTAAGCGGATTTACATTTATAAAGAATGCTAGTAAATTATATATACCTGCCAAGGAGTCTATTTTATCGGTTTTACCATTAGTTGATGAGTTTGTAATTGCCGTTGGCGATAATGATGCCGATGATAATACAATGGAAATTATAGAATCGATTAACAGCCCAAAAATAAAAGTAATTCATACTGTTTGGAATGCCGACGAGTATCCGAAAAACACAATTTACGCTCAACAAACCGACATTGCAATGCAAGCCTGCACAGGCGATTGGCTTATTTATATTCAAGGTGATGAAGCTATACACGAAGAAGATTATGCCGAAATAAAAAAGGCAATGGAAGATAATGTTGACAATGAAAAAGTTGATGGTTTTCTTTTTAAATACAATCATTTTTGGGGAGATTACAATCATGTGCATCGCAATCATAAATGGTATCCTTTAGAAATTAGAATTGTACGTAAAAACAATAAAATTCATTCATGGAAAGATGCTCAGTCGTTCAGAAAATTCGAGGAGTTTGATTATTCTTTTAACGATTACATGAAAAAAGAAGGTAGCACAAAGTTAAATATTATTGAACTTGAGGCTTATGTTTATCATTACGGACATGTACGTCCACCACGTTCAATGTCGAAAAAGAACATATCCGCAAATAAAACTTTTAGAGGAAAAGAATCGAGTATTGAAGAGGTTAGCAAAGATCACGACAATATTTTCGATTATGGTCCTTTAAATCGTATTCCGGAATTTAAAGGAACTCATCCGGCTATAATGAAAGATTGGATTGCAAAATTCAATTGGAAAGATGACTTACAATATTCTGGAAGACAAAAAAAAGGTAGAAAACTTTTAAACCACGAAAAAACTAAATACCGTGCAATATCGTGGGTTGAACAAAACTTAATGAAAGGAAATTTAATTGGTGGTTTTAAAAACTACATAAAAATAAAAAACAAATAAACTTCATCAATATAAAACTCAAAAAGTCCACAA
>JAGLDK010000049.1 GCA_023145615.1 Ichthyobacteriaceae bacterium | reverse complement strand
AGGCAAGAGGGAATTGAAGAGAGAAGTATTAGAACTGCATGTATCGGGTTAAAATCGGGGTTGGATTTGGAATTTATTAGCGAATTATCAGGGTTATCTGTTGATCTTATTAAAAAACTTAAATGTTAGTTTTAAGTTGAGGTTACAAATATTGGTGGAATATATTAAAAAATTGAAGTGTTAAATATGGGAGAATTAGCTAAAATAAATAAGCAAAAATTAGGTTACAAGGCTGGTTGGGTGTCTATTATTGGTAATTTAATATTGTTTTTTATAAAATATTGGGCAGGAGTAACGTCAATGTCGGTTGCGTTAATTGCTGATGCTTGGCACACTTTATCCGATAGTGTTTCGTCGGTAATAGTTTTGTTAGGGTTTAAATTTTCGGCTAAGGAAAAAAACGAAGTACGTCCGTTTGGTTATGGTAGGGCAGAGCTTATTGCATCGTTAATTGTTGGGGTGCTTTTATCAATAGTAGCATTTGAATTTTTAAAAGATAGTATTGAAAAGCTAATAAATTTTGAATCGGCAAACTATGGAGATATAGCTATTATTGTAACCGGAATTTCAATTGTGGTTAAAGAGTTAATGGCTCAATATTCTTTTTATATAGCCCGAAAAACTAATTCGAAAGCGTTAAAAGCCGATGGTTGGCATCATAGAAGTGATGCAATATCATCGTTAGTAATTATGGTTGGTATTTTTGTGGGAGGTTATTTTTGGTGGATTGATGGAGTGCTTGGTATTATTGTTGCTCTGCTATTGTTTTATACTTCGTACGAAATTCTTTCGGAATCAATTAGTCCTTTAATAGGTGAGGAACCCGAAAATCATATTGTTGAAGAATTAAATGATTTGGCTTTAAAATGCTATAAACGAGATATGAAATTACATCATATTCATATTCATAATTATGGCGATCATGTAGAAATTACTTTTCATATGGTGTTTCCGAAAGATATAACTCTTATGGATGCCCACGACGATGCATCAATGTTAGAACATCGTATATATAACGATTTAGGATATTACGCTACTATACACATGGAGCCAGATGGGATTTGGGATGATATTAATTAGCTTTAGTGATTAATTTTAAAAAAAGAATTGAATGAAGTATAAAATGATTATTTGTGATTTGGATGGTACTTTACTTGATTCGAAACACGAAATAGCTGAGGAAACATATTTGCAAATAAAACGAGTTACCGAAATAGGAATTAAGTTTATTCTTGCCACAGGTCGTCATTATGTTGATGTAAAAGGAGTGGCAAAAGAGTTGAATTTAGATACTTGTGTTGTTGGGTCGAACGGAACAAGGGTTTATAACGGAAAAGGGGAGTTGTTGTTTAAACACAATTTAAATGCTGATGTTGTTAAGGAGGTTTTGAAATTTAAATTTCCCGATGATGTTCATTTAAATATTTATCAGGGTAAAGAATGGTTGGTTTTTAAGTCTAATCAAGAATTGTTGGATTTTCACAAGCATTCGGGATTTAAGTATCGAATGTTAAAATCAATTGATGAGGTAGATGTTAACGATGTTAGCAAATTCTATATCTATTCTCATAATAAAACTGCACTTCAGAAATTAGAAAAAGAGCTTCAAGAGTATTTAAATAATAAAGCAGATGTGTTTTTCTCATTGCATTCGGTTGTTGAAATTATGCCCAAAAATATTTCGAAGGGATTGGTGCTTAAAGAACTTGCCAAAAAGTTAAATATCGAATTAAATGAAGTAATTGCTTTTGGAGATGGACTAAATGATAAAGAAATGTTGGAATACGCCGGAAAAGGTTTGATAATGGAAAATGCCGATGTCAATTTAATTGATAAATTACCGCATTTAGAAATTATAAAATCGAATGATAATAATGGTGTTGCAGAATATTTATCAACACTTTGTTAAATTATAGATATTAGTATTCTACTAAATAATTAACAATGTGTAATTGTTAATTTAATACTCTGAAAATAAGAGATATAAAACATTAACTAGCTGTAGCTTTTTTATATTTGAATTTACTGATGTACAGTGTGTTATTGCAGAAAATAACGGACTATTAATTGTTAATTTGCTTTTAAGCTAGTTTGTAGATTCTAGATTTTACTTAAATTCAGCTAAAAAAGACAAATTTATTTAATTTATTAGTATTATTTGTAATTGTTACAGTGCCACTTTGTCAGATATTTGTTGATGGCAAACTATTTGATTATCACTTCATCAGATAATAATTGGTGATGTTGTGTTTTAGCTCCACATTAATTATTTTCGCATAAAATCAAAAAAACCGAGATGAGTACAAAAAACCAAAAAAATAAAGAAGTAGAAAATACTACAGACAGCCAAAATCAAGAAGCAAATCAAAATGCTACTCAAAATAATGAGGAGCAGAAAGAGGTTAATGCTGAGAAGGTTGTTGATGCTGAAACTGTAGAGGCTACTGAAGTTACTGAAGATGCAAAGGAAACTACCGAAGAGGCAAAAGTTGAAGAGGTTGTTGAAGAAGAGATTTCGGTAGAAGAAAAACTTACTGCTGAATTAGTTAAGGAAAAAGATAAGTTTTTAAGATTATATGCAGAGTTTGAAAACTACAAACGTAGAACATCGAAAGAGCGTTTAGATCTTTTTAAATCTGCCAATAGTGAATTAATGACAGCTTTATTGCCAGTACTTGACGATTTTGACAGAGGAATGAATGAAATTTCTAAGTCGGAGGATAAAGAACTTGTAAAAGGTGTTGAATTAATTAAAAACAAGCTTACTGATGTTTTACGTCAGAAAAATTTAGAGATTGTTGAAGTTAATGCTGGAGATGATTTTAACTCGGATATACATGATGCTATAACTCAAATTCCTGCACCAACCGACGATTTAAAAGGTAAAATTGTTGATGTTGTAGAGAAAGGTTATCGGTTGGGTGATAAGGTTATTCGTCACCCGAAAGTAGTAATTGGAATGAAGTAATATTTAGCCGTAGCCATTGGCCTTTAGCCTTTAGCATATCAGTTAAGTTTTAATAATATAAATAAAATACTTAGGTGTTTTATGCATAACAACCTGATGGTGTTTTTATATCAAAGGTAAAAGCAAAGAAAGATGAAAGAAGATTATTACGACGTATTAGGTATTTCGAAAGGAGCATCGGATAGTGAGATAAAAAAGGCATATAGAAAAATGGCTATTAAGTATCATCCAGATAAAAATCCGGATGATAAAGATGCTGAAGAAAAATTTAAAGTTGCAGCTGAGGCTTACGAGATACTTAGTGACTCTAATAAAAAAGCTCGTTACGATCAATACGGTCATTCAGGAATGGGTGGCGGAGCTGGTGGTTTCGGTGGCGGCGGTTTCGGCGGTGGCGGAATGAATATGGAAGACATATTCTCTCAGTTTGGTGATGTTTTCGGTGGTCACTTTGGTGGTGGCGGCGGATTCGGAGGCGGCGGTAGAGGTCGTGGACGAAGAGTTGTTAAAGGATCGAACCTAAGAATTAGAGTTAAGTTAACTCTTGATGAAATGGTTGAAGGTGCTGAAAAGAAAATTAAAGTTAATAGACTTAAACAAGCCAAAGGAGTTACTTATACTACTTGTAAAACTTGTAGAGGTACAGGTCAGGTTACTAGAGTACAGAACACAATTTTAGGTCAGATGCAAACTGCAGCAACTTGTCCTAGTTGTCAGGGTGCTGGTAAAATGGTTGATAAAAAACCTGCAAATGCCGATGCTAACGGAATGGTTAAAGATCAGGATACTGTATCTATAAATATTCCTGCTGGTGTAACTGATGGTATTCAATTAAAGGTTAGTGGAAAAGGTAATGATGCTCCTGGAGATGGAATACCTGGAGATTTACTTGTAATTATTGAAGAATTAGAACACGACACTCTTAAAAGAGAAGGTATTAATCTTCATCACGATCTTTATATTTCTTTTTCTGAAGCTGCTTTAGGGTGTGCAAAAGAGGTTGAAATAATAGGAAGTAAGGTTAGAATTAATCTTGAAGCTGGAATTCAATCGGGTACTATACGCAGATTGCGAGGTAAAGGATTGCCAAGTTTAGAAGGTTATGGAACTGGTGATATTTTAATTCATGTAAATGTTTGGACTCCTCAGAATTTAACAAAAGATCAGAAGGAAATGTTCAGTAAAATAGAAGATGATGACGAGATACTACCAAATCCTGGTAAATCTCATAAGTCGTTTTTTAATAAAGTAAAAGATATGTTTCAGTAGTTAAGTCGAATTTAACATATATTCATAAAAAAAACCGTTTAGTTTTTAACTAAACGGTTTTTTTTATGAAATTTTATCAAAAATTAAATAACAGTCATTTCCATTTTGTCTAAAAAATCTTGTGGAATTTCGGCACCTAAACCTGGAGTTTCAGGAAGTTTCCATTCTCCATTTCCAACGTATTTAATACCTCCTACAACTGGATCTTCGGAGTGCATTAACGAAGAGTCGATATCGAAATGAACAATATTGTTACGTGCAGCAACTAAATGAGTAAGAGCAGTAAGACCCAATCTTGATTCTAACATACAACCAACCTGAGTTTTAAGTCCGGCACCTTCCGAAATTGCAATAATTTTTAAAGCACAATTAATACCTCCCGATTTAGATAGTTTAATGTTTATATAATCGCAAGCCTCCATTGCCACAACTCTAAAAGCATCTTTATGATCGAAAACCGATTCGTCTGCCATAATAGCAATAGGGCTATTGTCTTTTACTGTTTTTAAAGCCTTGTTATTCCATTTTGGCACAGGCTCCTCACAATGATCGATGTCGTATTTTTCAAGAGCCTTAAGTACTTTAATAGCTGTAATAGTGTCCCAACCTTGATTAGCATCAATTCTTAAAGGAAGATCGTATCCAATTACCGAACGTACCGCTTTTACACGTTCAACATCCTCAGGATATCCGCCACCAAGCTTTAATTTAATTGAAGGAAAACCTTCTTCCTTAAACTTTAAAGCATCTGCCGACATCTTGTTTGGAGTATCAATACTAACAGTCATATCAGTAAGAATTTCACGACTGTTACTACCTCCTAAGAACTTGTAAAGTGGCATGCCAGCTTCTTTCGATGCAATGTCGTAAAGAGCCATATCGAAAGCACTTTTTATAGTAGTGTTTCCCGGAATAGCCTTTTCCAAATCAGCAAGTCTATCTTCAATAGCCAAAGGATTTTTACCCTTTATAACCGCTGATAATTTTTTAGCAACTTCATATTCTGTTTCCTGAGTTTCTCCAACTAAGTTTACTAAAGGACTACATTCTCCGAAACCAACGTGGTTCTCATCAGTTTTAATTTTTATAAGAATGTTAGTAGCACTTTCGTATTTTCCAATTGATATAACAAACGGCTCTCGTAATGCAATATTCAATTTGTAAATTTCTATTTCTGTTATTTTCATATTGGTTGTTTTTTTTGCTGTATGTGTGTTGTGCCGGTAGCCTATTTGTTGGGGTAAACCTACGTGTTTACCCTTCCCTGTTTCTATTTCCCTGTTTCTCTTTTTCTCTTTCCCTGTTTTCTATGCTGTGGGTATATCAGTGTATATCAGGGCAGACACGTAGGTCTGCCCGTACTTTATCTGTTGTTAGGTAAATCTGTCGGTACCCTATTTGTTGAGGTAAACCTACGTGTTTTCCCTTTCTCTGTTTCCTTTTTCCCGTTTTTCTTTCTCTCTTATTCTGTTTTCTATGCTGTGGGTGTATCAGGGAATATCAGGGCAGACACGTAGGTCTGCCCGTACTTTATTTATTATTTAATTTGTCTTGTTGCCATTTAGCGGGGTTGTTTTTTATGTAATTTGATATGTTTAAATATGATCTTTCGTTTCTAATAATATGCTCCCAATAATTACGTTGCCATAATCTTTTTTCAAATCGCTGCCAGTTTTTGGTTTTCACACCACGAATATATTCGTTTGTGGTCATGGTTTTAAACCACTGTACAATTTTACCTAATGGCGATTTATTGTGTTCTGACAATATTTTGTTTTCATAATCGTAATTCAAATCAAAATTTATATTGATTGTTGAAGACGTTATAATGTTTTCGAAATTAGTGATTTCAATAATACAATGAAAGTGATTTGGCATTACAATCATTTCGTGACATTTTATGCTTGTAAATTTATTTTCTAGTTCGTAATACCATTTGCTTATTGATTTTCCTGCATCATTTAAAATCATTTCTTCGTGTATTATTTCACCGAATAAATGAAGTCTGTTTTGTATGCCAAAAGTTATGAAATACAACCCAGGTTTAGAGTAATCGTAGCCTTTTAGTCTAATAGATCTTCTGTGGTGTATTCTTGGGTTGTATTTTATCATGATTATATATTATTGTATTGAATGAAGTTGTGTTACTACATTTGTGCGATAAAACCTTTGTGGTATTACCTGTACACACTTTATAACAAGCATAAAATAAAACTATTTTCATTCAATACTAAAATACTATAAAATAATAAAACTACACACCGGCTAATGCTTCTTTAAGTTCTTTGGCTAAAGTATCAATCTGTTCTTTTGTATGATTACTAAAAGTTACAATACGTAAAGCACCACCTTTGCTACCCGAATATTTAAGTTGTTGTATTGCAATGCCTCTTTTCATTAAAGCATCTTTAACATGAATCATGGCATCTTCTTGTTCCATTTGCCATGCCACAATCGGAAAAACTGTGTTGTTGGTAAGAATACCAATTTCGCTTAATTTCTGTTTTAAATATTGAGCGTTATCCCAAAGGTTGTTTCTCATTTCTGGATTTTCTTTTAAAATATCCAGTCCTTTTATTGATGCACCCATAACAGCAGTTGGCATTGAGTTAGCACCTTTTACAACTTCACCGTTTTTTATTTCAGCAATAAACTCTTCAGTACCTGCAATAAAACCACCATAACTTCCGAAAGCTTTTGATAAAGTAGCTCCAAAAAATACTCTTTCGTTATTTATATTATGATGCTCAATAGCACCACGTCCGTTTTTTCCAAGCACACCAACACCGTGTGCATCATCAACCCAAAGTAGTGCATTGTATTTGTCTAATAACTCTTCGTATTTATTAAGAGGAGCTATATCTCCGAAAAGTGGAAAAACACCATCGGTAGCAATTACCGATTTTAGTACAGTGGTTTTTAGTTTGCTTTCTAAATCGTCAGCATCTTGATGTTTGAATTTTATCATTGGTAAGCCTGTGGCTCTTGCACCGTCGTACACACTATAATGAGCACCTTCATCAATGTAAATGACCTCAATGTTTTTTAAAATAATTAAGGCTTTAAATGATGCTAAACTTGTCATGTATCCCGATGGAAGGAATACAGAATCGTCGGTATTAAAAAAGTTTGAAATTTTATTTTCAAGTTCCGAAAGTAAAGGAGTACAACCATAGGTTAATCTGGAAACAGCACTTCCTATTCCGTATTCTTCAAGTGCTTTTATTGACGAATTAATTACTTGCTTGTTACTGTGTAAGCTATAGTAGCTTGTTCCACTAAAGTATAAGTATTCAGAATTATTAAGAGTAGTGGTGGTGCTTGGTGCATAATGCATTTTCATATTATAATGTGGTTTTTGGTTGATTTGGGTAAATGTAATAAAATGTATGTATTTATGTTTTGGTTTTAGATGTTTTAGTTGAAATCAGATAATTGGTGTTTTAACGGTATATTTTAGTGTAAAATCAGGACTTGTTTTCGGATTGTTAATTTTAATGTCTAATCTCTATTTATTTGTAAGTGGTAGGGTTTATAGGGGGTTTGGTCTTGTTATTTATTCTTAATTAAGTTTGATACATGCTTTTATGCTTTTACAATATATTGTGTGTTAAGTGTATTGTGTACGTAGTATATGTGTGTTGTGTTACTTGTTGTTTATCGTGTAAATAGTATCAAATAAAGCGCATGTAATGTCATATATCTAAATTAAAATACATCTGTGAAATTATATGTTTATTATTGAAGTGTAGCTAGTACGTTAATGTTGATGAAACTTGAGTTTTATACATAAATTATGTTTTACAGTTTTGTTAATAGTTGGTTGTTTAGGTTGTTGTGTGTTTTTAATTTACATCAATACCTTTTAATAATGTAAGCTATGTGTTGTATTATGTACAGTTGTAACTGTATTTGTTTTAACCAAATTATTTAAATTAATAACTATGAGTAAAATTACTAAAATCATTATTGCAATTGTTTTATTACTACCGTTAGGATTAGTACAAGCACAATCAATTCAGAAACTTAAAGCTGTTGGACAGCATGCTAAGTATTCTGATGATGGTAAAACTGTTATTGTATCTAAAAATCAATTTTCTAGTATCGAAAAATTTGATTTAGAATTGAATAAACAAACAGTTTTAGCTGAAGGGCGTGGAGTAGGATACAAAACTTTTATTGATGGAGATGAGGTATTCTTTAATAAAAATAAAGAAACTAAATCGGTAAATATTAAAACAGGTAAAAAAAATAAAGTAAAAGCTGGAATAACTGTAAAGGCTTCGGTTATGAGTAAGAAACTTGGAAAAAAATCGGCTAATAGTGTAGTTGATGCAATTCCATCTGATGATATTCAAAGTATTACATTGGTTTACGGTAATGGAAATGTTAAGCAAGTTGCTCCACGTGGAAACGATGGTATTTATGTTTTAATATCTCTTTCTCCAAACGGTAAATTTGTTCTTTATAACGGAGTTGCTGGTACCGATGTTTACAATATTGCTACAAAAGAGGTTGTAAATATTGGAGTTATGGATGCGCCTAAATGGGCAGGTAATAATGTAATTGTTTACATGAAAACTGAAGATGATGGACATGTTATTACTAAAAGTGATGTTTGTACTTATAACTTAAAAACTAAGAAAAGTAAGAATGTTACTAAACAGTTTAATGGAATAGCTCAATATCCTTCGGCAAACGATGGAGCTACTAAAATTCTTTTCAGTACTGAAAAGAACGAGGTTTATCAAATTATAAATAAATAACCACTTAGATTTTTATTGATTTTTTTTCTGAAGTTGTTAGTTAATTCTAATTGTTAAATTTCAGTTAATAGCTTATCCAACTTTTATTTAAAGCCTAGTAATATGAAAAAAATATTTCAAACTATAGCAGCTGCCTTCCTTGTTAGTACTGGAGCATTTGCACAAACACAAACACAAGCACAAGATATTAGTAGTAGAATTGAAAGCAATTTACCTACTAGTTTGCCAAATTTATTTAATGGAGTTAAAATTTGTTTAGATCCCGGACATGGTGGACATAACGGGGCTAACGACCGTTATATTTTTTGGATGGATAAGTATATTAACAAATATAACTCTGCCGACGAATATGATTTAAGTTACTGGGAATCGAACGGTAATTTTTATACTGCACTTTATATGCGTGAGGTGTTGCAAGAATTAGGAGCACAAGTAAAGCTTACAAGAGAAAAAAACGACAATGATATAGTTAATGGAAGTTATGGTAATGGAGGTCCTATTGGAAGTTCTGATCCTACTTTATCTAACCGAGAAGCAATATCAAATGCATTCGGAGCAAAATATTTTCAATCAATACACACAAATGCAGCAGGTAGTGTACCCGGAGCTTCATCTCCCGATGTTGTTGATTATGTACGTATTTTTGTACCAAACAGTTATAGTTCAACACAAACAGCAGTAGCTAGTAAAATGGCAGCTTATCATGCTGGTATGAATTATACACACGATACTAAAGCACAAGTACACTCTTATAGTGTTACAAACAACGTAAATGCTTATGCTTCGTTAACAGAGGGTGGTTTTCATACTCAAATGGCCGAAGCACGTAGATTACGTAGTACACTTTATCTTCAGGCAAACGCAATGGCTTGGGTAAAATCTTTTGTTGCTCAAGAAGGAAAAGAAAGTTTAATTACTTGGGGAGAAATTGGAGGAATTGCTTACTCTGAAGAAGCTACCGAATATAATTTCGGAAATCCTAAAGATGGTAGAGGACTTGAGTTTGGTTTAGGTATGAACGAAGTAAAAGTTATACTTGATAAAGGAACTGCCAAAGAGCGTAGTATTATTGTTGATGAAAACGAATTAGACGCAAATTATAACGAAGGTGAGTATGTATCAGGAGGAAACCATGTTACTAAAAATGGTGGATATAATGGATATTATTATTTCAATTTTGTATCTCCAGGATCTCACACATTAACTTTTCAGAAAGCTGGTGTTGCTACAAAAACTCAAACTGTAAATGTACTTAGAGGTAAGCACCTTAAAAACGATGTTTTATTAAATGTTATTGGTCAGCCTGCATCGGCTCCGTATTTAACTTTAGCCGAAGCAAATGGTGTTGATGGTGTTTCGTTAACTTGGAATGCTACTTATAGTGCCCAAGATTTAATTGGATACAGAGTTTTATATGCTACTGATGATACTAAATCTGAATGGAAAATTGCTGTTGATGAATCAACTTTAAAAGCAAATGCTACATCAGTAAACATTGTATCAAAATCGAACTTTATTAATGCAACTGCAATTACTCCAAAACATTATAAAGTTGTTGCTGTTACAAGTGCCGAAGGAGAAGTAATTGTTGGAAAAGAATCGGAAGTATTATCGAAATATAACGGAACTTTAAATAGTAATATTCTTGTTGTTGAAGGTTTCGATAGAAAAAATGGAGCTTACACAAGTTCATCAAACTTTATTCAGAAATATATTTACGCAATAGCATCTGCTAAAAATGCAAACATATCATCAACATTAAACGAATTTGTTATTGATGGATCGGTTAAGCTAGAAGATTTCGACGCTGTTGTTTGGGTACTTGGAGATGAATCTGCTACAAACTCTACATTTGCTTGGAACGAACGTTCGTTAGTTGATGACTATTTAATTTCAGGAGGAAACTTATTTGTATCTGGTTCGGAAATTGGTTGGGATTTAGATGTTAAAGGAGATGTTAATGATAAAGCATTTTATGCCGATTACTTAAAAGCTACTTTTGTTGCCGATGGTAGCAAACAAACTTCGGCTAGTGGAGTTAGTTCAACAATAATGGATGGAGTTTCTATTGCACTTACCGATACTTATACTGCAGGTTATGCCGATGAAATTTCAGCAAACGGATCAACAGTTGTAATGAAATATGCTAACGGAAAAGGTGCTGGTGTATATTATAAAGGAATTTTCGGAAACGGAACAAAGCAAGGTACTGTAATGCACTTGTCTTTTCCTCTTGAAACTTCTTCAATAGCAAATATGAGTACTGTATTGGCTAAGTATTTCAATCAGTTAAATTTCGGAACACCTGTATTTAGTGCACCTATTGCTAATAAAAAATGGGCTACAACAAATCAGGATACTGCTATAGCTATTGATGTTACGGTTAACGATACTGATGCAGATAACGATTTAGATGTTAATTCAATTGTAATTGTTAACGCTCCTGTAAATGGGGTAGCGGTTGCAGAAAACGGAAAGGTTACTTATACTCCAAATGCAAATTACTTTGGAAACGACACATTTACTTATACAGTTGCCGATGCACAAGGATTAGTATCGAACGAGGAAATGGTTTATGTAACAATTAACGAAGTTATTACCGATTGTATTTTAACTGCAACAAGTACCGATACTTATTTTGTACGTTATGTATTATTTAACGATGTTGATAATAATGAGTTGTTGTTAAATAGTTCGGTTGCCGATGGTGGTTATGCCGATAATACTGATAAAACAATTGATGTTGTAGCGGGTAACGAATACCGTACAATGTTAAGAGGTAAGTATGGAATTGATAACAATGTAAATAATTCTTATTGGAAAGTTTATGTTGATTATGATAAAGATGGATTTTTTGACGGAGCAAACGAGGAGCTTGTTAGTAAGCAAGGCGATGCTTATGGGTTTTATAACTTTGTAGTTAATGCTGATGCCGAAATTGGAACTTATACTTTACGTGTTGTAACAAGTTCGGAGCCTATTGCTTGTGGAACTATAAGTGCTGGTGAGGTTGAAGATTATACTTTAAATGTTATTCCTGAAGGATTAACTGCTACATCTGATGCTAATCATTATATATCGAGCTTTAAGGTTTACGAAGCTGATAATACTGCAAATATTGCTTTGTTAAACGACGAATCTAACGGAAACGGTAATAATAACGGATACGGAGATTTTACAGCAAATACTTTTGAATTATCGAAAGAAACTGCATACAAACTTAATATCGGACTTAAATACGGAGTAGCAACTCCACGTAATTTTAAGGTTTGGATTGATTATAATAACGACGGTAATTTTAACGGAACAAATGAAGAAGTTTACGCTACATCAACAGCTGTAACAGGTTGGTTTGCTGGAGATGTTATTCTTCCTGCCGATGTTGCCGAAGGAACTTATACTTTACGTGTTGCAATGAATGCTTCGTTAGCAGATAATACAATAAACCCAACAGGAGTTATTGATTTAGGAGAGGTTGAAGATTATACTGTAAATATTATTGATTTTGTTGAAACTGCATCGTACTCTCCTATTGCTGTTGATGAGCAAGAAGGAACAAGTACTAATTACGAGTGGATATCTTATGTTAAAGTAGGAACTGAAAGTCATAGTTCGGCAAACGATAATGGATATGCGGATTATTCTGATGTTGTTTTTCATATGGTGCCTGGAGTAACTAGTTCATTAAATCTTAATCCTGGATATGCAGGAACGGCTTATAAAGAAAACTGGAAAGTTTGGATTGATTTAAATCAAGATGGAGACTTTGCAGATGCAGGAGAAGAAGTTTATGCAATACCAACAGTAGCTTCAGGATGGGTTACAGGAAGTTTAACAATTCCTGCAGAAACTTTACCAGGAAATTACAGAATGAGAATTGCAATGAATGGTAGCTCATCAAACTACACTTTAACACCTGGTGTTGATTTTGCTTTCGGAGAAGTACAAGATTATATTGTTAATGTTGAATACTCTGCAATGGCTAAATCAAATATTGCTGATGTTGATGAGGTTTCGGTAGAAGTTAAAGCGTATCCAAATCCAACTGTTAATAATCTTACTGTTGAGTTTGCAGAGCAAACAACTTCGGTTTATGTTATGTCGATTAACGGAGCAGTTGTTTACGAAAACTTAAATCCTACCGAAAAAGTTAATATTAATACTAGTGCTTGGAATAATGGAGTATATGTTGTTATTGTTAACGGAAGTAATGGACGTGAAGTTGTAAAGGTTGTTAAGAATTAGTTTTTAGTAACGGAATAAAATAAATTATTTTAAGTGTAAAAAGGCGTAACGTAAGTTGCGCCTTTTGTTGTTTATATTTGTTTTTTGTTTAGTAAGTGTAAGCTTTTTTAATACATCTTTCTTATTTAAAATAGCTAATACACAGTTAATTGAAATAACATCTTTGCTTCCGGAAAATTTACAAAACACTTATAAAAATTGAAACATAATTATGAAGAAACACTGATGCAAAGTATTGTTGTATCTAAGCTAGATACTAACATTTATCACTATAA
>JAGLDK010000048.1 GCA_023145615.1 Ichthyobacteriaceae bacterium | reverse complement strand
CCTATTATCTAACTCCACATTAGAGTTAAATCAAGTAAGTATTTACCCTAATCCAATATCTTCGGATAATATATTATCAATTTCTACAAAAGAAGAAAACGGATTTAATTACTCAATATTTACTTCAAATGGAAAAATAGTTATAAGTGGTTCTACTAAAAATAAAATCCAAAATATAGATGTTTCTATTTTAGATAAAGGAATTTATATATTAAAAGTAACAAGTGATAATAAGATTGTAAATCTAAAGTTTATAAAATAAATATATATCCTTAATACTATACACAAACCTCAATTGATTTATTCAGTTGAGGTTTTTTTATTATAAGTTGTTGAGGTTTATTGTAACTATGAAAATGTTTTTGTAAAAGGAACAAGATTTGTAATTAAGCCGTTTTTGTTTAACTGAACAAAATATAATTTAGGATTATCATGATTTATATTCAATATAGATACAAAAAAATCATGGCAATTTAAAAAAAATACTACATCAGTATATTTCAGAGTTTTAATTTATGTGTTTAAGGTTTTATTATGTATGTTGATAATTGTACATTTGCACACCTTTTGTAAAAGGAGTTTTGATGATAGGCTTCGGCTTATTTTCGAAATAATATAAATGAAATAATTTACGGGTAAGGGTTTTTAGTATAACACTAATTATCAATAGCCAAAAGCAGATAAAAAATATGGAAATCCCAACTAAATACGATCCGAGTAAAACGGAAGACAAGTGGTACAAATATTGGATGGATAATGGATATTTTACTTCTACTCCTGACGATAGAGAAGCTTACACAATTGTAATTCCTCCGCCAAACGTAACTGGAGTTTTACACATGGGGCACATGCTAAATAATACTATTCAGGATGTATTAATTCGTAGAGCTCGTATGAAAGGATACAACGCTTGTTGGGTTCCTGGTACCGATCATGCTTCTATTGCTACCGAGGCTAAGGTTGTAAATAGATTAAAAGAGCAGGGAATTTCTAAGTTCGATATTGGACGTGAGGAGTTTTTAAAACACGCTTGGAATTGGACTGAAGAGCATGGTGGTATTATATTGGAGCAACTTAAAAAGCTAGGTGCTTCGTGCGACTGGGATAGAACTAAGTTTACTTTAGACGACGACATGTCGGAATCGGTAACAAATGTTTTTGTTGATTTATATAAAAAAGGACTTATTTATAGAGGTTACCGTATGGTTAACTGGGATCCGGAAGCTAAAACTACCGTATCGGACGAAGAGGTTATTTATATTGAAAAACAAGGAAAGTTATTCTACCTGAAATATAAAATTGAAGGAACTGAGGAATTTGTAACTATTGCAACAACTCGTCCGGAAACTATTTTAGGAGATTCGGCAGTTTGTTTTAATCCAAACGATGAGCGTTTTGCACACCTTAAAGGTAAGCGTGTAATTGTTCCTATTGTAAATAGAAGTATTCCGTTGGTTGAAGACGAATATGTTGATATGGAGTTTGGTACCGGTTGTTTAAAAATTACTCCGGCACACGATCCTAATGATAAAGAAATTGGAGAGCGTCATAACTTAGAGGTTATTGATATTTTTAACGATGATGCTACTTTAAATGCACAAGGTTTACATTACGAAGGAAAAGACAGATTTGTTGTTCGTAAAGAAATTGTAAAGGAACTTGAAGAAAAAGGAAACCTTGTAAAGGTTGAAGATTATAATAATAAAGTTGGTACATCAGAGCGTACAGGTGCAATAATTGAGCCTAAAGTTTCAATACAGTGGTTTCTTAAAATGGAAGAGTTGGCTAAGCCTGCTTTAGATGCTGTAATGAATGATGATGTAAAACTTGTGCCAGAGAAATTCAAAAACACTTACCGTCATTGGATGGAGAATGTTAGAGATTGGAATATTTCTCGTCAGCTTTGGTGGGGTCATCGTATTCCTGCTTTCTTTTATGCCGATGGTGTAATGGATTTTGTAGTTGCAGAAAATATTGAAGATGCTTTGCCTTTGGCTATTGAAAAAACTGGAAACAAGGATTTAACTATTGCCGATTTAAAGCAAGATGAGGATGCTTTAGATACTTGGTTTTCTTCTTGGTTATGGCCATTGTCGGTTTTCGATGGAATTAATAATCCTGAAAACGAGGAGATAAAATATTATTATCCAACACGAGATTTGGTAACAGGTCCGGATATTTTGTTTTTCTGGGTAGCACGTATGATTATTGCGGGTTATGAGTGGAGAGATGAAAAGCCTTTCGAAAATGTTTACCTAACAGGAATTGTAAGAGATAAGCAAGGACGTAAAATGAGTAAATCGTTGGGTAATTCTCCCGATCCGGTTACTTTAATGGAAGAGTGGGGAGCCGATTCGGTACGTGCCGGGTTGTTACTTACCGCACCTGCTGGAAATGATTTACCTTTTGATACTGACTTGTTAATTCAAGGACGTAATTTCTCAAATAAAATTTGGAATGCATTCCGTTTGGTAAAAGGATGGGAAGTTTCTGAAACTATTGAGCAACCTGCATACGCAAAACAGGCTATTGATTGGTTTGATGCTAAGTCGGAAAATTTATTGGCCGATTTAGAAAATTCATTCTCAAAATATCGTCTTTCTGAAGCGTTAATGAACACTTATAAGTTTATTTACGATGATTTTTCGGCTTGGTATTTAGAAATGGTTAAGCCTGCTTATCAGCAACCAATTGATAAAGCTACTTACGATAAAACTATCGAAAATTTCGAAAGAATTATTAAAATACTTCATCCGTTTATGCCATTCTTAACCGAAGAAATTTGGCAAACAATAAGTGATCGTACAAAAGAAGAAGCGTTAATGATTTCGGAGTGGCCGGTTATAACTGGTACAAATCAGCAGTTAATTGCCGATTTTGAACAAGCTGGTGGAGTTATTTCAGGAATTCGTACTATCCGTAAAGAAAAGAACATTCCTAACAAGGATACTCTTGAACTTTCGGTAATGGATACTATGAATGTGAACAAAGATTTTGATTCGGTAATTACAAAGATTGCTAATCTTACTAGTTTAGAATATGTTTCTGAAAAGGTAGAAGGTGCTTTGGCTTTCCGTGTAAAATCGAACGAATATTTTGTACCGATGGGCGATGCTATTGATGTGGAAGCAGAAATTGCAAAACTTGAAAAGGAACTTAAATATCAAAAAGGTTTTATAACATCGGTTGATAAAAAACTTTCGAACGAACGTTTTGTAAACAACGCTCCAGAAGCTGTTGTAGCAATTGAAAAGAAAAAAAGAGCTGATGCTGAAGCTAAGGTTAAAACTATAATGGATAGTTTGAAAAACCTAAAGTAGTTAATGTAATTACTGCTTTAAGTTTGTAAAACACACATTTATAAAACTTATATTCAAATAAAAAAAACACCTTTTTAATATTTTAAAAAGGTGTTTTTTTATGTTTAATAATTTGTAGTAAAACAATAAAATATTATACAATTCACTACAAATAATATATAGTAAAATTATTTTGCTGTAATAAGTGTATATACTTTTAAAGTACGTTAAGTTATTTTTGTTACACTAGTTCTATTTGTTCCTGAAAAGTTTTTTCTATTTGCTTTTTCATATCTCCAAAACGATTTCTATCACAATTTTCGGAATGAATTCCTATTAAGTTTTTTCCGTTGTGGTTAAACATAAATGCAAGCAACACGTCAAATGAATGAAAGTTGCAACTGTATTTTATTTTTTCAATTCCACTAATTAATGTAGTACAATCTATTTGGTTTTTTATTTCGAAAAAATAATATCCCGACACTGTATTATCTTCGTAAACTCCTTTTTCTATTTCAGATAGTTCGGTAAATTTTTCGTAAGATAATAGGGTAGAAAAATCTTTAACCTTTTTGTTTTTCATGAAAGTAACTTCGTTGTTTCTGAAAATTTCTATTATATCGGTTAAAAGTTCTGCATTTTGAGTATTTACTCTAATACAACTTAACTCTTGTCCTTCGTATTCAATATGGCTAGGCATAACCTCAACCTCAGAGTTGTATTTGTGTTTTATTTGATATGAAGTTTTTAGAATTAAATTGTCGAAAAAATGAACTGATTTATCAACCGGAATAAATAACCTCCAATCGTTTTGATGTTTATTTGGAGGAAAACTATTTATAGAATAATAATCTTTATTATTGTTTTTTTCGAGTATTAAAATATTGTGTTTTTGGCTAAGTTCAACCGAATGATTTAGGGTAGTGCTAAGTTTATAACACATTACACCTTCTTGTATGTTATTATTATTATTATTATTATTCATGATAGGTAAAGTTTAAATTTGGGTTGTTTTATGCTTTATTAAAGTTGCATTAACTGGCATAGTTTAATTTAAACATTAATATATGTTAAAAATTGTATATAAAAGGTGTTTGGTGTTTGTATTAATTATGATATTTATTAGGTAATGTAAATTTTGAGCATAAAAAATCGGCATATCAAATTTATATGATATGCCGATTTATATATTTTGAATTGTAAAATGTATTGCCTCAGAAAAATGTAGTAATTACTGTTTAGTAAAGTTGTTTTTAATTGTGGTGATAAAACCAACAACTAACATAACAACTAATACAATAACTAACACAACAAATACTAGTTGTACATTTTCTTTCTTAATTCTTTTACATTTTTATCTTTTAAATATTCGTCGTAAGTCATATAACGATCAATAACTCCGTTTGGTGTAAGTTCAATAATACGGTTGGCTACAGTTTGAGTAAACTCATGATCGTGAGTTGTAAAAAGTATAGTACCATTAAACTTTGTTAAAGAATTGTTAAATGCTGTAATTGATTCTAAGTCTAAGTGGTTGGTAGGCTCGTCTAAACAAAGCACGTTACCTCTAAGCATCATCATTCTCGATAGCATACAACGTACTTTTTCTCCTCCTGAAAGTACTTTCACTTCTTTTAAAGCTTCTTCTCCCGAAAATAGCATTTTTCCTAAGAAACCACGTAAGTGTACTGCTTCTTTTTCTTCTTCAGTTTTAGCATATTGACGTAACCAATCAACAATAGAATCGTCGTTATCTTGAAAATAATCACTGTTGTCGTTAGGTAAATAAGTATTTGTAGTAGTTACACCCCAAGCAAATTCACCGCTATCAGCTTCAGCTTCTCCGTTAATAATTTGGTAGAAAGCAGTTACAGCTAATGGGTTTTTAGATAAAATAGCAACTTTATCAGTACGAGCTAAATTCATGTCGATATCTTTAAATAAAACATCTCCTTCTAATGTTTTAGTAAGTCCATCAATATTTAAAATTTGATCTCCTGCATCTCTTTCTTTATCAAAAATAATTGCTGGATATCTACGACTTGAAGGTTTAATATCATCAACGTTAAGTTTTTCAAGAAGCTTTTTTCTTGAAGTAGCTTGTTTCGATTTTGATGCATTGGCAGAAAAACGCTCAATAAATGATTGAAGTTCTTTCTTTTTATCTTCAGCCTTTTTATTTTGTTGAGATTGCTGACGTAGTGCTAATTGACTCGACTCGTACCAGAAAGTATAGTTACCCGAGAATGAGTTAAGTTTAGCAAAATCAATATCTACAATATGAGTAGTTACTGCGTCAAGGAAGTGACGGTCGTGAGATACTACAATTACAGTATTTTCATAATCGGCCAAGAAATTTTCTAACCACGATACTGTATCAATATCAAGGTTGTTTGTTGGCTCATCTAATATTAATACATCAGGATTTCCGAATAAAGCTTGTGCCAAAAGCACACGTACTTTAGCTTTACCATCAATATCTTTCATTAAAGTGTAATGGTCGGCTGGTTTAATACCTAAAGATCCAAGTAGCGATCCTGCATCACTTTCGGCATTCCATCCACCCATTTCTTCAAACTCAACACCTAAATCTCCGGCTTTAATACCGTCAGCCTCCGAAAAATCTTCTTTATCATATATGGCATCCATTTCGGCTTTAAGCTTCGACATTTCTTTGTTTCCTAACAATACTGTTTCCAATACTGGAGTTTCGTCAAAGGCATGATGATCTTGAGAAAGTACCGACATACGCTTTCCTGACTCTAAAGAAACATGTCCAGAGTTAGCCTCTACTTCTCCTGATAAAATTTTTAGGAATGTTGATTTACCTGCACCGTTTGCACCAATTACACCGTAGCAATTACCTTGTATAAAGTTGATGTTTACGTGGTCGAATAATACTCTTTTACCGAACTGGACAGATATGTTTGAAACTGTTAACATTAGCTATTCTTTAATTTTATGTTTTTAAAATGTAATGTGCCAAAATTACTATTTCATATAGTGTTTCAGCTTAATTCGTCATTACACAATTAGTGATTTTGGAATTTGGTGCAAAAGTACTAAAAATTATGCTAAATAACAGGGTTATTAGCGTATAGTATATGTTTGTTTTTCAGTATGTTGTCATATTTAATGTTTAAATTTAAGTTAATTACAGTTGAATATTAATTAAAAATAATTACAAATCATGCATTCAGCTACAGCATTAAAGTTACCAACCTTTGCAATTATAGGTGCCGGAAAATCAGGTACAACAGCACTTTTCGAGTATTTAGGTCAGCACCCCGATGTTTTTATGCCCGAAGTTAAGGAAACAAATTTCTTTGCATTAGAAGGAGTAGAAAAGGTGGTTTCAGATTCCGACGACATATATAATATGCATAATTACCCGCAATCGGTTACAAGCATTGACGAATATTTAGAGTTGTTTAAAGATGCTAAGGAAGATATAAGGGGAGAGGCATCGCCAATGTATTTATACGGAGAAGGTGTTGTTGATAGAATTAAAAAGTATGCTCCTGATTTAAAAATGATTGTAATACTACGCCATCCGGTTGACAGGTTATATTCGAGATTTATGCATTTGGCACGAGAAAATAAATTGCCAACAAAGTATTTTTCGGAAGCATTAAATAGAGGTTCTATTTGGTGGTTGCGTAACGATTTGGTTAAAGAAGGGTTTTATTATACAAATTTATCGAAGTTTTATAAGGCTTTTAATCCTAATCAGATTAAAGTTTTTTTATACGACGATTTAAAAGAAGATCCAAATAAAGTAATGAAGGAGATGTTTGAGTTTGTTGGTGCAGAAAGTTCTTTTGTGCCCGATCAATCTGTTGAATATAATATGTCGGGTAGAATAAAAAATGGATTTGTTAATAAATTAATAGGTTCCGATTCGGTGCTAAAAGCCTTTGTTAATAATGTGTTTCCATTTCTTATAAAATCTTTAAAACAAAGCAAACAAGCACATAAAATATTAAATAGTTTAAGAAAGAAGAATTTAAATAGACAAAAACTTTCTTCCGATTTAAGAAAGAAGATGATTGATGATATTTATAAAAATGAAATTTTAAAGCTTCAATCGTTAATTGATAGAGATTTGCAACATTGGTTGTAGTGTATAATTGTTAATTATCAATGGTTAATTGTCAAATTTCCAGTACCTATAATTTCTTGTTAGTTTAAATTTAGGTACACAAATAGAGTAGAGTGTTACTACTTTCATGAATTAGCTCTGCTTTATTTAAATCAGTATAAAAAATATTAAAATGAATTATATTTTAATCTTCGAAACTATTGTTTTGTTGTATTTCGGATTGTCGGCTGTTTATATATTTGTGTTTTCAGTAGCAGGTAGTTTTTTCGATAAAAATAAAATGAAAAGACATACAAGAACTTCAGATGATATAAATTTATTAAGAAAAGTTGGAGTTTTTATTCCTTCGTATAAAAATGATGAAGTAATAATTAGTACAGTAAAGAGGGCGTTGATACAAGATTATCCACGAGATTTATATGATATTATTGTAATTGCCGATTCTTTAAAATTTGAGACTTTAACTGAGTTAAAAAAATTACCGATTAAACTTGTTGAGGTTTGTTTCAGAGAAAAAACAAAGTACAAATCTATTGCTGTTGCAATGCAAAATTTAAACGATGATTATAAAATGGCTTTAGTATTTGATGATGATAACGAAATGGAATTTGAATTATTGAAAAAACTAAATAATTCGTTTGATAAAGGTTTTAAAGTTGTTCAGGTACATAGGGTTGCTAAAAATACAGAAACTGATATAGCAATTTTAGATTCAATAAGTGAGGAAATAAATAATAGTATTTTCAGAAAAGGATATAGAGCTTTAGGAGTTTCGTGTAGTTTAATTGGTTCGGGTATGGCTTTTGATTATAATTTACTGAAAGGCTTAATAAATAATGTTGATACTTTTGGAGAAGATAGAACTTTAGAACTTGAACTTGCATTGGCTAATGTAAAAGTTGAATATGCCGACAATGCAATAATATTTAGTAAAAAAGTTGATACTGTAAATGATATGATAAATCAACGCAAAAATTGGTTATCGGCACAGCTTTATGTTGCAATAAAATATTTAAGTAATTCTGATAAAATTTCATCAATTACAAATACTGATTATTTTAATAAAATTGTTCAGCAGTTTTTACCACCTCGTATTATTATGTTAGGAGTTGCTTTTTTATTTGTAATTGGTCATGTAATTATGTTTTATTCAAATGTTTTATTATTTAATTATGTATTTATTGCTTGGATTATTGTTGCTACATTAACGGTGTTGGCTGTATATTTAGCTATTCCGAAAAGGGTAAAAGGAAAGGGATATTTAAATGCATTTGTTAATTTGCCAAAAGGGTTTTATATAATGACTATTGCAATGTTTAGTGTTTTTGAAAAAAAGAAAAGAGTACAGATTATAAATAAAGTTTACAATAAGGTTAATAAGTAATAGTGGTTTTTTAGTTGAAATTTATAATCTACAATTACCAATTATTAATGGTTAATTTTTTAGTGAGTAATGGTTTGTACTACAGTACCTATAAATATTTGTTAGTTTAAATACATATACAATTTTATAATAGTTCAACAAAAATATTTGATTATAGAGATATAATTAATGTTTTTGTTGGACTATTTTGTTTAACCAATGTTTTAGTTGGGTGTTTGTATCAGATTTAAAATTATAATATAATAGTTAGTTTTTTAAAAATAACACAACTAACTGAAATTAATGTAGTTGGTAGATGTTTGATGGCACTTTATAGAATGTTGGTTAACTTTATTTTGATTAAACATTTTAATAATACACATGAAAAGAATATACATTTTATTACTACTTATTATTTTTCCGTTTATAAGCATTTTTGCTCAAGATGGTAAGATTAAAGGTATATTTATAAATTCGGAAGGAGAACCTGTACAGGGGGTAGAGGTGTTTTTAGAAGGAGAATCGGTAAAGTATTTAAGCGATGATGAAGGTAAATTTATTGTTGATGAATTGGTTAATGGAAAAAAAACATTAAAGTTTTTCAAGGATAATTATATCAATAAAAAAATTAAAGTTGATGTTTTAAACGGCAACGAAGTTAATATTGGAGATGTTACTCTTGTAAATGGAAAGTCTGATAAAAAAGATAAACCAAAAAATAACGATGATTTAAGTAATGAGGATTTAATTGAAGAAACCGACCCAGGTAATGTATCGGCATTTACAAATACATCTCAAGATTTGCTTTCTCAAATTGCGGGTATAGCATGGCGTAATGCAAGATTCAGAATTAGAGGTTACACTTTTGATGAGCTGGATTTTTATATGAACGGAATAAAAATGAACGATCCTGCAACGGGTTGGGTTTCTACTCAGCGTTGGAGTGGATTAAATGATGTTACCCGAAGTAATGTTGTGGAAACAAATATTCAGCCACACGATTATGCTTTTGGTGGTTTGGGTGGGGCATCTAATATTGAGCTTCGACCATCTAACATGAAAAAAAGTGTAAAAGCGTCGTATTCCTTATCAAATCAAACTTATAATAACAGAGTAATGGCTACTTATTCTACCGGAAAAACCAGTAATGGTTGGTCTTTTTCGGGGTCTATGAGTAAACGATGGGGAGATGAGGGTTACATAAATGGAACTACTTTTAATGGGTTTGCTTATTATGCCGGAATAGAAAAAGAGTTTAATACATCTCATTCGGTTGCTTTAATGTTAATAGGGTCTCAAACTCGTAGAGGTATGGCAAACGGATCGGTTGATGAGATAAATAATTTAACCGACGAAAATCAATTTAATACTTGGTGGGGTTGGCAAAATGGAAAAAAAAGATCGGCCAGAGTTAGTCATATTCATCAGCCTTCGTTAATGTTTTCTCATTATTTCGATATAAATAAAAATACAAAATTAACTACCAATATGTCGTATATGTGGGGTCGTGGAGGTAGAGGAACTTCAATTAATTGGTGGAGAGGATTAGATCCACGTCCTAATCATTATAGCTATTTGCCAAGTTGGAATTTAAGTTTGAACCACTTTTTTGTAGGAGATCAAAAAGCAGAAGCTTGGCACGATGAAAGTAATACAAGTTATAGACAAATAAATTGGAATAAGTTTTATGGAGCAAATATTGATCAAGCTCCAGATTCTACCGGAATGAGAAGAGCTCATTTTGTTCAGGATGATGCAAGGCTTGATAAAAATCAATTCGACTTTTCTACTTATTTAAACACCAATATAAATGATAATTTATCGGTTTCGGGAGGGCTTTCTTATACATCGTATAAAAGTCATAATTACCGACAAATAGTTGATTTGCTTGGAGCAGAGTATTGGTTAGATATCGACAATTTTGTTGAAAGAGATAAACCGTTAACTGATGCAACTCAGGTTGATTTACAAAACCCAAACCGTAAAGTAAAAGAAGGAGATATTTATAGTTATAACTATAATATGTTTGTTAGTAATGTTACTGGTTGGGGGCATATAAAATATTCGGATACAAGAATTGAACTTTATGGAGGATTAAGAGTTAATGGAGAGAAGTTTTGGAGAGAAGGTTTGTTCGAAAACGGAAATAATCCGGGTAATTTATCTTACGGAGATTCTGATAAATTAAGCTATTTAACTTATGGTGTAAAAGGTGGTGCTAGGTATAAAATTACTAAGCAACATCATATTTATGCAAACTCGGCATACTTTACTAGAGCACCATATACATGGGAGGTTTTTGTATCTCCACGTACAAGAAATCAAATTGTTGGTAGGCTCGATAATCAAGACTTTAAACCCGAAACGGTTAAGAAAATGAGTTTCGATATTAACTATCAATATAAATCAGAAAATGTGGTGGCAACTTTAAGTGCATACCAAAGTGCGGTTAATGATAAAAACAGAATTTTGAGTTTTTATCATGATGGACTTTATACTACCGATGGAAGAGAGGTAGCCGGAATTGTAAATTATTCGATGTATGGAATAGGTATGACAATGGCAGGTTTGGAGTTTGCTGGAGAGTTTAAATTATCGCCTTCGTGGTCGATAAATACAGCAATTGCTTATGGTAATTATATTTATAACAATGAGTATGATGTTGATGTTACTTTAGATTTATATCCACGCACATTACAATCTACACAAACATCGTATATGAAAGGGTTGAAGTTAGAAGCAACACCTCAGAAAGCAGCATATTTTGGAATTAATTACCGATCGCCAAAACAATTTTGGTTTAGCGTAAATACAAGTTTATTTAAAGAGTCGTATGTAATATCAAACCCAGTACGACGTACCGAAGATTCGGTTTACGGAACAGAATTTGAAGGAGAAATGTATGGCAAAATAGTTGATCAAGTTGAACTTGACGGTGCTGCTATTGTTAACGCAACTATTGGTAAGGCTTGGGTTATTGCTAAAAGTTACGTTAGTATTAATTTAAGTATTAATAATGTTTTAGATAAAAAAGATTTCCAAACAGGAGGTTATGAACAGATGAGGTTTGATAGTGATACTAAAAATCCAGATGATTTTCCTCCACGATTTTATTATATGTGGGGACGAAATTTTTTCTTAGATATAAGATTTAGCCTTTAAACCTCAACTAGCTTTTGAATAAAGTACATCAAAAATAATATAATGAATAAATATATATTTAATAATACTTTACGGATAGCAGCTTTGTTATTATTTGTTGCTTTTGGTTCGTGTACTGATTTTTCGGTTGAAAAACCGATAGTTCGTTCTTCGGAAGAAAATGCAACAATAACCATAAAAGAACTTATTGATAATTATAAAAATAAGGTTGTTGATAAAGATGAAAGAATAGTAGGTATTGTTACCGGAAATAATTCGGAAGGAAATATTTATAAAATAGTGTATTTGCAAGATGAAACTGGTTTTGAAGGGGGGAATATTAAAATGTTGCTTCAGGTTGATCAGCCCGATTTTTTTGCTTTCGGCAGACCAATTGTTATCAGGTTAAAAGGTTTTTATGTTGGAGAAAATAAGTCGGGTATTTCTATTTACGAGAGTTTTGATGAAACGTCGGAATCTCCAGTTCAAATATCGAACTTAAATATAGGAGCCAATAAATCTGTAAATTATAAGCAAGGAATTAAAGAAGTTAAACCAACTGTTGTTAAATTAAATGAGTTAGGTAGCAAATATTTAAACGCATATATAAAAATAGAAGATGTGCAGTATAAAAAGAAATATATAAATAACGATACAATACATTTTGCCGATGGTAAAGATGCAGAGTTTGGATCGTCGAAAAGATATATTGAAGAGTGTGTAACCAGAGATAGTATTGCATCGCACACCTTAATGTATGCTAATTTTTCAATAGAAAGTATTCCGGTTGGTAAAGGTAGTGTTACAGGTAATTTTACGGTTAATGGTAGTGTAAATGATAAAAGTTCATATCAGCTTTGGATAACCCGAATTGAAGATAATTTAGTTAGTAATAATGAAGCTGATAGATGTGATTAAATAATTTTTAGAGTATTAAATTGATAATTTAACAAAGTGTTTTATGTTAAAAAGTATATGATAAATAACAAAATTTATGAAACCTACTAAAAGTTTAATAACGATAATGAGAAAATACATTTTACAAAGTTTGTTTGTAATTGTTGCGTTTATAGGTTTTAATTCGTGTGAAACTGACGAGTATGAAATTCCGGAAATTGAATATGCTACAGAAACTGCAACAATAACAATTTCCGATTTAATTAAAAATTATACAAATAGTGTAATTGATAAAAATTATATAATAGAAGGCGTTGTGGTTGGAAATAATAATCAGGGAGCGTTGTTTAAGGCGGCTTATATTACTGATATAAAAGGAGTGGAGCATGGAAGTATTAAGTTGTATTTAGAATATGACATTGATGATTTTTTTCCGATGGGAAGGCATTTAGTTATTAAGTTGAAGGATTGGTATGTTGGAGAAGATGTAAATGGAATATCGCTTTTTCAAAGAAAGGTTGATGCAAATCCATCGCCAATTGGAAAAGGAGAGATGGGTGCAGGAAAAAGAATTAATTATAAAAAAGAACTTATTGATGTTGAGCCAACAGTTGTAACAATGAATGAGCTTGGGCGTAAGTGGATGAATGCTTTTATAAAAATTGAAAATGTACAGTTTGTAGAAGATGATATTGATAAAAAAATGACTGATTATAACGATCAGTTTGCAGTGCCAGGTTTTGTATCTGGTTCAACAAGGTATTTGGTTGAATGTGGTACGGGAGATACTGTTCAGGTACGAACATCAACTTATGCAGTATTTGCAAATCAGGAAGTGCCAGGTGGCAAAGGTTCGGTTTCGGGTATATTAAGTTATTATGGCGATGTTGAGGCACGAGATAATTACAGAATGTTTATTACTAAAATGAAGGATTTTAAAGATACTATGTTAGATGATAAAAATACAAGATGTGGTGAGTGATTTTAACCACTTCGTAAAATCATAAATTATTTACTATTTATAACATACGATATATTATTCATAATCGTTATAGATAACAGGTTGTAAAATAACTATTAATTTAAATATAAAATGAAGAGATTTTTTTTAACTCAGTTGATGTTTGTTTTTTTAATGAGTACAGTTTTTGCTTATGGACCAACCGGACATAGAACTATTGCAAAAGTAGCAGAAGGTTATTTAACAGAAAAGACTAAGAAAAATATAATGGAATTGCTTGGTGGCGATAGTTTTATTTTGGCATCAACTTATGCCGATGATATAAAGTCTGATTCGAGATTTGATTACACACACACTTGGCATTACGTTAATGCACAAGATGGAATGAGTTATAACGATTCGAAAAAAAATCCGAAGGGAGATTTAATAAAGGCAATAAACGAATCTATTGCAATAATAAAAGATAAAAAAAGCACTAAAGAAGATAAAACTTTTAGGTTGAAAATGTTGATTCATTTAATAGGAGATCTTCATCAGCCTTTACATACAGGTAGAGCATCGGATTTAGGAGGAAACAGAATTAAGGTTAACTGGTTTGGAGAGCCTACAAATTTACACCGTTTATGGGATAGTGGAATTATTGAACATAGTTTGTTATCGTACACTGAATTTGCATCAACAATGAAAAAGGAACCTTATTTAGATGTTGACAAAATTAAAAAAGGAAATATTATTTCGTGGTACACCGAAACTAAAAAGTTGAGTTATGAGGTTTATAATTCAGTTGAACCCGATCATCAAGATTTATCGTATGGATATAATTATAAATATTTTCCGGTGGTAAAAAATCAGTTAAATAAAGCAGGAATTAGATTGGCTAAAATTTTAAATGAACTTTTTGGATAAAAGTATTGTTAGAAAACCAATAAGTATAATTACTTAATACACGTTAATAGTTAAAAATTATAGAATGAAAAAACTTGCAATATTACTTTTTGCTATAATGGTAGCAAGTACTTATTCGTGTTTTACGGCACAAAAAATTACAAGTACAGGTTATAGTTATAACGAAGTTGGTAATGATATTGAAGGCGATAAAAATATTGAAGAATTTATAAAGCCTTATCACGATTCGGTTATTGTTAAACTTAATCATGTTATTTCTTATACAAAATCTGATTTATGGAGAAGTCATGATTCATTAGAAACGCCTATGGGTAATCTTTTGGCGGATTTGTTGTTAGAACAAGGGAATATTAGAAGCAATAAATACTATAATAGCAAGGCCGATATTGCGTTGTTTAATAAAGGAGGGATAAGAACTTCGATAAAAAAAGGAGATATTTTACTACGCCATATGTTCGAAATTATGCCATTCGAAAATACTCTTGTTGTGGTTACTTTAAGTGCCGAAAAGTTTAAAGAAATGATTGATTATATTGTTAAAACAAACGGTCAGCCAATGAGTAATATTTCGATAAAAGTAAAAGAAAATAAAGCCGATGAGGTATTTATTAATAACGAACCTTTTAATGAAAATAAACAATATAAAGTTATAACAACCGATTATTTACAACACGGTGGAGATCATATGAAATTTTTTGTTGATCCGGTAAAACTTGATACTTTAGAGTATAAAATGCGTGAGGCTATGATTGATTATTTTGAAAAAACAGATACTGTTGAAGTTAAATTAGATGGGAGGTTTAGTTATGCAAACTAGAAGAAATTTTTTAAAAGTTACAGGTACTACTTCAGCAGTTGTAGTATTTGGCGTGTTGCCGATAGATTTATTGGGAAAAGATAAAACTAAGAAGTTAACAATACTTCATACAAACGATACTCATTCAAGGCTTGAACCTTTTCCGGCCGATCATCCTAAACTTGCTGGTAAGGCAGGAATGGCAAAACGTGCAAAGTTAGTAGAAGATATTAGAAAGGTTGAGAAAGATGTTTTGTTGTTAGATGCTGGAGATGTATCGCAAGGTACTCCGTATTTTAATTTTTATAAAGGCGAACTTAATTATAAACTAATGAGTATGCTTAAATACGATGCATCAACATTAGGAAATCATGAATTTGATAATGGGCTTGATGGTATTAAAAATAGCTTAAAATTTGCAACTTTTCCGTTACTGAATTGTAATTATAATTTTAAAGGAACAGTACTTGAAGGTGTTATAAAACCGTATAAAATATTTAATAAATCAGGAATTAAAATAGGTATTTTTGGAGTAGGAGTAGAACTTGATGGTTTGGTTGATCCTAAGAATTATGAAGGTGCTGAATATCAAAATCCTATAATTAAAGCAAACGAAATTGCCAATATTCTGAAAGAAAAGGAAAAATGTAATGTGGTAATTTTACTTTCTCATTTGGGTTATAAGTTTAAAGATAATAGAGTTTCGGATGTTGTTTTGGCAGCAGAAACATCTAATATTGATTTAATAATAGGAGGCCATACTCATACGTTTATGGATAAACCCGATGTGATGAAAAACAAATCAGCTAAAGATGTTACAATAACTCAAGCAGGTTATGGAGGAATAAAATTAGGAAGAATTGATTTGTATTTTAACGAAAATAAAAAAACAGCGGCTATTGATTTTAATTTAATAGACGTGGTTTAATCAACACTTCGTTAAATTATAAATGTGTAATTCAAGAAGTATAATAATAAGCATGTATTGAGAGTAGTTATACTTTTTTTACATGTTTTTTTTGTAGCTGTAATTAATAATAGTACGTTACTTTTTACAACAATACACTGTATATTTTTAAATTAAAGTATTAAAAATATTATAATTATTTAATGTTTTATATTGCTTATTTATAGAGTGTTAAAATGATAATTACACATTATTAATTGATGATTTAACAGAGCTTGTTAATCTATAAAACTAACACCTAAATCGAATAAATTTAGAATTGGTTAACCTAATAAGTATTTAATATTATATTTGAGAACTAATTGTTTGTTAAATAAATTTTTATAGTTAATTGATTTTCAACTTATTAAGTTTAAAAAAGTGATAATGTAACTTTAACGATATTTTGTTTTAACCAAACTTATTATGATAACTCAGATAAATTATGGCATATATTGAAAGTATTGGGAAGTATTTTTTACTTCTTAAAGAGGTGTTTAGAAAACCCGAAAAAACGAAAGTTTATATTGATTTGTATTTCAGAGAAATTGAAGATTTAGGTTTAAGTTCTTTCGGATTAGTAGCATTCTTTTCATTTTTTATTGGAGCTGTAGTTTCATTACAAATGGCTTTTAACATGGGAGATAATCCATTTATAGCAAATTATTATATTGCTCTTTCTACCAGAGAATCAATTATTTTAGAATTTTCTCCAACAATTATTTCAATTATTTTAGCTGGAAAGGTAGGCTCATACATAGCGTCGAGTATAGGAGCAATGAGAGTTACCGAACAAATAGATGCGCTTGAAGTTATGGGTGTAAACTCTATTAGTTATTTAATTGCACCAAAGGTGGCAGCAGCAGTAACATTTTTTCCGTTATTAGTTATGTCGAGTATGGTGTTAGGAATATTTGGAGGGTGGTTTGCAAGTGTGTTTTCGGGTGTTGTTAGCACTACCGAATATGTAATAGGTTTACAAATGTCTTTTAAACCCTTTTACGTGGTTTACGCATTAATAAAAACAGTTTTCTTTGCTTTTGTAATTGCAACAATTCCTGCTTATTTTGGGTATTATGTAAAAGGAGGTTCTTTAGAAGTGGGGCGATCGGCAACAAAAGCAGTGGTGTGGACAACGGTTGCTATTATTTTAATAAATTATGTTTTAACTCAATTATTGTTAGTTTAAGTTTATGATAACAATTAAAAATTTACGTAAATCGTTTGGAGATACCGAAGTTTTAAAAGGTATTGATGCCGAATTTTATAGAGGTAAAATAAATTTGATTATTGGGCAAAGTGGTTCAGGAAAAACGGTTTTTTTAAAATCATTAATAGGACTTCATGTTCCAAATTCGGGAGAGATTTATTTTGATGATAAAAATTCATTGGATTTAAATAGTAAAGAAAAAAAACTACTTCGAATGAATATTGGTATGGTTTTTCAAGGCAGTGCTTTATACGATTCAATGACTGTTGAAGAAAACGTAATGTTTCCGTTACGAATGTTTACTGATAAAAGTAATGACGAAATGCTTGTTAGGGTTCAGGAGGTTTTAAAACGTGTAAACTTAAAAGGATCGAATGATAAGTATCCTTCTGAATTATCGGGAGGAATGCAAAAACGAGTTGCTATTGCCAGAGCTATTTCAATGAAACCAAGATTTTTATTTTGCGACGAACCAAACTCTGGATTAGATCCAAAAACTGCAATTGTAATTGATAATTTACTAAAAGAAATTACGGAAGAAAATAACATTACTACAATTATAAATACCCATGATATGAATTCGGTAATGGAAATTGGAGATAATATTATTTTTTTAAAAGATGGTGTTAAAAAATGGAACGGTAGTAAAGAGGAAATGTTTGTTACTGATAATGAAGCAATAGTTGATTTTGTATATAGTAGTGAGCTTTTCAGAAAAATTAAAGGACTGTATAAATAGTTTTTTTTACGGATAATATAAAATAAAACATCATAATAAAGTGTAGTTTATACCTTATTATGATGTTTTTTTATGCTTAATATTTATGTTTTTAAATGCACTTACTCGATACTGAAAATGTATTTTCGATTACTTATCGGAGTATTACGATGTTAGTCTGATTAAATATTCAATTAGTCTGTTATGTTTTTTTTAGCACTATTTGTATGGTAAATTAGTAATACCAATTTTTGTTGAAAGTAAATTTATTATGATTTATAACCTACCTAATTAGGTTTATTAAATTGGTAAGTGGCATTGTGATTTCTAATATTATACTTCGGAATTTATGAAAAAAACATTACTTATTTTGCTAACTATTTTTGCGTTTAATACTGTTAATGCACAAATTGATATTGGAATTCAGGGAGGGCCTAATTATAATTGGTCGGGGTTTGAATACGATAATTATACTACTAAAAATAGTGCAGGATGGCATATTGGTGCTTTGGTTAAAATTGAGTTTTCGGAAATTGGTTTGTTTGTAGAGGCTGATCCAACCTATACTAAACTTAATGTTGAAATTGTACGAGATAATTTTGATTTAGAATTATTGAGTACCGATAGATTAGATTTACCCGTATTAGTTGGTATTAAAGTTTTAGGATTGTTGAGGATTTTTGCTGGTCCGGTTTTTTCATCAAATGTAAATACTGTTGCAACTATTAAGGATTGGAATGTAGATGTGGAAGATGAAATTTCAACTGGATTTCAGATAGGAGCTGGTGTTGAATTAGGGAGTATGATTGTTGATGTTAGATACGAAGGAGGAAGCGATAGTGATATAAAAATAAATGGAATTGAGTTTGATAATAGATCAAATCAAATACTTTTAAATGTGGCTTATTTGCTGTGGTAAATAATGACATAAATTTATTTAGAGTTGATAGTGTTTATCTGTTCGCTTTAAATTTGGGTTAAATATTAATATAATATTTTTATATACAAATACTTGTATGGCTAAAAACTGTACAGGTATTTTTTTTTGAAAAACATAATTTTTTTAAAAGTAGTTTTTGTCATATTATGGGGTTATTATTTTTTGTTATTTGTAAGCACCAAATTAACCCACTAACATAATCTAGTTTCAGACTGTGTTACAAAACCAAAACCATGAAAAGCTTTACGAAGTATATAAACGCAAATGAAGAATCGAAAAATTGGGGATTTTATATAAATGTAATTGGACGTAACGAAATTGCGCCAAACAATAAATACCCACAATCAGGACATCCAAATAAATATTTATTTAGATGGGAATATGGACGTGTACACGAAGATTTTCATTTAATATATATAACAAAAGGAGGAGGAGTTTACGAAAACGAATCGAAATCGTATAATGTTATTGAAGGAGATATTATATTAATAAAATCGGGAGAGTGGCACCGTTATAAACCAAATTTAGAAACAGGTTGGCACGAAAATTATATAGGATTTAATGGAGATATTGCTCAACATTTTGTTTCTAAAATTGGAAATTATATAAAAAACCCGATTATAAGTTTGGGCAAGAATGAAGAAATATTAGGCTTGTTTGATAAAGTTTTCGAAATTGTAGATAACGAAATGCCATGTTATCAATTAACAGCATCATCGTTTGTAATAGAAATAATGAGTAAAATTATTTCGAATTTTAAGCAACGAGATTATGATTTGTTGGGAGATAAAACTGCCGAAATGATAAATGAAGTGAGATTTATTATTAGAGATGGAGTAGAGCAAGAATTTGATTTTATTGAAATTGCAAAGGATTATAATATAACGTATTCTTATTTCAGAAAAGTTTTTAAACGCCATACAGGATTTTCTCCGCTTCAGTATCAAATTAACTTACGTATTAATTTGGCTAAAGATTTATTAAAGGGTAGCAATAAATCGGTTAAAGAAATTGCATATACTTTAGGGTTTAAATCAACACATTATTTTAGTAGAATTTTTAAACAGAAAACGGATATTTCGCCAAGCGAAGTACGTAAAATTGTAACTGTAGAAGTTTAGTGTAATTATCAATTTAGCACTCTCATAATTTTACTAAAAAAAAGATGGTTTATACAAATGTTATAATTTGTATAAACCATCTTTTTTTTTGAAAATATAATATTTATAATAATAAGGCAAATGTTCACTTGTTCACTTTTATTACAATATTTATTGAATAGTTATGCCTAATTCTTTACCGTAATTTTCAACTATAAAATCAATATCCTTATCACCTCTACCCGAAAGGTTAATAAGTATAGTTTCGTCTTTCGGCATATCTTTAGCCATTTTCATAGCATGAGCCACAGCGTGTGCACTTTCTAAAGCCGGAATAATTCCTTCTTCTCTCGATAATTCCATGAAGGCAGCAATTGCTTCTTTGTCGTTTATAGTTTCGTATTTAACACGTTTTATATCTTTTAAATAACTGTGCTGAGGTCCTACGCCTGGATAATCTAATCCACTTGCAATAGTATTTACTGGTGCAGGTTCTCCGTTTTCATCTTGCAACAAATAACATTTAAAACCGTGTATAGTTCCTGGTGTTCCTAATGTTAAAGTAGCAGCATGTTCTCCGGTTTTAAAGCTTGTACCGGCAGGTTCAACTCCAATAATATTTACATCATCATCGTTTAAGAATTCGGTAAATAAGCCAATAGCGTTAGATCCACCACCAACACAAGCAACCAAATTATTTGGCAGTTTACCTGTAAGTTCAGTAAATTGTTCTTTAGCCTCTTGTCCTACTACAGCCTGAAAATCTCTTACCATCATAGGAAAAGGGTGCGGTCCAACAACCGATCCAATTGCGTAAAGTTGATTAATAGGATCTTTTACATAAGCATCGAAAGCAGCATCAACAGCTTCTTTTAACGTTTTTAAACCATGTGTAGCAGGTATAACTTTTGCACCAAGTATATTCATGCGTACCACATTTGGGTGTTCTTTAGCTATATCAACTTCTCCCATGTAAATATCGCATTCTAAACCAAGCAAGGCAGCAGCAGTAGCAAGTGCAACTCCGTGTTGACCAGCTCCTGTTTCAGCAATAATTTTTTTCTTACCCATTTTTTTAGCCAACAAAGCCTCTCCCAAACAATGGTTTATTTTATGAGCTCCGGTATGGTTTAAGTCCTCTCGTTTTAAATAAATTTGAGCACCGCCAATTTTATCCGACAAGTTTTTTGCATGAAAAATTGGAGAAGGGCGTCCGGTATAATGTTTCTGTAAATAATATAGTTCGTCTTTAAATTCTTTACTGTCTTTTATTTCTAAATAAGCATCTCCTATTTCTTTCATTATAGGCTCTAACATAGGTGGCACAAATCGTCCTCCATATGCTCCGAAAAACCCATTTTCATCGGGCATTTTATTACTATCTATATTCTGTGGTTTATCAGTATTGTTGTTCATTTTACAATTCTATTAGTTTAAATTTTACGTTGAATTTAAACTAAATTATAAGTATAAATGGTTAGTTTAGAGTTTAATATTTATTGATGTGTTTTTGATTTTGAAAGGTTATTTATAATTGATTGAAAATCAGTAATTAAAATATTGTATTTAAAATAATTTACAATGAAAAAAATAGGAGTATTGTTACACGGAAGCGGTGTTTTTGATGGAACTGAAATTCAGGAAGCTGTATTTACATTGTTGGCAATTGCCGAAAAAGGCGGAGAAGCAGTGTGTTTTGCACCCAATATAAATCAGCATCATGTAATAAATCATATAACTGGAGAAGAAGTAAATCAAACAAGAAATGTGTTGGTTGAATCGGCACGTATTGCACGAGGAAAAATAGTTGATATTGCTGATTTAAATACTGAAGAACTTGATGCTTTGGTTATGCCTGGTGGTTTTGGAACGGCAAAAAATATAACAAAGTGGGCTTTTAACGGACCTACGGGCGATATAATTGCTAGTGTTAAGGATTTAATATTACAGTTTGTTAAAAGTAAAAAGCCAATAGTAGGTTTGTGCATGTCGCCAACTACAATTGCAAAAGCACTAGAAAATTCAGGATTAAATGCAAAGTTAACAGTAGGTACAATAAACCAAAATTCTCCTTACGAAATAGATGCAATTTCGAACGGTATAAATTTATTGGGTCATAAAGCCGAAATGAAAACAATAAAAGAAGTTAGTATTGATGCGGATTTGAAAATAATTACAGCTCCGTGTTATATGATGGAAGCAAATATTTTAGATGTTAGGCAAAACATAAAACAAGCGGTTGATGAAATGTTTAATATGATGTGATTAATGGTTAATGATCCATTTAATACTAAACTGATAGTAGCTGAACATTTAAATTATTTTTTGGTAAAATATATTTATCAACGTTGTGAAACTTTACATATAGTTACTCATAAAATTAAATAAAGTACTCGAAATACTAGGTGGTAATTTAGGTTATATCTAATAAAATTATCAATTAATAATTACATAATTAGCTATAATAACTAATTGTGTATATGATATGTTTGCACCGATAAACAACAAAGTTTACACACAAAAAACTTTGTTGTTTATCGGTGTTTTTTGGTTTAAAAATATTGTATAATATTAGTTAGGTTTTGTATATTCGCATCATAAAAGTCAAAAAGTGTATAAGTTACACTAATGTAATTGATTAAGAAAAAATTAAGATATGAGCAAAAAAGTTATTTTAATGATTCTTGATGGTTGGGGTTTAGCCAATGTCAAAGAATCATCGGCAATATGCAAAGCAAATACAAGTTTTATTGACAATCTTTATAAAGAATATCCTTTTTCAAAAATCGGAACTTCTGGTATGCAAGTTGGTTTACCTGATGGACAGATGGGAAATTCGGAGGTTGGACACATGAACCTAGGGGCAGGTAGAGTTGTGTATCAAGATTTGGTAAAAATTAACTTGGCTGTAGAAAATAAAACTATTGATCAGGAGGCTGTTTTAGTTGAAGCGTTTGAATATGCTAAAGCTAATGGTAAAAAAGTACACTTTGCAGGATTACTTTCTAGCGGAGGAGTGCACTCTCATATCGATCATTTAAAAGGTTTATTAGATGCTACTAAAACTGCTGGTTTAAAAGATGTTTTTGTACATGCTTTTATGGATGGACGTGATGTTGATCCAAAATCGGGAAAAGGTTTTGTTGCTGAAATTGAGAAATTCATGGAAACATCTAACGGTAAATTAGCATCGTTAGTTGGTCGTTTTTATGCAATGGATAGAGATAATCGTTGGGAGCGTGTAAAAGAGGCTTACGATGTAATGATTAATGCAAAAGGAGAAAAGTTTGCATCAGGATCGGAAGCTGTTGCAGCATCATACGCAAACGATCTTACCGATGAGTTTATTAAGCCATCAGTAATGGTTGATGAAAACAATAATCCTGTTGGAAAGATTGAAGAGGGAGATGTAGTATTTATGTTTAACTACCGTACTGATAGAGGTAGAGAAATGGTACAGGTGCTTACTCAAAAAGATTTTCCAGAATTTGGAATGGAGAAAAAAGATTTACACCTTATTACAATGACTAATTACGATGGGTCGTTTAAAGGAGTAAATGTTCTTTATGACAAAGAAAATGTTAAAGAAACTTTAGGAGAGATTGTATCTAAATTAGGGAAGAAACAAATACGTATTGCTGAAACTGAAAAGTATGCACACGTAACTTTCTTTTTCAACGGTGGACAAGAGGAGCCTTTTGAAGGAGAAGAGCGTATTTTAGTAAGTTCTCCAAAAGTTGCTACATACGATTTACAACCTGAAATGAGTGCTGCTGAGGTTACTGATAAGTTATTACCAGAACTTGATAAGCAAGAAGCCGAATTGGTTGTGTTGAATTACGCAAATACTGATATGGTAGGTCATACAGGTATATTTTCGGCAGCAATTACAGCTGTAGAAGCAGTTGATAAAAGTGTAGAAAGAACTATTGCATCGGCTAAGAAAAACGGATATACTGTTTTAATTACAGCCGATCACGGAAATGCTGATTTCATGATTAACTCTGATGGATCGCCAAACACAGCTCACACAACAAACCCAGTACCTTTTATTGTGGTTGATGATGAGTATAAAGGTGGTGTAAAAGATGGTGTTTTAGCTGATATTGCTCCAACTATTTTGGAACTTATGGGTATTGAAAAGCCTGCATCAATGGATAATGAATCGCTTTTAACTAAGTAATTTGTAATAGATTTTGCATTTTTTTAAATGTGAGATTATTTTTTTATTTTTATGTAAATACCCCACTGTTAATTTATTTATAATTGATAGTGGGGTATTTTTTTTAATTTATATACCACTAAGGTAGTAATAAAGGATGCTGAACATATATTCTTAGGAGTTGATGCTTTGAAATATTTATATGAATAATATTATAAATAAAACATTCGATATAAATATATGTAATGGCTTTTTTGTATAAAGCATTGAGTTAGCAGAGTTAAATTTCGGGAGTAGATAATTAATAACTTACATTACCTTGCATTACCTTGCCAAAAAATAGTAAACACACATATACAGTATGAGTAGCGATAATCAAAAATATTTTGCAGATATAATTGTTCCTGTTTCAATTGAGCAAACTTTTACTTATGAGTGTACTGCCGATGATTTTAGTAATATAGAGTTGGGTAGTAGGGTAGTTGTTCAGTTCGGAAAGAGTAAATATTATACTGGTATTGTTTTTAATAAACATAATGTTGAGCCTTTTGGTTTCAAGCCTAAGTTTATTGAGCAAATACTTGATGAAAAACCTATTGTAAATACAACTCAACTTAAACTTTGGCAGTGGGTTGCCGATTATTATATGTCGTCGTTGGGAGAGGTTTATCGTAATGTTGTGCCATCGTCGTTAAAGCTCGAAAGTGAAACTAAACTTTTAAGAAATCCAGATTTTACCGAAGATTTATCGGGAGAGTTAACCGATGCTGAGTATTTGGTTTACGAAGCTTTAAATTATAAAAATGCACTTACTGTTGCGGAAGTATCCGGAATTATATCGAAAAAAAATCCGTTACCTATTATAAAAACTCTAATTGAAAAAGGAGTTATTTTACCTGTTGAAGAAATTAAAGATCGTTATAAACCTAAGGTTGAAAATTACATACGCTTTACTGATTTAATGGAAGAAGAAGGCGAGTTGCAGAAAGTGTTTTCTACTTTGGGTAGGGCAAAAAAGCAGTACGAATTACTGCTGAAATTTATCAGTGTAAAAACTCAAACACAACAAGCGGTTAAGGTAAAAGATTTGTTAGAATTGGCAAATGCAAGTCGTGCTTCGTTAAACGGATTAGCCGATAAGGAGATTTTAGAAATTTACTCGGAAGAAGTTTCGAGATTGGTAAAGCCAAGTAACGATTTAGAGAATCAAAAAACATTAAGTGTCGATCAATTAACTGCTTATGATGAAATAAAAAGTGGTTTCGAAAAATACGATACAGTTCTTTTTCAAGGGGTAACATCAAGTGGAAAAACCGAAGTTTATGTTAAGTTAATTCAAGAACAACTTGAGTTGAATAAACAGGTTTTGTTTTTGGTGCCCGAAATTGCTTTAACAACTCAGTTAATTAATAGATTGGTTAAATATTTCGGAGAAAAAATAGGGGTTTATCATTCTAAATTTAATGCAAGCGAAAGGGTTGAGGTTTGGAATACTGTAAACGAACATATTGGTAAATATCAGATTGTTTTGGGTCCACGTTCGGCATTATTTTTACCATTTTCTGATTTGGGTTTAATTATTGTAGACGAGGAGCATGAATCTACATTTAAACAATACGATCCGGCACCGAGATATAATGCCCGAGATATGTCGATAGTTTTGGCGTATATACACAAGGCAAAAGTACTTTTGGGTTCGGCAACACCTTCGTTAGAATCGGTGTTTAATGTTAAGAATAAAAAGTATGGTTATGTTGCACTTGATAAGCGTTATGGTAATATTTTAATGCCCAAAATTGAAATTGCTGATATAAAAGAAGATCATCAGAAAAAGAAAATGCGTAGCCATTTTGGAGAGCGTTTGTTTTTAGAAATGGAAGAAACTTTGTTGGCAAAAAAGCAAATTATATTGTTTCAGAACCGACGTGGATTTGCACCTGTTGTTGAGTGCGAAACTTGTGGTACAACACCCGAATGTCCGCATTGCGATGTTTCTTTAACTTTTCATAAAAATTCAAATCATTTAAAATGTCATTATTGTGGGTATTCAATACCTATGATTAGAAAATGTCAATCGTGTGGGAGTCCAAAATTAGATACCAAAGGATTGGGAACCGAGCAAATAGAAGATGAAGTTTTAAAGCTTTTTCCGGGTGCAATTGTTGCAAGGTTAGATTTAGATACTACTAGGAAAAAATATGCGTATCAGGATATAATAATGAAATTTGAGAATCGAGAAATTGATATTTTAATTGGTACTCAAATGGTAACAAAAGGTTTGGATTTTGATAATGTTGCTTTGGTTGGAGTTTTAAATGCCGATAGTATGCTTAATTTTCCTGATTTTAGAGCTCACGAAAAGGCTTATCAGTTAATGTCGCAGGTTGCAGGGCGTTCGGGCCGAAAAGGAGATAGGGGAAAGGTTATAATTCAAACATTTAATCCGTACCATCAAATAATACAACAAGTATCCCGAAACGATTTTAGTGGCATGGTAAAAGATCAGTTATATGATAGAAGTAGCTATTATTATCCGCCATATTATAGACTGATAAAAATTACATTAAAACATAAGGATAAAGCAAAATTAGATAAGGCTGCGTTTAATGTTGCCGAAAGTTTAAGAGGATTGAAAGGAGCAATAGTTTTGGGTCCGGACTATCCTAGCGTTGCACGAATACGTAATTTATACAATAAAGTTATTTTAATTAAAACTGCAAATAATAAAGATTTAGGTAGTAGTAAGTTGTATGTTAAACGTGTGTTTCATTCGTTTAATGAGGTTAAAGAATACAGGTCGATAAGAGTAGTTATAGATGTTGATCCGTATTAAT
>JAGLDK010000047.1 GCA_023145615.1 Ichthyobacteriaceae bacterium | reverse complement strand
ATAAAAACATAGGTTAGCAGTAATAAATAATATATTTTTGTTGTCTTAATATATCTATATATCATGAGAATTATTATTAGCGGAGATGGTGATGTTGTTTTTTATTTAGCTAAAAATTTAGCTGAAGAGTATCATGACATTACAGTTATTGATGAAGATGAGGAGCATTTAGATTATATATCAAATCATATTGATGTTGCTACTATTAAAGGTTCGTCTACATCTTTATTGGTTCTGAAAGAATTAAATATAGATAAGGTTGATATGTTTTGTGCTGTTTCTAAATCGCAAGACAGAAACCTTGTTACAGCTTCGTTAGCTAAGGGTATGGGTGCTAAAAAGTGTATTGCTCGTATTACCGATCCAACTTTTTTATATCGTAGAGATATTTTTGACTTGCAAAAACTAGGAGTTGATGAAGTAATATCAACCGAAGCATTAGCATCAAAAGAAATCAGACGACTACTTAGAGAAACTGCAATTACTGATACTTTTGAATTTGCAGCCGGTAAACTTTCCTTAATTGGTATACGTCTTAATGGAAATGAAACCATAATAGGCAAAACTCTTGCCGAAGCATTTAAGTTAAGTAATCTAAATTTTTTAACCGTAGCAATACTTCGTGGCGGTCAAACAATAATACCTAATGGTAGTACTGTTTTTGAGTTGGGAGATCATGTTTACTATATTACACAACCCGAAGGATTAAAAAGAATTCTTAAACAAACAGGTAAAATATCGGGAAGAGTAAAAACAATAATGATACTTGGAGGAGGAGATATTGGAGTTTCTACTGCACTAGCATTAAATGCAAAATATAGAGTTATTTTAGTAGAAAAAGATAGAAAGAAAAGTCACGAACTTGCCGATATACTTAAAAACACCCTTGTAATTAATGGAGACGGTAGAGATGTTGAACTTTTAGAAGAAGAAGGAATATCGGATGTTGATGCTTTTATTGCTGTAACCGGAAATTCGGAAACTAATATTATTGCAAGTTTAGTTGCTAAAAGTCATAATGTGCCTAAAACTATTGCTCTTGTAGAAAACATGGATTTTATTCATCTATCTCAAAATATAGGTATTGATACACTTATTAATAAAAAGCTAATAGCCGCAAACTTTATATCGCGTTATGTACGTAAAGGAAGAGTTACAAATTTAGCTAGTTTACCTGGTGTAGATATTGAAGTAGCTGAATATGTAGTGCATTCTAAATCTGAAATTCTTAACGATAAATTAATGAATCTTGGATTTACATCTAATGTAATTGTTGGTGGTGTAATACGTGGAAATAAAGCATTTACGCCTAACGGAGATTTTATTTTTAAAGTAGGAGATAGAGTTATTGTTACTTTTCGCCGTGGGGCACAAAATATTTCTAAAGTCGATAAATTTTTCGAATAACTAAGTATTGTAACAAAATTATTCATGTGCATAAACTTAAAACAATTATGGTTTATTAGGTATGTTATGAATAATTAACCATTTACAATTAAAAAATTAACCATTACTTATATATGTCAAAGAGTAGATACAATTTTTCACTAGTATTTAGGTTTTTAGGAAAATTATTAATGTTTAATGGTGTATTTATGTTCTTATGCCTTTGGGCATCTGTTTATTATCACGAATTAGAAGAAGCAATACCTTTATTATCGTCAGGAGTAATTACTCTATTTACAGGTTTTATGGTTTACTTTATTGCTAAACAGTATAACCACGATTCAGCAATGACAAAACGAGATGGTTATTTAATAGTAACTTTTGGTTGGGTATTAATGACATTTTCGGGTAGTTTACCTTATATGTTTAGTGGAACTATTCCTGATTTTTCTTCAGCTGTTTTCGAAACTATATCAGGTTATTCTACAACAGGAGCATCGGTTATATCAGATATAGAAGGTACAAATAAAGATATTTTACTTTGGCGTAGTTTAACTCAGTGGATAGGAGGTATGGGTATTATTGTACTTACTGTAGCCATTTTGCCAATATTAGGAATTGGAGGTATGCAGTTATTTGTTGCCGAAGCTCCAGGTATATCTCCCGATAAATTACAACCACGTATTAGAGATACTGCCCGCCGATTATGGATTATTTACGTTGCACTTACTGCAGTAGAAACAGTTTTTTTAATGTACGGAGGGTTTAGTTTTTACAATGCTATTAATCATTCTTTTACAACAATGGCAACTGGTGGTTTTTCTACATTTAATAGTAGTGCTGCCGATTTTTCTCCATATATACAGTATGTATTAATCGTTTTTATGTTTTTGGCAGGTACTAACTTTACTCTTACATATTTCGGATTCCATGGAAAATTAAAGAAGATATGGGAAAACGAAGAATTCAGATTATACTCATTAATGACTATTGTTGTTACAGTTGTTTTAACCGCTGTGGTTTATAATTCGGGATGGGCTAATAGCGATTTCGAAAAGGTATTTAGAGATGTATTATTCCAAACTATATCAATAATAACAACAACAGGTTTTGTTTCGGTTGATTATACTTTGTGGCCTCCATTGGCTATTATGGTAATTTTCTTGCTGATGTTTGTTGGTGCTTCTGCAGGTTCAACAGCAGGAGGTGTAAAAATAGTACGACACATTATACTTGTTAAAAATGGCTTACTTAGTTTTAAAAGACAATTACACCCAAAAGCAATTATCCCCGTTAGGTTAAATGGTAGTGCCGTAAACGAAAGCGTTGTTTACAATGTACTTGCCTTTATTATGGTTTATATAATGACATATACTGTTGGTGTATTAATATTGGCTGCTTTAGGTGTTGATTTTATGACATCCCTTGGTGCAGTAGCCACATCGTTAGGTAATATTGGTCCTGGAATTGGAACAGTAGGCCCAGTAGATAATTTTGCTCATCTATCAGCTCCCGTTAAATGGATATTGTCTTTTTATATGCTTATTGGTAGGTTAGAATTATTTACTGTTTTAATGATATTTACACCGTATTTTTGGCGTAGAGTTTATTAAAACCATGTAGTAATTTAGCTATTATGATTACTCTAAATTTTGAAAAAAGAACAAAAAAACACATTATAAAAATATCTTAAAAAGAAATATTATAATGTGTTTATATATCTAAAAAAAAGCTATTTATTAAAAAGTAAGCGAAGTACCAAGTGGGTATTTTTGGTTAACACTTACAGGTAAAACTCCTTGTGGCTTTTCTTCTCCAATAATTGTTGCTGCCATGTAGTTTTGTACTGCATCCGAATTTTTGTAACCCAATAATATTGAATTGTAGTTACTATCGTTTCCAAACATTGGTAATTTATAAGGATCTCCTAAAAGGTTAAGTATTGCTTTTTTTCCTCTAATTAAAGAGTTTATTTTTCCTTTTAACTCTCCTGTTTTTTTCTTTCCAATACGTGTTTTATAACCTGCATAAGGCAAATCAACCGAAACAATTACTGTATCGTAGTTCTGAAGTATTTGCTTAACCTTAGTTAATCCAATTTTATCAACATTAAAAGTATCAACCTTTGTAAAGTTGTTTAGTTTTTGTTCAAATTCTTCAAACTTATCATCTCCAAAACAAATATTAGCTACAGCTTTTTTAGTATCAGCTTTTAATGGCAATACGTTTTTGCTGTTTTTAACAAGTGTAATTGATTCCTTAGCTACTTTATTAATAATGTTAGTAGCTTCAATAGAGTTTAAATCTTCCTCAACATTTTCTACCACAACATCATTAAAGTTATTTAACCCTGCCCAGTATTTCGATTTCAGAATTTTTATAACACTATGATCTATTCTTTCTTCGGTAATTTTACCAAGTTTAATTTCTTCTACTATTTTTTCAATAGTTTCTTCAATATCAACTGGGTATAAAAGAACATCGTTTCCGGCTTTTAGTGCCTGAATGTTAATTTCAACATTAGTTCCAAACGATTTTGCTCCTTGCATATTTAATGCATCCGACATAATTAATCCTTTGTAACCCATTTTTTCCTTCAATAAACCTTCAATAACTAAAGGCGATAAAGAAGAAGGTAAATCTTTGTTAGGCTCTAAAGCTGGTATTTTAAGGTGGGCAACCATCATAGTAGGTACACCGGCATCAATAATACGCTCAAAAGGATATAGTTCAATATCTTCAATACGTTTCATATCGGCAAGTACCGAAGGCAATGTTTTATGAGAATCCTGACTTGTATCTCCATGTCCTGGGAAGTGTTTTCCGCACGAAAGAACGTTATTATCGTTGTATGCTTCAATTGCCGAAATAGAGTAGTTTGTAACAAGCTCTTTATCTTCTCCAAAAGATCTACGCCCAATAATTGGATTAGCAGGATTTATGTTTACATCAGCAATAGGAGAGTAGCTTAAATGAACGCCTAAACGCTTGCATTCTTTTGCTATTTCTTCTGATACTAAATACGAGTTTTCTATTTTGTTAGTTGCCGCAACTGGCATTTGAAGCGGTAAAATAGGAGTATTTGATAAACGCATTGATACACCCCATTCGGCATCCATAGCAATCATTAATGGTACTTTTGCTAAAGATTGGTAGTAGTTTGTAAGTTCGGCCTGACGTTTTGCGTGTCCTTTAAAAAACACAACACTACCAATTAGGTTTTGCTTAGTAAGTTTTTCAACCCACTGCTCGTTGGTTTTTGAGTTGTCGGAAAATGCGCCAATGGCAAACATTTGTCCTATTTTTTCTTCCAACGATAGGTTTTTCATTTCCTTATCAACCCAAACTGTTTGATTTTCATCAATATATAAAGGGTCTTTAGTATCGGTGTTGTTTTTCATGTTTATTAATAACTATAATTAGTATTTGTGGTTTAAGTAGCAACTTAATAAGTAAGTGCCAAAGTGTATGTTTTGTTTGAAATTATCCGCAAAGTATATATAAACAAGCATATATTAGTATATAGTTGCTTAATTTATAATAAGTTTTTTTAATTTATTTTTTCAGTAAATACTGATGGTTTCAAGTGCTTTTTGCTTTTTTCAATAAAATAAAATAAGTTTTTTGTAAGGATTGATTAAAACCCACGACTAAGTAAGTACAAAATCATTAAAAAATAGAAACTATGAAAAGTTCAGTTAAAAAAACAGGAGTTATTACTACAATGTTGTTAGTAGGTGGTTTGTCATTAAGTGTATCTGCCGGAATAAATAATTCAAATTCGGAGTTGTTGGGTAGTGGACACGATGTTAGAACTAATATTTTGAATGTGCCAGGAACAATTAATTTCAACGAAAATAAATGTGGAGAAGGTAAATGTGGTACTAAAGAGGTAAAAGATACTACATCAACAAAAACCAATGAAGCTAAATGTGGAGAGGGTAAGTGTGGTAGTAAGGATAACAACAAAGAGAGTACTGAAAGTAAAACTACCGAAAGTAAGTGTGGTGAGGGTAAATGTGGATCGAAATAATAAATATTTATGGTAGTTGATAGTTTGAAGTTTGTAAATGATAATTATGGCTTAGTTTTATTCTTTAGCATAATTTTTAGTATAATCTACAATGTAGATATCTAAATGTTTAAACAGATATATTATATAAGCGTAATAGGTTGCTATGGTTTTTTACTTAGCCATAATTATTATTATACGTATTACAACTACTATTACCAATGATAAATTAAGTGTTAACCAACAAAGTCAATTTTCGGAAATCATGAAAAAAGATATAAACATAGGTTTGGGGTTTAAAAAAGAAATAGATGAGGAGTTTTTTAGTAATAATACTATTAACCCCGATTTTGTTGAGGTGGCTCCCGAAAATTGGATTGGCTTGGGTGGATATTGGAAACAGGTGCTTAATAAAGTGGCCGATAAGTATCCAATAATTACACATGGTTTATCGTTGTCTGTTGGTAGTTACGATGATTTAGATATTAGATTTATAAAACAAGTAAAGAGTTTTATGAATGAGTATGATATTGATATTTATTCGGAACATTTATCGTTTGCAAAAACTAATAACGCACACCTTTACGATTTGTTGCCAATTCCTTTCAGAGAGGATAGTATAAAACATGTTTCGGAACGTATAAAACAAGTACAGGATATAATTAATAAACCATTGGTAATTGAGAATGTTTCGTATTATACCAGTGTTGAGCAAGAAATATTAGAAATAGATTTTATAAAAGAAATTTTGCATCAAGCAGATTGTAAAATGTTGTTAGATGTAAATAATGTGTACGTTAATTCGTTTAATCATAATTACGATGCATACGATTTTATAAAGAAATTGCCATTAGATAGAGTGGAGTATATACACATGGCAGGACATAAAAAGGTTTCCGATAATTTAATTATTGATACTCATGGAGAAAGTATTATTGATGAGGTTTATAAGTTATTTGATTATACAACTTCGTTAATGGGTAATGTTCCTGTTTTGTTAGAACGAGATTTTAATTTCGATGATATAAAAGGACTTCAGTACGAAATGGATACCATGAGAGAAATTTGTAAAAATAATTGGATATGAAAACGCACGAATCTAAAAATAAACTAAAGTTTACTTCAGGAAAAGAAATTCAGGATTCAATGGGGCATTATATGTTAACCGGAGATACTATGAAATTCAATAATTCGAAAGAAGAAGGTTTAAAGGCGTATAGAGATTTAATATTTAACAATTTCGAAGGTTCTATTGAAACAGCTTTCCCCATTTTTAATAAAATACTAAGTAATAAAGAGTGGGAACTTGTGGTTGCTGATTTTTTCGAAAATAATAAATCGCAGTATAACGAACTTTGGAAATTGCCAAAGGAATTTGTGGAGTATTTTGAAGATAAAAAATATGCCGAAGCTTTTAATAAACCATACTTAAATAATTTATTGAGTTTTGAGTGGATGGAAGTTGAGGTTTTTAATATGAGTGATGTTGATTTTCCTGAATATAAAAAGGAAGGTAATATAAATACCGATGTATTGGTTGTAAATCCAGAATATAGTATGGATGTGTATGACTATCCAATACATAAAATAAATATCGAAAAAAAAGAATTAGATAAAATACAAACTATAATAATTACTTACCGAAATATTAAAACCAAAAATGCAGAGTATGTTTCGTTGTCGGTTTTAGATGCTTTTATTTTCGAACAAATTATAGAAAGTAAAATATCGTTTAATAAAGCAATTAGTATAGTAGAAAAGCAATTAAACGAAAAATTGCCCAATGATGTTGTAAGTGTTAGTGAAAAAATGTTTGAAGAGTTACTAAGTAATAGTCTATTTTTAGGATATAAAATTTAAAACTTAGAAATTATGAAATGTAAACTTAATGGAGTGTGTAAGGCAATAGCTAATTATACCGAAAGTATAAGAGATTTACCATTGTTGTTAACTAGGTTAGTGTTGGCTTATGGTTTCTGGACATCGGGAATGATGAAATGGAACGATATAAATGCAATTGGAGATTGGTTTGCAACAATGAATTATCCTTTACCGCATTTTAATGCATATATGGCAGGTGTTACTGAGGTTATGGGTGCTATAATGTTGTTATTAGGTTTGGGTACAAGGTTAATATCAATTCCGTTAATGGTGATAATGATTGTTGCTATAACAACGGTGCATATGGGTAATGGGTTTAATGCCGGAGATAATGGTATTGAGATAGCTTTGTATTATTTTACAATGTTGTTTATGTTGTTAGTGTATGGATCGGGTAAATTTAGTGTGGATACTTTTGTGAGAAAATATTTCGATAAAAATTAATAACTTAAGGATGCATCTAAAAACTAAATTTAGGTGCATTTTTTAGTTTAATTAATGAGTATATTATATAATAGTACGTTACCTTTTACTGTAACTGTATATTGGTAAAATTAAAAATAGTTACAATTATTTAATGCTTTATGTTGCTTAATTTTAGAGTGTTAAATAGATAATTTGCACATTGTATTGTTTATAAGTGCTTGACAATTAAAAATTAACCATTACTTATCATGCCAAAAACTAACCCCGAAATGTGGTTGCATAAATATGGAGATTACTTGTATAGTTATGCCATAAGTAGATTGAAGTTACCCGAATTAGCTGAAGATGTTTTGCAAGAAACATTTTTATCGGCTATGAAAAGCAAGGATAATTTTAAGGAAAAAAGTAATGAGAAAACTTGGCTAACATCAATATTAAAACGTAAAATAATAGATTTATATCGAAAAAAATACAAGAATATTGAAACGTCAATGGATGCTAAAAGTATGTTTGTACAAGATAAATTTATGTATGGTAGTTGGAATGCTGAGGATGCTCCGCAAGATTGGGGAGTTGCACAAGGAGAAGATTGGATAGGTGATGAAGAGTTTATTAAGGTTTTAGATAAATGTATATTAAATTTGCCCGATAAATGGAGGTTTGTTTTTATGATGAAACATCAAGAAGAAGCATCGAACAGTAGTATAAATAAAAAGTTGGGTGTGTCGGAGTCTAATATATGGACAATACTGCATAGGGCTAGGCTACAGTTAAGAGAGTGTATTGAGAGTTTGTGGTTTAAAACACTTAGTTAAAGTATCAATTACCAATGTGCAATTACCAATATGCAATTATCAATGTACTTATAAATTTACCACTCTAAAACGTACTATTGTAATAAATTAGTTATGAAAAAAACTCTGATAAATAGGTTTAAAAATGTAATGATGAAGATGATGATAACTTGCGAAACGGCAACTTATTTAATTGATAAAAATCATTATACAGAACTTAGTTTTATTGAAAAACTAAACTTGAAAATACATTTATATACTTGTAAAAGTTGTAGTATTTATAAAGTAGAAAGTAATTTAATAAACGATAAGATTATTAAAACATTGAAATTTGATGATAAAGAAATAAAGCTTACTGATGAACAAAAAGAAAGATTAATAAAAAATTTAAAATAGATTATAATGTTTTTTTACTATCTTAAATTATATATGATTTTTAACTAAAGCTATTAAGATTAATATGGAAGATAATTTAATTACATTTAAAGTTTATAATACTATAATAGACGCCCATATTGCTGGTAGTAAATTAGAAAGCGAAGGAATAAAGTGTTATTATGTTGATGAGAATATATCGTCGATATACCCTATGTTAGCAACTCAGTTTGGTGTTAGGCTACAAATAAAACATAGCGATTTAATGAAAGCACAAACAATAATTGAAGGTGAAAGATTGTAAAAAAAAATCAACTTAACATTCATAAAATAAATAAAAAAAGGGTAGTCCAAAACATTTTGGACTACCCTTTTTTTATTTTTAGCTAACAATTTATTTACTCTAAAAAGTAAAATAAGCGTTTATAGTTTATAGTAATAGAAGAATTGAACATTACTTATTAACCTTATTCTTCAAGCTCTTTAGATAAATTTTCAAACATTTTGTCAATACTTGATTTTGCTTTATATGAATTGTATTTAACTTTGTATGCCGATAAAGTAATTTTATCGGAAAAAGTAAGTTCATCTTTAAATTTATCGTATAATTTACCCGTAAACTCATTCATGTTGTTATCTAATTTTTCCCAATCGCTTTCAGAATACTCTGTGTAATTTGTTTCTAAATCGGCAATGAATTCTTCGTAGCTATTCATGTATTCTTGCTTAGTACTTGGTGCACACGATATTATTGATAAAGTAATTACTAGTACTAAAATTTTAAATAATGATTTCATTTTTAGATTAATTAAAGGTTGAATATAATTGATATGAGATTTGTTTTTTTATTCTTAAAAAAAACGGGCAACTCCAATACAGAAGTTGCCCGTTTAAATTTTATAAATGCACTTGAAATTACATTTGAGATTCTACGCTTTCAATCCAAGCCTTTGGACCACCAGCAACATAACCCGATTTTATTAATTTCCCATCAGATATAATGTAAAGAGTAGGATATCCACGTACGTTTAATTCTTTAGCAAGCTGAGAGTTTTGAGATTTTAACTCAGGAGTTTGTTGAATTCTTCTTGGAAAATCAAGCTCTAAAAGTTGTAAGTTTTTTTTCTTAGCCCAAGTCTTAAATTCAGGAGTATCGAAAATCTCTTTCTTAATTTTAATACACCATTTGCACCAATCACTTCCTGTAAAGTTCATAAGTATTGGTGAGTTGTTTTTCTTAGCAGTTTTAAAAACTTCGTTTGCATTATTATTCCAACCTTCGTTAGCAACCTCATCGGTAATAACGTAATCGGTATCTGTTTGTGCTTTAATGTTAGATGTTAAGCCAAATAACATAAATAAAGCAACTACTAATAAATTTTTCATTTTCATATATAAAAGTTTACATGTGTTTACAATATCCAAATATATAATTTTTCACTGATTAACATCATATTTTTGTAATCATATAAATTTATTACAGAATATCTACATATCAAGTATAAAACCAATGTTTCTAAACTCATGCTAATCACCATTTTTATCTAGAAAATAATCTTCCATATCTAATTGAAATTTAGTACAATTGTTTAATTGATAATTTAACGGAGTGTAGTTAGCTAAATCATTTATACATTTGCTAGTAAACAAACAAAATGTAATACATGTATAAAATTGTACTTATAGGCACCGGAAATGTAGCATATCATTTAATTGAAGCGTTTAATAAAACTAATAATGCCGAAATTATTCAGGTTTACGGTAGAGATGTAAAAATATTGGAGGGTGTAAATAGTAAATATCATATTGATTATACTGATGATTTACATAATCTTAAAAATGCAGATTTGTATTTAATTGCCATTACCGATTCGGCTATTGCTAAAGTAAGTTCTAATTTGCCATTTACTAATAGGTTAGTAGCACATACATCTGGAGCTACTGATATTTCGATAATTGATGATAAAAATAAAAGAGCTGTGTTTTATCCTTTACAATCGTTTACTAAAGGTAAAAGTGTTGATTTTGCAAATATTCCAATTTTGGTAGAGGCTGGTGATAATAATGATAGTAATAGTAATAAAGATATTACTGTTTTAAAAAACATAGCAAGTACATTATCTAATAACGTAAAGGAAATTTCATCGGTACAAAGGCAGTATTTGCACGTAGGAGCTGTTTATGTAAATAATTTCACCAATCATATGTTTAGTATAGCAAAAGATATTTTGCATGATGCTGAGGTTGATTTTGATTTGCTAAAACCATTAATTGCCGAAACTGTAGAAAAGATTAATTCCACAACTCCAATTAAAGCCCAAACCGGACCAGCTAAAAGGGGAGATGTAATAACAGAGAAAAAACATTTGGAATTAATTATTAATAAAGATTATAAAGATGTGTATGAAGTTATTTCGAAATCAATAAAGGTAATTAATGATTAATGTATAATTTAATGGAGTGTTGAATTATACAGTGTATTATAATATAAGCTTTTATGCGATGAGGTTAATTTTATTTATCTGTAAATTGTCAATTCTGTATCTACTTATTCAAAACAAAAAGGTAGATATGTAATAATACACATCTACCTTTTATATATAATAATTCTGTTTTTTTTAGAATTTATTATGTTCGCCTGTTCTAAAACCTATAAGTTTTTGTTCACTAGTTCACAAATAATCATGTATTGATATTTACGGGAACTTTGGATATTGTTTAAAATCAGGTTCTCTTTTTTCTAAAAATGCTTTTCTACCTTCTTGTGCTTCATCCATAAGATAGAACATAAGAGTTGCATCTCCTGCAAATTCCATTAATCCAGTTTGTCCATCAAGCTCGGCGTTAAGTCCACGTTTAAGCATTCTTATAGCCATAGGCGAACGTTTCTGAATAAGTTGAGACCATTCTACACCTGCGTCTTCAAGCTTGTCTAAAGGAACAACTTTGTTAACCATTCCCATATCTTCCGATTCTTTAGCAGTGTATTGAAGATTTAAAAACCAAATCTCTCTAGCTTTTTTCTGACCAACGTGTCGTGCCAAGTACGATGACCCAAACCCAGCATCGAAACTACCTACCTTAGGACCTGTTTGTCCAAACATAGCGTTTTCTGAAGCAATAGTAAGATCGCAAATAACATGTAACACATGACCACCACCAATGGCATAACCATTTACCAAAGCAATAACCGGCTTAGGCAGAGATCGTATTTTTTTGTGTAAATCAAGTACGTTTAAACGAGGTACTCCATCATCACCAATATAACCACCTTTACCTTTTACATTCTGATCGCCACCCGAACAAAATGCTTTATCACCTTCTCCGGTTAATAACACCACATCAATATTTGGATCTTCTCTACAAACGTCGAAAGATTCAAGAATTTGTGAAATAGTTGCCGGACGAAAAGCGTTGTAAACTCTCGGACGATTAATAGTAATTTTAGCAATACCTTGATATTCTTCAAACTTAATATCAGAATATTCTTTAATAGTATTCCATTGTCTTTTTTCTGACATATTATATCCTATTTTGTTAGTTGCAACAAAAATAATAAAAAAAAGCATCCTACATAGCTCTTAACTACATAGGATGCTTTTTAAATTATATTTTTTTTGAATTAAAACTTTTTTGACCCGCTTGTTATACTTGGTGTTGGTAAATTATATGTTAACATGAAATCATAATTATGAGTAAGTTTCATGTATGTATCTTGAAATTTTACTTCCGATGATAAACCTAAACGCCAATTATCTGAAATTATAAATTGTGTTATAAATGAAAAGTTACCATTTGTTTGAACAGATAATCCGGCTGATATAAAGTTATTATAAGTCATGATAGCATTTATCTCAGCATCTAGTTTCCTAGTATCATAAGCTCTCATGTATATGTTAGCATCAAGATTAAAATCTCGGTTTATTATCCAATCATATCCTACTAATGAATTTACTAATAGTTGCTGATAGCTTGTAAACTTATCGTTGCTATTAATAGGGTTGTTTTTCATTAGGTTTGGGAATGAAATACCTGAATAAAATCCGTTTACATAATAATAAGCTCCAAATTTAGAACCAATATTTCCAGCTTTTTGATCAATTGAAGCGGAATTTTGAGAGTCTTCACTATTGAATACTTTATTATCAATAATAAAATATCTCCAGCTTAACGAGAAACCTAAAGATAAAAAATGACCTCTTTTGTTATCTTGTTTTCGTTTAAAACGAATTTTATTGGCATAAGAAAAAGATAAATCGTAATCAACAATAGCACCACCAGCAACACTATTCATGTTAAAACTAGTACCTAAATAATTACCATCGGTAAATTGCTGTACAGCATCTAATCCAACGCTTAAAGGTGAGCTATTATCTTCTTCCCAGTCTTTATAAGAATACCCGGAAACAGAAAAATCAATATTTTCAACCATTGCCGCCATGTTAACTAAGTTTTTTCTAAACAAGTATTGTCTGGAATCAATATTCTGAGATTTAGCAATAGTAGCAATCATCAAAATAACAACACTTAGTAGTATGTTTTTGTTTTTCATAGTAAAAATTTAATGAAACAAATTTAACATAAATGAATTTTAAATGGAAGTAAAAATTAAATTGATTTTAAATAGCTACATTAAATAGTATTTTATATATTAAAAGGAGCAAATAGTTGGTTTTTTCATTAAAAACTAACTATTTGCTCCTTTATTTAATAATGTATTGTTTTAACTATAATGTAATTTTCGTGCAAATAAAAAATTAATTCATGAATATTTGTTTTTAATGGATTAAATATTCCTTTATGTTCTTAACATAATCCTTCTCATTATCCTTTTCAGCTTTCATGTTTTTAATGTAATCTTTTGCATTTTCGTATCCCATTAAATCCATATCTTCTTTACTTAATAAATCTAAATATTTTACTGTTTGCTCGGGACTGTATTTTTCTAATAAAATAGCTTTATTAAATAATTGCTTTGCACTTTCTTTTTCGTTGTTTACTTTTTTTATCAATGCCATTAAAAAGTAATATTTCGATTTGTCGTTGTTCAACTCAATTGCAGTGTCGAGATAATCAATTGCCGATTCCTTATTTTTTTGTTTCCACATTAATTTTGCTTTAACAAAATATGTTTTACTGTTTTTAGGACCTATTTTAATAGCTTTATTAATGTATTCTTCAGCATTAATAAAATCGTTTTTTGCCATGTATATTTCGGCAAGATTAATATACGGCTCTTCGAAATGTTGTTTCAACGAAATTGCTTTTTTAGAGTATTTTTCGGCTTTAGTATAATTAGAGTCTAATCGTTCTAAAATACCCATATTGTGATATGCCATGTAAAATGTAGAATCTAAAATAATGGATTTCATAAGTTTTCGTCTCGACCATTTATATAGTTTATACTTCATAAGTATAGTACCCCAAAGGTTGTAGCTCCATTTATTTTCTTCAATAGAATTTATAGGAATAGAATATTTAATAGCTTCAATACTTTTTAAATCTTCTTTTTTGGCATAAAAATATGTTGCTAACGTAAATGGAGAAATGTATTTATATTGATGTTCGGCCGATTCTTTAACAAGCTTATCAATATTAGTTAACGTACCTCTAACTCTTATGGCAGGGTTGTAGTTATATGTACTTGTTAGCATAATTGTATCGTTGGCAATTTTACGGATATTACCATTTACAATATTTGGTTTAATTTTTAGTACATAATTTATAAAGGCTTTTACTTTTCCAATGGTGGTTTCGCTTCCAAAAAATGTAGTTTGAACCTTTATTTTTTTCTTCAATATTTCGGGTGAATTTTTGCCATATACAGCTTCGGCTTTTAAAGAAATTACATTTATCTCGTTTAAAAAATCGGTACTACATACAATATCACTATAACCCATATCGGTTAAAGTTTTTTGAGATCCGAAAGGCATAATTGTTAGTTTATTGCCCATTGATGCATCTAATATATATACTATTGATAAAATAGAAATAATTACAACAGTGGTAGCCAAAATTATTCTGCGGGTGCTATTTATAAATGAAAGATTACGAAATTGATTCAGTTTATTTTTTATATCCATAATGTGTTTAAAGTGTTTTAATTATACAAATGGGGTATGCGTTATTTCTTTAATTTTTTATGTTAAAAACAAATAGGTAGTTTGTTGTTTTAGCTTGTAAATGTGTTTATTTAAAGATACAATTTAATTGAGAGTTGAATTTTAAGAGTGTTTTTATTGGTGTTTTATTACGATAAACAGTTAATGTTTAAGCTTGTAGTTGAGGTTTGATAGAATGAATTTTGTTAAATTTAATAGGTTTTAAAAATGAGTAATTTTACATTCTAAAAATTAAAATAAAATGGCACAAGAAATAGAAAGAAAGTTTTTGGTAAAAAGCAATGCTTTTAAGAATGAGTTTGAAAGTAAAACCCGAATTATTCAAGGATATTTATCTTCGGTTGTTGAGCGTACTGTGCGTGTTAGAGTAAAAGGAGATAAAGGTTTTGTTACAGTAAAAGGAATAGGAAACGAATCTGGAGCATCGAGATACGAATGGGAAAAGGAAATTACGGTAGATGATGCAACAGACCTTTTAAAAATATGCGAACCTGGTGTTATTGATAAAACTCGTTTTAATGTTTTATCAGGAAAACACGTTTTTGAAGTTGATGAGTTTTATGGCGATAATGATGGTTTGGTTGTTGCCGAAGTTGAGCTTGTAACTGAAGATGAGTTTTTTGTAAAACCAAGTTGGATTGGAGTAGAAGTAACTGGAGATTCGAAATATTATAATTCGGCATTAATTAAAAACCCATATAAAAATTGGGATATATAATTGCAGTAAAAATTAAACATAAAAAAGTCTGAATAAT
>JAGLDK010000046.1 GCA_023145615.1 Ichthyobacteriaceae bacterium | reverse complement strand
TCTTTATATTTAATAATTCAGACTTTCGTATCTCTGAATTATTATAACACACTAATTAATATATCGATGCTTTATATTTAGTGTGTTTACAATCAATTTCTCTACTTTTGGTGTACTAATTATCTTTGGTAAACTTTCTTTTTTCTATTTCGGGTAACTACTATAAATCGAAAAGTTTCATTTATTAGTTGAATCTAAATAATAACATTTATAGTTGAAAATAATGTGTTTGTAATATTAGTAGGCACACCTATCAATAATGTTGTTTGTTTTACTCAAAATGTAATTGTTTTGTTAGTTATTATGCAGTATATAGCCGCATAATGCCACACAACATTATACATGCAAAATGAGAAAATTTTTATTATTAGCTTTTTTAGTACCTACAATTTTAAGTGCACAACCAGTAAATCCTAATCATGGAAACAATGGAAATGGAAACGGAGGTGGCGGTGGAAACAATGGAAACGGAAATGGAAACGGAAATTGCAACGGTAATGGAAATGGAAATAACGGAAATGGAAATGGAAACTGTGGAAATCATCATGCAGATATAAATGGTAATTTACCAATAACACTTTTACTTTTATCAGGAGTAGGTTTGGTTGCCTTTAAAAATAGATAATACCTTAATGAAATTTCGAAAAATAATAAAATGAATATAACAGGAAAATACACTTATAACGAAGATTTTGAATATGGAGAATCGGTAGGAGCTGTAACTCTTTATCAAAATAATGAAACCGTTTGGGGACAATTTACTTTTACCGAAAAGGTAGAGGATGATTACGAAATTGAGGTTTGGGAGCGTGTAAAAGGTGTTGTTGTAGATAATAAGGTTGTTCTGAAAAGTTTTGCAGTTATAGCTCATCAAAATGGAAAAGAAATAGAATACTTGCCTAATACTTTCGAGGCAAATATAGTGGCAAATAATAAACTTGTTGGTCATACTTCGGATACCGAAGATGTTTGTGGCGTATTTGTTTTAGCTAAAATTTAGTTTTCATAATAGTTTTACAAATTAAAGTTTACAATATTAAAAAATATATAGGTCTAATTTTCAAATAAATAATATTTTGGAAGGCATAGTGTCTGAAATTTTAAAAAGGTGGTAGATAATCTTTTTTAGTTAGAGTTTTTGTTCGTATTTTTGCACGAAATTTAAAATGTAGAATGAGTATGTCTAAGACTAAGTATGTTTTTGTTACAGGTGGAGTTGCATCTTCTTTAGGAAAAGGTATTATATCGGCATCGTTAGCCAAATTATTACAGGCTAGGGGGTATAGTGTTACTATTCAAAAACTTGATCCTTATTTAAATATCGACCCAGGAACATTGAATCCTTACGAACACGGAGAGTGTTATGTAACTGATGATGGGGCTGAAACTGACTTGGATTTAGGACATTACGAACGTTTTTTAAACACACCAACATCTCAAGATAACAATGTTACTACTGGTAGAATATACCAATCGGTAATTAATAAAGAGCGTAGAGGTGAGTTTTTAGGAAAAACTGTTCAGATTATTCCTCATATAACAAACGAAATTAAAGAACGTGTACGCCGACTTGGTAACACTGGAAAATATGATGTAGTAATTACCGAAATTGGTGGTACTATTGGAGATATTGAGTCGTTGCCTTATGTTGAATCAATGCGTCAGATGCTTTGGGAAGAAGGTAGAGATAATGCAATGAACATTCATCTTACTTTAATTCCGTATTTGGCAACAACAGGAGAACTTAAAACTAAGCCAACTCAGCACTCTGTAAAACAACTTATGCAAAGTGGTGTTCAGCCAGATGTATTGGTTTGTCGTTCGCAATACAAACTTCCTCAGGAGGTTAAAGATAAATTAGCATTGTTTTGTAATGTGCGTAAAGAAGCGGTAATAGAATCGTTAGATGCTGATACTATTTACGATGTGCCAAACTTAATGCGTTCGGAAAAATTAGATGAGGTTGTTATGAATCATTTCCACATGGATCATAAAGCTGAACCTGAAATGACTGTTTGGAATAAGTTTGTATATAACTTCAAAAATCCTAAAAACGAAATTGAAATAGGTTTGATTGGTAAATATGTTGAGTTACACGATTCGTATAAGTCAATTACCGAAGCTTTTATACATGCAGGAGCTACTCACGAAACTAAAGTTAAAATTCGTTGGATACACTCTGGTGGTTTAGAAGAGGAAAATGTAGAAAGAAAACTTGGCGGACTTGATGGTATTTTAGTTGCTCCAGGATTTGGAGAACGTGGTATTGATGGTAAAATTGAAGCTGTACGTTATGCAAGAGAAAATAAAATTCCATTTTTTGGAATTTGTTTAGGTATGCAAATGGCAGTTATTGAATTTGGTAGAAATGTATTAGGGTGGCCTACTGCACATACTACCGAAATTGACGAAACAACTTCGTGCCCCGTAATTAATATTATGGAAGACCAAAAAGAAGTTACCGATAAAGGTGGTACTATGCGTTTGGGAGCTTGGGATTGCGAACTGAAAGAAGGATCGAAATCATACGAAGTTTATGGAGCTAAAAATATTTCAGAACGTCACCGTCATCGTTACGAATTTAATAACGATTACCTAAAAGATTTTGAAAAAAATGGAATGATTGCAACGGGTAAAAATCCTGATACAGGATTGGTTGAAATAGTTGAAATACCAACTCACCCATATTTTGTTGCAGTACAATTTCATCCAGAATATAAAAGTACAGTACTAAATCCACATCCATTATTTGTAGGATTTGTAAAAGCAAGTTTAGTACATTCGAAATACTAAACATTGTAATATGTTGATTGTTAGTGATTGTAAATGAGTTATATCGTTAATTATTACTAACAGTTAGCAACATCAATTAATAATTTGCCTTTAAGGTTTAAGAAATAATACTCTTAAGTTTTTGAAGGCAATTGTAGTATATACTAACAAAACCACCTTGAAAAAGCCAATTTTAACTGTAGATGGCTTTTTATTGAAAACAAATTAAAATGCAACAAGAAAAGAAATTTGATGCGAATTCGTTAATAGGATTCGTTTTAATGGGGGCTATTTTAATGTACTTTATGTACACTAACGAGCCATTGCCGGATGAAGAATTAAATAATACAACCCAAACCGAGCAGGTAGAAAACTCAACTGTAAATGTAAAAAACACCACATCAAATGTTGTTTTAGATTCATCGGCAGCAGCAGATCAATTAAAATTAAAATACGGTAAATTCTATTACTCAGCTTCATTACCATCGGCTAACGAAGAGACTACTACTGTTATTGAAAACAATCTTTTAAAGCTTACTATTGCTAATAAAGGTGGAGAAATTGTAGAAGCTCAGATTAAAGATTTTAAAACTTACGATCAAAAAGAGTTGAAAATAATTGAAAATGGTAATGCCAAATTCAACTTACTTTTTAGCACAACAAACAACCGTACTTTTAATTCAGGAGATTTGTTTTTTGAGCCATCGCTTACTAATAATGGTGATTCTCAGATTTTATCAATGAAAGCTAAAGTGTCGGAAAATCAATATATAGAGTATGTTTATACTCTTAATAATGATTATATGCTTGATTTCAATATCCGCACAGTAGGACTTGAAAACGTTTTAGATGCCAGCAAAACTGTTGCCATTGATTGGAATATGGAGGCTAAACGCACCGAGAAAAGTTTCAAAAACGAAAACATGTACACTACTCTAAATTATGAGTACGAAGATGGAAAAGACGATTATTTAAGTGCTGCAGGAAGCGATGATGCAACAGAAAAAGATGTATCGTGGGTTGCATTTAAGCAACAATTTTTCTCAATGGTTTTACTTACCGATAATAAATTTGAATCAGTAAGTTTTAAATCAAATACTTACGAAGAATTTAGTGACGAAGAAAACCATATACAAGGAGAGTCGACTAAAGATTTTGCTGCAAATATTCCATTAAAAGTTGAAGGCGGAAACGTAAATTATTCAATGAACTGGTATATTGGACCAAATAAATTTGATATTTTAAAAGGTTACGATCGTAACTTAGATACACTTATTCCGTTAGGTTGGGGTATTTTTGGATGGGTAAACAAGTTTTTTGTAATTCCACTTTTTAGTTTCCTTGAAGGAATGGGACTTGGTTATGGAGCCATAATTTTAATTTTAACTTTTATTGTTAAGTTAATTTTATCTCCGGTTACTTATAAAAACTTTTTGTCGAGTGCTAAAATGAAGGTTATTAGACCTGAAATTAACGAACTTAACGAAAAAATGAAAGATGCCGATTCTGTTAAAAAACAGCAGGCAACAATGGAACTTTACAAAAAAGCAGGAGTAAATCCAATGGCAGGTTGTTTGCCAGCTTTATTGCAAATGCCAATTTTAATTGCATTATTCCGTTTCTTCCCATCGGCAATTGAGTTGCGTCAGCAATCTTTTTTATGGGCCGAAGATTTATCTTCTTACGATTCAATAATGGAATTACCTTTCTATATTTTTGGATATGGAGATCACGTATCGTTATTTACAATACTTATGGCAATTGCATTAATGGCATATACAATGATGTCGGGAGCAGGAGCAAATCAGCCTCAGCAACCAGGTATGCCAAACATGAAATACATGATGTATTTAATGCCGGTAATGATGCTTTTTTGGTTTAACAGCTACGCTTCAGGATTGAGTTATTACTACTTTCTATCAAACTTTATTTCTATTATTCAAATCATTATTATTAAAAAATATATAATGGACGAGGATAAGATTCATGCAATTATGCAGGAAAACAGAAGTAAACCTCAGAAGGCAAAGTCGAAATGGAGTCAGAGAATGGACGACATGATGAAACAGGCTCAACAGCAGAAACAAGATCAAGACAAAAATAAAAAGAATAAGAAAAAGTAATTTTTCGTAATCTTTTTGATATGAAAAAAAATCCGTAGATAATTTTTATCTGCGGATTTTTTTATTTTACAGATATATGTAAAAGTTGTAAAATAATATATTTAAGCAAAAAAAATATGAAACACTCAATAGAATTAATAGTTAGAGATTACGAACTTGACGCACAAGGAATAGTGAATAATGCAAACTATCAACATTATTTAGAGCATGCACGTCATGAGTTTTTAACATCAAAAGGAATTGATTTTGTAAAACTACATCAAGAAGGACAGGATTTAGTAGTAACCCGAATAGAAATAGATTATAAATCGCCATTAAAAAGCCGAGATAGATTTACGGTTTCGTTAGAAATAGAACAAGAAGGTATGTTGAAAATAGTTTTTAATCAGCAAATAATTCGTGTTTCAGATAATAAAGTGGTTGTAAATGCAAAAGTTACAGGCGTTAGTTTAAAAAACGGAAGACCAAACCGTCCGGATGATTTACTTAAACTTATGAAATAGGTTTATTAATGGTTAATTTAAAATTGTTACTTTAAAAAGTGGCTATAGGTGCTGAATAATTAATCATTACTTATATTTTAGGGCGTGTACTTTTGTTGAAAAAACAAAAGGTCGGGCTATCAGCTAAATCTTTTTGCGAAAAAGCAAAAAGGATACCGCTTCTATCCCTTACGCAAAAAAAATGGTTCAGCTTATTTTAAAGTTGAACCATTTTTTTTGTAATATTTTAATGTCTGATTTTTAAATTGATAATTGAGGATTGTTGATTTAATTAAGCATTGTTTTTAATTCATGAAAAAAAGTCAGATAAAAACCTTGTAAATAAGTCAAAATGACTGATATTCAATATTGTAGCTGAAATTTTGTCGTGTAATTTTATTAAAATATAGTTGGTAAGATTATTGCTTAATTCTGTTTGAAAATAGTACGCAAGTAACACAGGTTATTGTAAATATTAGTATTTAAACAGCTTCTGTTATTTGCGAACTTATATCAATTAAATCTTAAAATTTAGTTGGTATGATTGTTAATTGATTTTAAAATTTGAAACCACAAAAAAAATGATTTTAAACGAATTTACAGTAAAGTCGCAAGAGGCTGTGCAAAAAGCACAGCAAATAGCACAGGGTTTTAAAAATCCTCAAATTGAAATTCCGCATATATTAAAAGGAATATTCGAGGTTGATGAAAATGTGCATCCTTTTATTCTGAAAAAACTAAATATAAATGTTGATGTTTTTAAACAAGCAGTTGACAGTATAATAAAGTCGTTTGCAACTGTTTCTAATTCTAATGTTACATTGTCTAATCAGGCAGGTGAAATGCTTAACGAGGCTTCGAATATTGCTAAGGATATGAAAGATGATTTTGTATCGTTAGAGCATTTAATTTTGGCAATATTTCAATCGAACGATCAAATTTCGAGATTAATGAAAGATAGTGGTGTTACCAAAGAAGGTTTGGTTTCGGCTATTGAAAGTTTAAGAAATGGAAACAAAGTAACATCTCAATCGGCAGAAGAAACTTATCAATCGTTAGAAAAGTTTGCGGTTAATTTAAATAATTTGGCACGAGAAGGAAAGCTCGATCCGGTTATTGGACGTGATGATGAAATACGTAGAGTGTTGCAAATTTTATCGAGAAGAACAAAAAATAACCCTATGCTAATTGGAGAGCCTGGTGTTGGTAAAACTGCAATTGCCGAGGGTATGGCACACCGAATTATTAATGGAGATATTCCTGAAAATTTAAAGGATAAGCAACTCTATTCGTTAGATATGGGTGCTTTGTTGGCGGGTGCTAAATATAAGGGAGAGTTTGAGGAGCGTTTAAAATCGGTAATAAAAGAGGTTACAGAATCGAATGGGCGAATTATTTTGTTTATTGATGAGATTCATACACTTGTAGGTGCTGGTGGAGGAGAAGGAGCAATGGATGCTGCTAATATTTTAAAACCTGCTTTGGCACGTGGAGAACTTCGTGCAGTAGGGGCAACAACTTTAGCTGAGTATCAAAAATATTTCGAAAAAGACAAAGCTTTAGAACGTCGTTTTCAGAAGGTTTTAATTGATGAACCTGATACTGAATCGGCAATTTCAATTTTACGAGGAATAAAAGAAAAGTACGAAACACACCATAAAGTTCGTATAAAAGATGAGGCTATTATTGCTTCGGTTGAGTTATCTCAAAGATATATTTCGGATAGATTTTTGCCAGATAAAGCTATTGATTTAATTGATGAGGCATCTGCTAAATTGCGTATGGAAATAAATTCGAAGCCAGAAGAATTAGATATTTTGGATAGAAAAATTATGCAAATTGAAATAGAAATTGAAGCTATTAAAAGAGAAAAAGATGAACATAAATTAAAGATACTTAAAGAGGAACTTGCTAATGTTACTGAAGATAGAAAAGGAATTCAGGCTAAATGGCAAGGAGAAAAAGATATTGTTGACGCAATACAAGTATCTAAAGAAAAAATTGAGCACTATAAAACCGAAGCCGATAAAGCTGAGCGTGCCGGTAATTTTGGATTGGTTGCCGAATATAGATATGGAAAAATTAAAGAGGAAGAAGAGACTTTAAATCAGTTTAAATTAGAGCTTGCCGAAAAACAAAAAACCGAAACTTTAATTAAAGAGGAGGTTACTGCCGAAGATATTGCCGATGTTATATCGAAATGGACGGGTATTCCGGTTAAGAAAATGATTCAAGGCGAACGAGAAAAATTATTGAGTTTAGAGGATGAGTTGCACAAACGTGTAATTGGTCAGGACGAAGCTATTGAGGCTATTGCTGATGCTGTGCGTAGAAGTAGAGCCGGGCTTCAGGATGAATCGAAACCAATAGGGTCGTTTTTGTTTTTGGGTACAACCGGAGTTGGTAAAACTGAACTTGCAAAGGCACTTGCCGAGTTTTTGTTCGACGATGAAGGGGCAATGACCCGAATAGATATGAGTGAGTATCAAGAACGTCATGCAGTTAGTAGATTAATTGGTGCACCTCCGGGATATGTTGGTTACGATGAAGGTGGACAGCTTACTGAAGCAGTACGCAGAAAACCTTATTCGGTAATTTTACTTGATGAAATTGAAAAAGCGCATCCCGATACTTTTAATATTTTATTGCAGGTTTTAGACGATGGACATTTAACAGATAACAAGGGTAGGGTGGCTAATTTTAAAAACACCATTGTTATAATGACATCAAATACAGGATCGCATATTATTCAGGATCGTTTTGAACATTTAAATAATGATATAGACGACGATGCTAGGCAAGATGTTATTGAAAATACAAAGGTTGAAGTTTTTGATTTGTTGAAAAAAACTATCCGACCAGAGTTTTTAAACCGTATTGACGAAACCATTATGTTTACTCCGTTAAGTAAAAAAGAGGTTTCTAAAATTGTAGAACTCCGACTTGCTAACTTAAAACAGAAGTTAACTAAAAATAGTATTAATATTGAGTTTACTGATTCGGCAATTGAGTGGTTATCGGATAAAGGTTTCGATCCGCAGTTTGGAGCCCGACCAATTAAAAGAGTTATTCAACGAGAAATTTTAAATACTCTATCGAAAGAAATATTAAAGGGAAATGTAAAACCCGAAAATATTATTACTATTGATGCTAAGGATGGAGAAATTATTTTTGAGTAATCAATATTAAGTTTTAATATTATTTGAGTTTAGCAGTTATTTATAAAAACAATATTACAAATGTGGTTAAACTATAAACCATGTTTGTAATATTTTTTTTGCTCAATTTTAGGTAAATTTTTTAAAACTTTGTGGTTATTTAATATTGCGGGTAATTAATTTTTAGCTATGAACGAGTTGGTTTTCAAGTACTTTAACGTCTAAATATCACGATAATAGACTTTTATGTGCTATATTTATAAGACAACTCAATCCTAATTCTATGAAAAAACTTACTATCTCTATATTAGCAATGGTGTATTCATTTTTGAGTATAAATGCACAAACTCCTTCCGAAAAAAATAATATAAATACATTGGTCGATTCTATTAATTATACACAATCTACTTCTGTAAACATTATAACAAACACTACTTTAATATCCGATTCATATAATTCGGAACAATTAATTGCAGATGAAATTAATTTTGATGTTTTTCCGAATCCTGCTACAAATAAAATTATAATTACGGTTGATAATGTTGTTAACGGCTATTCTATTGAAATTATAAATGCTTTAGGAAAAGTTGAGGTTTCTTTTTATGATGTTGATATATTTGAAATTATGGTTGATATATCGAAATTACAACGAGGTTTGTATTATGCCCGAATGGTTAATAATGGTGTTGTAATAACTAAAAAACTTATTATTGAATAAGTTCTATTACTTTTATAAAATATTTTTTGTATAGGTATTAAAGCACACAGTAATATTACTTACGTTATACAATGCTCCGTTAAATTAATAATGTGCAATTATTAATTTAACACTCTAAAAATAAGCAATATAAAATATTAAATAGCTGTAGTTTTTTATGTTTTATTTTACTCATGTACAGTATGTTACGGCAAAAAAGTAATGGACTATTAACAATAAATCATTACCATATTACGGCAGATTAACAACTCATTTTAAAGGTGTAAATATTATTTCATCTTAAAAATGAGTTGTTAATCTGCTGTTTTGTTTTTAGGCGTAGTATTATTAATAACTTAACTTTATTATTTAAAGCTAAATTTATGTTTACTACATGTTTAGTGCTGAATAATTACCTACCTCCCAATTTTACTTTATTCATTAATCTCAAAATTGAACATTAAAATGAAAAAATTATTAATTGCATTTATTGTAATGGCAACTTTTTCTTGCGGAGGAGAAACAGAAGCGGATAAAACCAAAATACAATCGGGAGATGAGATAGAGATGAAAAGTGATAAACAAGCACTCGATTCAATTTCAAGTCAGATTAAAGATCAAAAAAAGGAAATTGAAGAATCGTCGAAAAAATTAGACGAGTTATTAGATGATATTTAATAGTATATAATTTTAACTATGATGAAAATTGGTAAAATACTACTTTCTTTAATGTTGGTAGTAGCATTTAATTCGGAGGTGTTAGCTCAGGAAAAAGGTAATAGTTTTGGTATAGAGAAGAATATTAATAAGCAACAAAATAATACAAATAAGGAACTTGATAAGCAAAAAAAGGAATTAAAAAAGCAAGAACAGATTGCTAAAGATAATGCCGAAAAAGTAGCTAAAGATGCAGAAAATACAGCTCAAGAAGTTGTTTCGGATGTAGAGAAAGAGTCGAAAGAAGGTTTTGGAAAGTTAGATAAAGAAAAAAAGAATTTAACAAACAAAAAAGAAGAAGGAGAAAAAATAGGTAAAAGTAAACTTGGTGATGTTAATTTAGATCAACAAAAAGATCAGGATGAGTTGAAAAAATCTATTTTAGATGGGGAGCTTAAAATAAAAGGTGCTGATAAAAAAATAAAACTAGCTTCTGATAAATTAGATAAGGATAGAAAATCTGGAAAAATTACAGATGTAGTTTTTAAGGAAATGAAATCTAAAATTGATAACGCAGAAAAAGAAGTTAGAAAATTTGAAAGAAAAATTAAAAGAAGTAAAAAGTTAATTTCAATTGTAAAGTAATTTTTCATTGATTTAATATTTATTTAGAATTATGCGTAAAAACTGCTTTGTATTTATTTACAAAGCAGTTTTTTTATGGTTTAGTGTGTAGCTTTAATTATTGCTATATGTAGATGTAAGTATGTGTAAATTAGCACAATAACATTATTAAAATGTAGTTAAACTTGTAAAGTGTAATAGTGTTGTAGATTTTGAGAAATTAGTCTTGTAAAACTAATAAACCTCACACCCATGAAACTAATTGTATCTATACCCGTGCTATTATTATGTGTTATATTTTCTACAAACGCATTTTCTCAAAAAATTAGTATTCCAGATAATAACTTCGAATTAGCTTTAATAAACCTTGGAATTGATACCGATGGAGTTGTAAATAATTTAGTAGCTAGTTACGATGTTATTTCAATTACAAATATGGATATTTCTCAGAAAAATATTGAAAACTTAGAAGGTATTGAAAATTTTAAAAATCTATCGCAACTTAATTGCGATGGTAATAATATTACGAGTTTAAACTTATCTAAAAACGAAGCTTTACTAAAACTTTCTTGTCGTAGAAACGAGTTATCAAACTTAAAACTTAATAAAGGGTTGGTTGAATTGGCTTGTAGCTCAAATGATATTACCAACTTAAATTTAAAACACACTATAAATTTAACTTATATTGAATGCTTTAATAATGCATTATCTAGTTTAAATGTCAATAAAAATAAGGAGTTAGAAGAGCTTTTGTGTGGAGATAATCAAATTCAGAAATTAGATTTGAGAAATAATATTGCTTTGCAAAAATTGAGTTGTGAGAATAATGAATTTACAGGGCTTGATTTAACTAAAAATATTTCTTTAACTGATTTAGATTTAAGCTTTTCTCCTGTTACATCTTTAGATGTTAGTAAAAATATAAAGTTGGTTAACTTAAATTGCTATTTCAGTAGTATTGCATCTTTAGATTTGAAAAAGAATGTAGAGTTAAAGAATTTAATTTGCTTTACAAGTAAGCTTACAAAAATTGATGTTAGTAACAATAAGTTGTTAGAGGTTTTTGACTGTCATGATAATAATATAACGAAATTAGATTTGAGTAATAATTTAGCTTTAACTAAATTTTACTGTAATAAAAATAAACTTACAGAACTTGATTTAAGTAAAAATACTAAGCTAACTGAAGTAAATTGTAGAAATAATAATTTACTTAATTTAAATGTTAGAAACGGTAACAACATCAATTTTATATCTAGTATTAATACAATATCTTTTAACGCAAAGGATAATAATAATTTAGCTTGTATAGAAGTTGATAATGAAATTGAGGCTAACGGTGGAGTTGGTTCGTATTGGAACTGGGAAAAGGATATTGATACTGATTATTCTGAATTTTGTGGAGAAGCTTTTTATACTGCCGAAGCAGAAGAGCAGGTTACAGGTAACTTTAAAGTTTCAATTAAGTCGGGAGTAGTGGGTGTTTTATCTAAATTTAATATTTCAGGAGTTGAAATTTATACTTTCGAAGGAGAGTTGGTTAAACAAGTATATTCTGATTACAATAATATTTCAATTAATTCTCAACCCGATGGAGTTTACATGGTGTTGGTTCAATTCGGAGATGTTTCAACAATGGAGGAGGTTATAAAGCAGTAAAATTGTAGTATCTTTGGCAGATGTTGCTAATTATAATATAATAAAAAGTTACAGTGTGGTTTTTGATTTCAGAAACTACACTGTAACTTTTTTGTTTATTTAAAAAACTGCATTAATTAAAGAAATACTATAATGGAGAAGGAGTTAGAGTTATTGTGTCCGGCTAAGAATTTAGAACAAGGTATTATTGCTATAAATTACGGTGCTGACGCTGTGTATATTGGTGCTGGTAAATTTGGTGCACGTTCGGCAGTAGGAAATAATATTGATGAAATTGCTGAGCTTATAAAATATGCCCATTTGTATTATGCCAAAGTTTACGTTACAATAAATACCATTTTATATAACAACGAACTTAATTTGGCAAAACAATTAATTTACGATTTGTATAATATAGGTGCCGATGCCATTATTATACAAGATATGGGTTTGCTTGAGTTTGATTTGCCTCCAATACCAATTCATGCAAGTACTCAAACTAATAATTTTGATGTTGATAAAATTCAGTTTTTAGAAAACATAGGACTTCAACGCGTTATACTTGCCCGAGAACTTTCGATTAAAGAAATTCAGAAAATTAAAAACAACACAAATGTTGAGCTCGAAGCCTTTGTGCATGGTGCTTTGTGTGTAAGTTTAAGTGGGCAATGTTATTTTAGTTATGCCACTACTGGGCGTAGTGCAAACAGAGGAGAGTGTTCTCAATCGTGCAGAATGAAGTATTCGTTAGAAGATGCAGATGGTAAGGTTTTTGCAAAGGATAAGTACTTATTGTCGATGAAAGATTTAAATCTTTCGGAGTCGATACCTAATTTGGCTAAAGCTGGAGTTACGTCTTTTAAAATTGAGGGAAGACTTAAGGATGCAGGGTATGTTAAAAATATAGTTTCGTTGTATAGAAGTAAAATTGATGATTTTATAAAAGATAATAACGAATATAAAAGAGCATCGAGTGGTGTTACTAAAATAACTTTTACACCCGATTCTGAAAAAACTTTTAACAGAGGTTATACCGATTATTATGCAAATGGTAGACATAAAGAAAATGCCAATTTCGATACTCCAAAATCGGTTGGTAAATTAATTGCTGAAGTTAAAAAAGTTGGAAGGCAATCGTTATTAGTTGATAATTACGAAAAACTAAATAACGGAGATGGACTTTGTTATTTCGATGAAGATAATAAGTTGCAAGGTTTTAGAGTAAATAAAGCCGAAGGAAATAGATTAATGTTAATTGATAGAGTTACTGTGCAACCGGGCATGAAACTTTATAGAAATAACGATCAGAAATTCAGCACCGATTTATTAAAGAATTCGGATAAACGAAAAATAGAAATTTCAATAAGTGTTAAGGAAATCGAAAATAATATTCAGTTTAATTTAACCGATGAAAATAATAATTCGGCTGAAATTAAAATTGAAAATAATTTTGAATCTGCAAATAACCCAGAAAGTGTTGTTGCAAATATTACAAAACAATTATCGAAATTAGGTAGTACAATTTTTGTTACTAATAATATTGATGTTGAAATTAATAACCCTGTTTTTATTCCAGCATCTAAATTAAATGAAATCAGAAGAGATTTAATTGATGAATTATTAAAAGTAAGAGAGGATAATTATCCGAAACAAGTTGCTAAGTTTAAAAAATCAGATATAAAATTTACAAGTGCCGATGTTGATTATATGGCAAATATTGTAAACGAAAAAAGTAAGGATTTTTATAATCGTCATGGAGTAGAGAATATTGAAAAAGGTTTTGAATTGCAAACCGATTTTTCTGAAAAAATAGTTATGACAACTAAGTATTGTTTAAAATTCGAATTCGGATTATGTAAAACATATCAGAAAAAAGAAGAAGCAAACCAAAGTTATAACGAGCCATTTTATTTAACAGATAATAAAATTAAATACTTGTTAGAATTTGATTGCGATAAATGTTTTATGAAAATAAAAAGACCGTAAATAATTATTTATAGTGTAGTATCTTGATAACTTTCTGCAATCAATATGGGTTTGGTTGTAGAAAGTTTTTTTTAAGCTATTTTTAATTTTCCATAAAATTTATGGTGTACTTACTTTACTGCATATATAGTTGTATATTAAAACTACACAGTAAACCTTTACAATTAAAAATTACCTCATTATTTAAACCCTAAATGAAAAACGTATTACTTTCCTTATTTTTTGCTACAATATTATTATCTCCAACTAATCCAAGTAAAAATTTCAGAATACTTTTTTATAATGTAGAGAATTTGTTTGATACTTATGATAATCCCGATACTTACGACGAGGCTTTTACAAAGAATGGAGAACGTAATTGGACGAATTATAAATTTTGGAAGAAACTTAAAAACATTGCAAAAGTTATAAAAGTAGCTGGAGAGTGGGAGGCTCCTGATTTGGTTGGTTTGGCTGAGGTTGAAAATGATACTGTGCTTAAAAAACTAATTTATACTGATGTTTTGCGCAAATGGAATTACAAAATAATACACCATCAATCTCCCGATTTCAGAGGTATTGATGTTGCTTTGCTTTACCGAAAAGAAAAGTTTTTTGTGTTAAATACTAAGTTTTATACTTTGTTTGTTAACGGGAAAAAACAACAATCAAGAGAGTTGCTTTATGCAAAAGGGATAATGCCCGGAGGAGATACATTGCATGTTATGGTAGCACATTTTCCATCGAGATATAGCGGATATAAAAATTCGGAACACAAACGTATGGCTGCTGCAAATTTGGTTTTAAGTATTACGGATAGTTTAAATGCTGTTTTTAAAAATCCCAACATTGTTGTTATGGGCGATTTAAACGATACTCCAAATAATATCAGCATAAAACATTTAAACAATAATGCTAATTTACGTCTGGTATCGGCAAAACAAGGCACACATAAATTTCATGGCAAATGGGCAAGATTAGATCATTTTTTGGTGTCGGATAATATTAATTCAAAAAATAAAAGGATAAATTTTTCGGAAACAGCAAATGTGTTTTCCGAAAAATTTATCCTTCAAAAAGATGAAAAATATTTAGGTTTTAAACCAAACCGTACATTTATAGGGTTTAAATATAACGGAGGTTTCTCTGATCATTTACCAATTTATATTGATCTTTTATTGCTTTAATTAATGGGTTGTTTATTGTTTAGGTTTCTTTTTTAGTTTTTTACTTAGCGTAATAATTACAACTCCTAAAATTGTTAAAAAACCACCAAATAGTTGAATGTTTTCGGGTAATTTTCCGAATACAAAATACGCACCTATCAAAACAAAAATTCCTTTCGATGTACTTATTAACGACATTCTACCAACTTCTAAGTTTTTAATGGCTGCATACGATGCTATTGAACCTAAAACCGGACCTAATAACGATCCTAATGTTACGTTAATCATTGCCGATTGTGGAATGCTTAAAGATTCTCCTGACATAAATAAAAATATTACTGATGCCATAAATAAGTAAAATGATCGGTTTATCGACATTATTACAGAAGGAACTTTAATAGGATTTTTTCTAACAAAAATCATATTTATAGTACCTACTAACATTGATATAAGTATGAAAATAATACCTCCATCATATAGCATCTGAAAAGTCATATTGGGCTTGTACCCTAAAATAACACCTCCGGCAAGGGTTGCCAAAAGTCCAAGTATTTCTATTCCCGAATATTTTTCGTTTAATAAAAAGTAGCCAAAAGTAATAACAAATATAGGTTTCATATTACCTAAAAAGGATACAATAGCAGGATTGTCAATGGTATTTATCGACATGAAAAACGAACCCGCAACAATGGTTTCCATAACTCCAATAAACGCAAGTTTTAAATATTGTTGCTTGGTTATATTTTTAAATTCGCCTGAATTTCCTCTGTAAAACATAATTGCAACTAACATTACTAATGCGGTTGCAAACCAGTAAAATCCAAACTGAGGTAAGCTAATTTCATTAAGAGCCGATTTACTAAAAATGTAAACATTAGACATTGCTAATGTTGATAAAAATGCAAATAAATATCCTTTGCTTCTGTTTGTTTCTATTGTCATTTTTTTAATTGGTTGTGTTTGTTTTTAGTGCTGTTTGCGTAATGTTGTTGTATATATATAGGAGTAATAAACCGTTATAAATAAATTTGTCCCACCTTAAAAAAAGGCAGGACAAATTTATTTGTATTTTGTTTCTTTTACAAAATGATTGATAAAACTAAATAGTACTGTTAAAAATAATTCCACTAATTTGTTATGGAATCCAAATAATTAACCATTAGTAATTACTCTCTTCTTGTTCTTTTAGTACCTGCGTACATTTCGTATTTAACAAAACGAGTTTCAAGTTTACCGTTAAAAAGTTTTACTTTTCTTGAAGTTTTTAAACCAACATTTTTAAGAGCCTGTAAGTCTGACGAAATAATCCAAGCATCAGCACCTTGATAACCCTGCTTTAATGTGTCTCCAATACTTTTATACATAACCGGAGTTTCAGCTTCAAGTCGCTCTCCGTAAGGAGGGTTGAACATTACTAAAGTAGGCCCTTCTGGTTTTTCAGTATCAAAGAAATCGGCTTTTTCAACTTCAATTAAATCATCGAATAAAGCATTCTCAATATTTATGTGTGCCTTAGTTACTGTAGGATAATGTATATCGTATCCAATTATTTTGTGGTGGAAAGTTTTTTCTTTGTCAAGAGCTTTCTCTCTAATTAATTCAAATAAATCTTCATCAAAATCTTTCCAACGCTCAAATCCAAATTCTTTACGGTGTATTCCGGCAGGAATATTTAGAGCAATCATAGCTGCTTCAACCAAAATAGTACCCGACCCACACATTGGATCAACAAAGTTTGTATTTCCTTCCCAACCCGAAAGTTTTATCATACCAGCGGCTAAAACCTCGTTAATTGGTGCAATATTTATTTCGGTTTTATAACCACGTTTGTGTAACGAATCTCCCGAACTATCTAAAGAAACAGTACATTCATCATGACTAATGTGTATGTTTATTCTAATATTAGGGTGCTTTGTATCAACATTAGGACGTTCGTCTTTAATGCTTTTAAATCTATCAACAATAGCATCTTTTACTCTAAGTGCTGCATATTGAGAGTGGCGGAAATGATCCGACATTACAGTTGCATCAATGGCAAAAGTGCTGTCTACATCAAAAATATCTTCCCATGCAATTGACGAAATATTTCGGTATAATTGATCTTCGTTTTTAACCTTAAAATGATTAATAGGTTTTAAAATACGTAAAGCAGTACGCAACCATAAATTGGCTTTATACATAAAACCTTTATCGCCTTCAAACTCAACACCTCTGTTAAAAGTTTTAACATTTTTGGCTCCCAAAATCATTAATTCTTTTTCTAATACTTCTTCAAGTCCAAAAAGTGTTTTGGCAATCATTTTGTAATCCTGTTGTCCCATATTGTTTGTTGTTGTTTGAGGCATTTGCCTACTGTAAACATTTAATTAAAATTATATGAATATAGCTTCAGTTGCACCTTCGCCATACTTTACATAATTTGCATCGTGAAAATGAAGCTTATAATTGTTACGCAACATTCTGTGTATTGCATCTCTTAGTATACCATCACCGTATCCGTGTATAAAAACAATTCCCGATTTTCCGGTTTTCATTGCCTTATTCAAAACATATTCGGCTTGGCTAAGTTGATGCTCAAGAATATCAAATCTATCTAAATTATGATAATTTGGTTTAAGCTTTTCAATATGTAAATCTATAACCGTTAAATTATCATTGTTTTTTTTCTGACTTTTATTGTTGCTACGTTTAACATTATCGGCATTTTTTTCTTCTAAAATGCTACTCAACTTATTATCATCAATAAAATTCGACATATCGTTGTCGAAACTACGTTTTGCGATTTCTTTTCTGTTACATTCAACCTCAAAACCATCTTCAGTTTCAACTCCAATACACTTACTCGATACCGAAATTACAACACCATCAATAGCCTCGTCAACAAACGTAACTTTATCGCCTACTTTAAAACTCATATTAATATAATTAACTACTGTTAACAAAATTAACAGTTATATGATTTTACTTTTACAGTAAAAATAGATATTATAAGCGTAATTTCTATTTAATAACTGTCTGCTTTTTAGTTTAGTCTATATGTTTTAATCTTTAAACAGAAATAAAAGCAAGGTGATATTAAAATATATAATATCAGTATAAATTAAACTCTATCAGATTCCGACCAAGTTTTTTTATTTTTTTCAGGATTTTCTTTTACCCAATTTTTAGTAGATAAATACATTGAGGAAACAAAAATCAATAAAGAAATTAGTTTTGCATAAATATTATCCGAACCATTAAATTGAATATATGCTAAATATCCTCCCGATAATGCAGTGGTAATGAATAGTATGATTGTTGGAATGCGTAGTTTTGTTTTATTATCCATGTTTGATTATAAATTTTTGCAAAGGTAGTTAAAATACTACTATTTATTAGTATATGATTTATAGGTAAAATATATTTTTTATTAAGCCTATTTTACGGGTAATTATTAAGATTTAAAAGTATGAACTTTTAACAAAAAACATAGAATATTATGCATTTTTACTTTTGATAGTTGTTAATATGCCTAAGTGTATATATTTGCAGAAATTCATAAAAACCAACCAATATTGAAAGTAGCTGTTGTAATCCTTAATTGGAACGGAAAAGAGTTGTTAAAAAAGTTTGTGCCAAGTGTGGTTAAATATTCGGGTAATGCCGAAGTTATTGTTGCAGATAATGCATCAACAGACAATTCGGTTGAGTTTATAAAAAATAATTTTCCTGATGTTACTATAATTCAAAATTCAGCAAATGGAGGTTATGCCAAAGGTTACAACGATTCTTTAAAACATGTTGATGCCGATATTTTTGTGTTGGTTAATTCTGATATTGAGGTTACTGAAAATTGGTTGAATCCGGTGGTTGATAAATTTTTATTGGATAAAAATACTGCAATTATTCAACCTAAAATACTAGACTATAAAAACAAAAGTAAATTTGAATATGCCGGTGCTGGTGGTGGTTTTATTGATAGTTTTGGTTACCCGTATTGTAGAGGACGAATTTTTAATACGGTAGAAGAAGATAAAGGTCAATATAATAACGAACAGGATATATTTTGGGCTTCGGGTGCATGTTTTTTTATACGTAAAGATGTTTTTAATAAATTAGGTGGTTTCGATGAAAACTATTTTGCACATATGGAAGAAATAGACCTATGTTGGAGAACTATTAATTATGGATACAAAATTAAATATGTATCAAGTTCGGTTGTTTATCATGTTGGTGGAGCTACTTTAAATAGTAGTAATCCTAAAAAAACATATTTAAATTTTCGTAATTCTTTAGTTACTTTGGTTAAAAATCTTCCTTCTAATAAAATACTTCCTGTTATACTTTCTCGTTTGGTACTTGATGGAATTGCAGGTGCTAAATTTCTATTCGATTTAAAACCAAAACATACATTTGCCATTATAAAAGCACATTTTAGTTTTTATTTTATGTTGAAATATGCTTTGCAACAGCGTAAATTAATGCCTAATTTTTCGGTTGATTATTATGGTGTTAAAAGCGTGGTAAAGGAATATTATATTGGTAAAAAAGATGTTTTTACAAAGTTGTAAAAACTGTTTTGGTTATGACAAATATCACTTGTAATAATGCATACATTTTATACTTTGGTATTGTACAATATTTAGATAAAGTAACTATCATGAGAAATTATAATATCACTTAAATTTTTAATTGATATTATATATTGAAAATTACTTTTAGAAACTAATAATTGTATTTACTGCAAAATATAACCAAAATATACTAATAGTAATGAGTGAGTTTTTTTATCAAGAACCTTTCCCGATAGAGAAAGATACTACTGAATATAGATTATTATCGAAAAATCATGTTTCTGTAAATGACTTTGATGGACGACAGATTTTGAAAATTGCACCAGAGGCATTGCAATTGTTAGCAAAAGAGGCTATGTCTGATGTTTCGTTTTATTTACGTCCTACTCATCTTCAAAAACTTGTAAATATTTTAGAAGATCCCGAAGCCACATCAAACGATCAGTTTGTGGCTTATGCTTTGCTTAAAAACGCTGTAACTTCTGCCAATGAAGAGTTGCCAAGTTGCCAAGATACTGGTACAGCAATTATAATGGGTAAAAAAGGAGAAGGTGTTTATACGGGTGTAAACGATGCCGAAGAATTATCGAAAGGTGTTTACGATACTTATCAGGATAAAAATTTACGTTTTTCTCAGGTTGTGCCATTAACAATGATGAAGGAAAAAAATACAGGAACAAACTTACCGGCTCAAATTGATATTTATTCTCAGCAAGGAAACGAGTATAAGTTTCTGTTTATGGCAAAAGGTGGGGGATCGGCAAATAAAACTTTCTTGTATCAAAAAACTAAGGCTTTATTAACCGATGAAAATTTAAGAGATTTTGTAAAAAGCAGATTAATGGATTTGGGTACGGCTGCTTGTCCGCCTTATCATTTGGCTTTGGTAATTGGTGGTACATCGGCAGAGGCAAACCTTAAAACTGTTAAGTTAGCATCGGCAGGATATTACGATAATTTACCAACAACGGGTAACGATGGGGGTAGAGCTTTTAGAGATTTAGAATGGGAGAAAATTGTTAAAGTAATAACCGAAGAAGCTGGAATAGGAGCACAGTTTGGAGGTAAATATTTTGCACACGATGTGCGTGTAATTCGTTTGCCTCGTCATGCAGCATCAAATCCTGTTGGGCTTGGAGTGTCTTGTAGTGCCGACAGAAATATAAAAGGAAAAATTACTGCTGAAGGAATATTTGTTGAGCAATTAGAAAAAAATCCTGAAAAATATTTACCTGCAAAGGCACCACATTTAGAGCCTGCTGTTGAAATTGATTTGAATCAGCCTATGAACGATATTTTAAAAGAGCTTACTAAATATCCTATTAAAACTCGTTTAAATTTAAGAGGTACTTTAATTGTGGCTCGAGATATGGCTCATGCTCGTATTATGGAAATGTTGAAAAACGGGGAAGAAATGCCCGAATATTTTAAAAATCATCCAATATATTACGCCGGACCTGCAAAAACTCCTAAAGGAAAACCTTCGGGAAGTTTCGGACCAACAACTGCCGGACGAATGGATCCGTATGTTGCACCGTTTCAAGAAAAAGGTGGAAGTATGATTATGCTTGCAAAAGGTAATAGATCTCAGCAAATGATTGATGCTTGTAGTAAGTTCGGAGGTTTTTATTTAGGATCGATTGGTGGACCTGCAGCTTTATTAGCCGAGGAAAATATAAAATCGGTTGAGGTTATTGATTTTCCAGAATTAGGAATGGAAGCAGTACGAAAAATAGAAATAGTAAATTTCCCTGCATTTATTATTACCGATGATAAAGGAAATGATTTCTTTCAGAAACTGTAATTAAAAATTAAAAGAGAACAAAAACCTTTGGGTTTGGCTAATACAATTAATTATAAATTTTAAAACCACTAAAAACAATTAGTATCTAATTGTTTTTAGTGGTTTTTTTTGTGGAGATTAAACTAATGATATTTTACAAGCACTACATAATTAACTATTGACAATTAAAAATTAATCATTGTTTAGTGTGATTTTCATCACGTTTAAATACGGTAAAGTATCATAGTTAAATTTTCATATAAAAATTAGTTATGAACATATGTGCGTAATATATTTGTTGAAATATTTTTAGACAATGAAACATTCAATAAAAAACCTGAGAGTTTATTCTGCTACTAAATCTAAAGGAGGTATAGTATCTAAAATAGATAATATGTTAGAAAATGAGTTTGTTTATTTAAGTGCCGATGAGTACGATAGTATTAAGTATAAAGATTATTTGAAATTATCTCAACTTAAAGCTTCCGAAAAAATGGGGATTTCTCGTCCAACACTTACATTGATTTATGATAAGGCCAGGTACAAAATTGCTAAGTCGTTGTGTGAGAATAAAAAAATAATTACTGAGTAAATAGTATTGCAAAACAAAATAATAAATAAAGGAAGATGAAGAAAAGAGTACAACACTTTCCCATTGCTGGTTTTTCTAGCGTAATGGGTATGGCAGGAGTTTCTGCTGCCTTAAATAAGTTTTACCACTTGCAGTGGTTTCCAGAGTGGCCGTATTTAATAGTTATGGCATTAACAGTTTTAACTTTTGTAGTGTCGGTGTATTTGTATTCCGAAAAGGCGTATAGATTTCCCGAAGAAGTAAAAACAGACTTTAAACACCGTATCCGAATTAATTTCTTTTCGGCAATTACCATTTCGTTTTTATTAATGGCTATTATGTTTTATGGTATTTGGCCAATGGTATCGTTACCGCTGTGGTGGATTGGTTTTATAGGACATACCTATATAATGTTGCATACCATTAGATTTTGGATTCAGCATAATTTCGAAATAAAAACATTTAACCCTGCATGGTTTATTCCGGTTGTTGGTAATATGCTTATTCCGGTTATTGGTGTTGATTTTATTCCAAGAGAATTGGCTTTGGTTTATTTCGGAATAGGATTTTTGTTTTGGATAATATTGCTTACAATATTTATGAACAGAGTTGTTTTTCACGATCAATTGCCAAAAAAGTTTCTACCAACATTTTTTATATTACTTGCACCGCCTGCAGTTGGTTTTGCATCGTATGTAAAAATTACTCAAAGCCTTGATACATTTGCATTTTTCATGCTATACATAGCCTACTTTTTTGCGGCATTGCTACTTATGCTTTTCAAGAGTTTTAAAAACTTAAAGTTTTTTGTTTCGTGGTGGGCATTTTTATTCCCTTTAGCATCTGTAACATTATCATCGGTGGCAGCTTATCAACTTACATCTCATACAATATATATGTATTTGGCTTGGTTTTTTATGACATTATCAATAGTTGCTTTGTTTGTGGTAGGAGCCAAAACATTAGGTGCTATAAAGCGTAAAGAATTGTGTGTAGAGGAGGATTAATAATTCTCAGTTAAAATTAATTAAAGTACAAACAGTAAAATACTGTAAATAAAAATAATAAAATGTCAGATTGCGAAGTTAAAAAAGGAAGATATTCAATGCAGGCCGAAGGCGATTGTATTTGTGTTAAATGCGGTATAAAAGCTACGCATATACAAGGTGTAAAATGTATGCAAACAAAGTGCCCTGATTGTGGAAACAGAATGCTGAGAGAAAATTCTCAACATCATAAGGCTTTTTTAAACAGACAAGCATAATTTATAAAGTTAGGATTTAGCCCTATTTAAATAAGGGTAATTTATATAAAATTGAAATAAAAGAAATAATGGAAAAGAAAATATTAGTAATAGTATCGATATTAGGAGGGTTGATTTTAGGAGTATTTTTTACAGGTTTGGCACTAAATATGTCGTCAGGAAATATGATGTTGAAAGAAATTAAAAGTCCTTACGAATTTGATAAAACTGTTGAGGTTATTCAGAATAATATTAACGCCCAAGATGGTTGGAGTGTAACCGGACTTATTGATCAGAATAAAGCAGTGCAAGCTGGTGGAGGTGCGGCAATAGGAAACTTTAAAATTGTAAAATATTGTCATGGTAAATTAGCTTCGGAAATGTTAGAAGCTGATAATAGAAAAAAGATAGGTGCTATGATGCATAAATCTTTTGCAGTATATGAAAAGTCAAACGGACAGGTTTATATTTCTACTGCAAACGGTGCTATTATGGGTAAGTTATTTGGAGGTGAAGCTTCTGAAATAATGGAACGTGTTGCACTTGACGTAGAAGCAATGATGGCATTTGTTAATTTAAAATTTAATGTTTTTTAAACTTTAAATTCAAGATTAAATTAATACAATATTAAATTTAGCAAAGCATAAAAAAAAGGCAAAACCAATTATTGGTTTTGCCTTTTTTGCATTTAAAAACATCACATAAATAATGTATTTTATTTGTTGTCGAAATTAATTTCCATATTCCAAGCACCTTTTACAAGTCCTCTTAACATGTAAATAAACGTAATAGGAATCAATATTGTTTTAAGTACAAATAGTACCAAAAGTTCAAAAATATTATCAACCATACTGGTTATTTTTTCGGCAATAACACTAGGCGATAAATTATCTTTTAAATTCGACATTTGCTCATAAATACTGCTATCACCATTTAATTCGTTGTTTATAGTTTCAATTTCGTTATTTAATTTTTTAATTTCATCTTCTAGTTTTTCTTCTTTCTTTTTTAATAAGATGTATTCGTCATTAGACCCTATTACGCTTTCAAAAAAAGATTCATCTATTTTATCTGTATTTTGTTTAGCTGATATTAATTTTTTTTCAGCCTTTTTCTTTTTTGCCTTTTTAGTTACTATATTTTTATTTAACTCTTCTATTTTTTCGGCTGATAAATCGGTAGAGTTGATAGTGTTACTTAACTCAGTTTCGCTTGATGATAATTTAGAATTTCCATTTTCTATATGATGAGAAATAAACATGGCATCAATCGAGCTATTTAAAAGAATAACAATTATAAGAGAAAATCTAATAACTACAAATATCAACAATAGCCTAAATGTAAATTTAAAATACTTTGTGTTTTTTAATAAAAGTACTAATCCTGAAATTGAACCAAGTACGGTAAGTGCTACTGTAAATATTTTATTAGATACTATTAATAATAGTATTTTTTGTAATATTAACGAACTTATTACAATAGTCATTACATCCGAAAATCGTTCTATTAAATCGTTTAAAGGATCTAAAACTTCACCTATTGTAATTGAACCACTAATTCCCAAACCAGCTCCAATTTCGGTAGTTTGAAACATCGATACTAAAGCGTTTATTCCACGTGCCGTACCATAAGCCACTCCTGCATCAGCAAGAGAATCGTTTATGTAGTTTTCGGAATATTGCTCTAATAACGATGTCCATGAACCAATAACGAGTAATGTTATTACTGCTAATATTACTGTTTTATTTTTCATAATATCTTTTATAATAGGTTTTGTCTTTGTTGAATTTAAGTTTGAAAAAGAAAGTCAATAAAGTTATAAAAAAATTGTATAGTGTTAGTATTCGTAAAGCATAGTAGTACAACTACTTGTTATGTAATATAAATAGTACAATATAATTGTGTTAAAATTAACTATTATTTGTAAATCAGTTTTAAAATACAGAATGGAATTTTATGGAACTATTTAAGGGATATAAAACAATATTACATCGAATATTTACTGAATGATAGAATAACTGTATTAATGGTTGATTTTGCAAAGGTTTTGTAATTTTATGTCGACAATAATAAAACAGAATAAATAATCAGTGGTTTAATTAGTTACAGTTATGAACTTTATTGAATACTCTACCTCAAAAATAAAGCCACTGAAATCAGTGGCTTATATTAGGTGCTTTGATGTGTTTACATATACTAAAGTACTTGTTTGTAACTTATATTGTGTGTTTGTATTAACTTTGTAAGTTAAATTAATGCTTTATGTAAAAAACATGAATTTAATTTGTGTGTTTATAAAATCAGATTAAATTTGCACGTATAAAACATAAAAACATAAGTGAATAATATAGCAACACATACAAAATTTTCTTCTACACGAATTTTTAGGATTCGTTGTTTTGTTGCTGTTTCATTGCGTCGCCCGTTGGGCGTTTAAAAATCAGAATGGTTACGTACTATTCATACACACTCGAACATTTCCTTTACAAATATATTAGTAATTTATTTTTGATTTTAAAACATCAGGAATATACCTTAAAACTACCATTATGCAAATAAATGTAGTAGTAGCCAATAAAACTCACGTTAAATACGTTACCGAAATTTTAGATACAATTGAAACTTCAGCTAAAGCCAGAGGTACTGGTATTGCCAGGCGTTCGATTGATTATGTGCAGAAAAAACTTGTTGAAAGTAAAGCTATTATTGCTTTAACCGATGAAGGTGTTTTTGCAGGTTTTTCTTATATCGAAATTTTTCAAGAGGGTAAATTCCTAGTTAATTCGGGGTTGATTGTTCATCCTGATTTCAGAAATATGGGATTGGCTAAAAGAATTAAAGCACGAATTTTTGCTTATTCAAAAGAGCTTTATCCCGATGCTAAAATTGTTAGTATAACAACAAGTTTGGCAGTTTTAAAATTAAATACTGATTTAGGATATCGTCCTGTTACATTTTCGGAACTTCCGCAAGGCGATGAATTTTGGAATGGTTGTAAAACGTGTGTAAACTTTGATGTTTTGGAGCGTACCGGACGAAAAATGTGTTTGTGTACTGGCTTGTTATACGATGGATTACATCATAAGAATGACCAAATGTTTAATTTTGAAGAGAAATCTCCAGTTTTACAACGTTTAAAGAAAATAAAAACAACATTATTAGGAGCGGCAAAAAAAATGTCGAATCCAAAGGAATTTATAAAATTAGCATTTACACGTTAGTTTGAAGTTTGAAGACTGTAATTAAACAGTATAAAATTAAAATTGTACTATTTAATTACAAGCTTCAAATGTCAAACCACAAACTAATATAAAATATGAAAAAAGTAGTATTAGCATACAGTGGAGGTTTAGACACAACTTATTGTCTGAAACATTTAGGAGTAGAAAAAGGATATGAAATTCATACCGTTTTAGTTAACACAGGAGGTTTTTCGGAAGAAGAACTAAAAGTTGTTTCGGCTAAGGCAATAGAAATGGGTTCGGTAGCACACGTTAATCTTGATATTATTGAGGAGTATTACGAAAAAGCCATTAAATTTATGGTTTATGGTAATGTTTTAAAAAACAATACATATCCATTATCGGTTTCGGCTGAGCGTGTTTTTCAGTCAATTGCAATTATTGAATATGCAAAATCGGTTGGAGCCGATGCTGTTGCACACGGAAGTACAGGAGCAGGAAACGATCAAATTCGTTTCGATATGATTTTTCAAACTCTTGCACCAGAAATTGAAATTATTACACCAATTAGAGATTTAGCTCTTTCGAGAGAAGAGGAAATTGAATTTCTGAAAAAACACGGTGTTGATATAGCTTGGTCTAAAGCAAAATATTCGATTAATAAAGGTATTTGGGGTACTTCAATTGGAGGAGCCGAAACTTTAACATCTAATAAATCTCTCCCTGATACTGCATATCCAAGTCAGCCTACAAAAACTGAACCAAGCAATATTACTATCGACTTTAATAAAGGTGAAATTTGTGGTGTAAATGGAGTAAAATTTTCATCGTTAAACGCAATACTTAAGGTTGAAGAATTAGCTTCGGCTTACGCAATTGGTAGAGATATACATGTTGGAGATACTATTATTGGTATAAAAGGTAGAGTTGGATTTGAAGCCGCTGCTGCACTTACAATAATTAAAGCTCACCATGCTTTAGAAAAGCATACTTTATCTAAATGGCAACAATACCATAAATCTCAACTTGGAGATTTTTACGGAATGTTGTTGCACGAGGGACAGTATCTTGACCCTACAATGAGAGATATTGAAGCGTTTTTAGAGAGTTCTCAGAAATCGGTTACCGGTACTGTTGAGTTAACTTTACGTCCTTATTCTTCTCAAGTAGTAGGTATTACTTCTGATTACGATTTGATGAGTAATAAATTTGGAGAGTACGGAGAGGCTAACAAACTTTGGAATGCCGAAGAAGCTAAAGGGTTTATAAAAGTTCTTTCTACTTCAAACAAAATATATCACGCAGTAAATAAAAAGTAATCATAAATAATTGGCAAAAATCTTAATTTTTTAATTGAGTGTTTTTGCCAATTATTTTATGGTATTTAAAAATAGTTAGTTCTTTAACAAATATCTATTACATAAATCACAGTATTTGTTAAGGAACCAAATAGTTTCATGTTGTTTGTTTTTACGGTTAACTTTTAAAATTGATTGTAAAACCAAATAGCTGATTACAAAAGGCGAAGTAAAAAATGATTAAAGCAGGAATTATAGGAGGGGCAGGATATACTGCCGGAGAACTTTGTAGAATATTAGTTAATCATCCGCAGGCGGAAATTGATTTTGTTTACTCTACATCAAATGCAGGAAATAAACTTTCGGATGTGCACGAGGATTTAATTGGAGATACCGATTTAATATTTTCGAGTGTAATTAATAAAGATGTAAATGTTGTTTTTCTTTGCTTAGGACATGGTAATTCAAGTGCTTTTATTGAAGCAAACGAATTTTCGGCAAATACAAAAATTATTGATTTAAGTAATGATTTCCGTTTAGATGCCGATATGGTTTTTATGGGAAAAGAGTTTGTTTACGGATTGCCTGAAACTAATAGAAAGCAAATTAAAAAGGCTAATTATATTGCTAATCCTGGATGTTTTGCTACTGCAATTCAGTTGGCTATTCTTCCGTTGGCATCAAAAGGTTTGTTGAAAGACGATTTGCATGTAAATTATGCAACCGGATCAACAGGAGCTGGAGTTAAGCCAATGGCTACAACTCATTTTTCGTGGAGAAACAATAATTTTTCTACATACAAAGAGTTTACGCACCAACATTTAGGAGAAATAGGAGAGAGTATTGTAAAGCTTCAGCCTAATTTTAATAATGAGGTTATTTTTATGCCAAGCCGTGGAGATTTTCCAAGAGGTATTTTCGGAACTATGTACACTAAGTTTGATGGAACTATTGAGGAGGCTTACCAAATTTTCGAAGATTTTTATAAAGATTCGGCAAATGTGGTAGTGTCTGATAAAAAAATAAACATGAAACAAGTTGTTGGTACAAATAAAGGTTTGGTTCATTTAATGAAATACAACGATAAACTTTTGGTTACATCAACAATTGATAATTTATTGAAAGGTGCATCGGGTCAGGCAGTTCAGAATATGAATATGATGTTTGGACTTGATGAGTTAACTGGTTTGAAAATTCAGGCTCAGTATTTTTAGAGTAAATTATACATAATAAATATAAGTATAGGTGTAAGTAGGTATGTGTAAATATGTAGAAAAAAAAGTTCTGCTTATTTGTATTTATCTACTTTCCTTATTATTAATTAATATTTAACCCATATTAAAATGAACTTATTTAACGTATATCCATTATTCAACATCACTTTAGAAAAAGGAAAAGATGTAAATGTTTGGGATGATAAAGGTCAGGAGTATTTAGATTTATACGGAGGACACGGAGTAATTTCGGTGGGGCATTCTCATCCAAAATACGTGGAGGCTATACAAAAACAAATTGAGAAGATTGGTTTTTACTCAAACTCTGTTCAAAATCCTTTGCAAAAAGAGTTGGCTCAAAAGTTGGGGCAAATGTCGGGATGCGAAGATTATAATCTGTTTTTGTGTAATTCGGGTGCCGAAGCTAACGAAAATGCACTAAAAGTTGCATCTTTTAAAACGGGTAAAGGTCGTGTTATTGCTTTCGATAAAGCATTTCATGGACGTACGTCGGCAGCAGTTGCGGCAACGCATAATCCAAAAATTCAGGCTGAAATAAATAAAGGACATAAAGTAACTTTTTTGCCATTAAACGATGATAAGGCTTTATACCTTGAATTGAAAAAAGGTGATGTTGCGGCTGTAATTATTGAAGGTATTCAGGGAGTTGGAGGTTTAGACGAAGGTACTTCTGGTTTTTTTAAAGAAGTAGAAAGGTTAACTAAGCAATACGAAGCCATTTTAATTTTAGATGAAATTCAGAGTGGATACGGGCGTAGTGGAAAATTCTTTGCATTTCAGCATCACGATATTAAACCCGATATTATTACAACAGCAAAAGGAATGGCAAATGGTTTTCCGGTAGGTGGAGTTTTAATTCATGAAAATATTGAAGCTAATTTCGGAATGTTAGGTACTACTTTTGGAGGAAATCATCTTGCAATGTCTGCCGCTATTTCGGTTTTAGATATTATAAAAGAAGAAAACTTAATTGCAAACGCAGCTAAAAAAGAAGTTGAATTTAAAGAGTTGTTTTCTAAAATACCTGAAGTAAAACAAATAAAAGGTAGAGGATTAATGATTGGAGTGGAGTTTGATTTTCCGGTGGCCGAATTAAGAAAAAAGATTCTTTTCGATCATAAAATGCTAACAGGAAATGCAGCTAATCCAAATTTATTAAGAATACTTCCTTCTTTAACTGTTAAATCAGAACATATAAAGCTGTTTTATAACGCATTACTAGCATCGTTGTAAAAGTAAAATAATATGGCCTTTTATGTTTTAAATTATATTTAATAAAAATGTAAAAGGCTATGTTTGTACACCCTATATAGGTATTGAATGATCTTACGAAAATGATGATGATAAAAGAATTACTTAATGGTGATACTAAACGATTGGTATTATTAAATAGATATTATAAAATAACTAATTTCTACTCTTTTTTAAAACAAACAGCATATAAAGCTGGTACTGTAATAATAGCTTTTGTGTTGTTGTTATTGGCAGTTGATTTTTTTGTTTTAGATATTAACACATTACTTAATGGCATTGTAGAAAAATATTCTCAGGAAACTATATTTTCAATATTCTTAGTTTCAGAAACAATTTTAGGATTAATTCCACCCGAAATTTTTATTGCGTGGGCATCTAAATCAATTACTCCATGGATGTTTTTGTTTGGTTTAGCTACCTTATCGTACATAGGCGGAATTATTTCGTATTTTATTGGCAATCGATTGTTTTTAATACCGTCTGTTAAAGAGCATATCGAAAATAAAATAGCCAAACATATTGTAAATTTAAAAAAATGGGGAGGAGTTTTTGTTTTTTTAGGAGCAGTATCTCCAGTACCTCATTCGGTTGTAAGTTTAGCATCGGGTATGGTAAAATACAGCTTTAAGAGTTATTTAATGTGGGCACTTTTTCGTTATTTACGATTTGTGATGTATGCATTTGTAATATTTCAGGTTTACGAATAGCAGTTACTGCTTAATTATTTTAGATAGTTATAAATACTCTTACATAAAATTGAATTTTAGTTGCATAAACTATCAATTATGTAACTTTCAATGAAAATATTATTATAATTTTGGGGCTTGGTGTTTTAAACATCAAGCCCCTTTTTTATTAACAGTTTTGCAAGTAGGTATTTTAATAAAAAAAAATACTAAAGCAAGCATACAAATGCAAATAAAATGAAACATTACACGTCGATACAGGATATTAAAAATCTTGATGAATTAGTACAAGAAGCTATTGAGTTAAAAAAAGCTCCTTTCGAGCATAAGCATTTAGGAGAAAATAAAACTCTTGGAATGATATTTTACAACCCAAGTTTACGAACTCGTTTAAGTACTCAGCGTGCAGGGTTTAATTTAGGAATGAATGTTATTGTAATGAATATAGGTTCTGACGGTTGGGCTTTAGAGTTTGAAGATGGAGCTGTTATGAATGAAGGAAAAGCCGAGCATATTAAAGAAGCTGCTGAGGTAATTTCTCAGTATTGCGATATTATTGCAATACGTACTTTTCCGGAGTTAAAAGATAGAGAACTTGATTATTCCGAGCCTGTAATTTCGGCATTTAAAAAGTATGCTACAAAACCTATTGTTAGTATGGAAAGTGCAACAGGTCATCCACTGCAAGCATTAGCCGATTTAATTACTATTGAGGAACACAAAATTGTTGCAAAACCAAAAGTGGTACTTACTTGGGCACCACATCCACGTACTTTGCCTCAGGCTGTACCAAATTCTTTTGTTGAGTATATGAAGAATTCGAATAAAGTTGATTTGGTAGTTACTTGCCCCGAAGGTTATGAGTTAAATCCGGAAGTTATGGAAGGTGTAACGGTAGAGCATAATCAGCAAAAAGCATTTGAAGGAGCCGATTTTATATATGCTAAAAACTGGAGTAGTTACGAAAATTACGGACAAGCAGGAGATGTTGATTATTCTTGGATAGTTGACGAGGCAAAAATGAAAAACACCAATAACGGTAAATTTATGCACTGTTTGCCAGTACGTAGAAATGTTGTTGTTGCAGATGATGTAATGGATAATAAAGAAAGAAATATTACAATTGCTGAAGCTAATAATCGTACATATTCGGCACAAGTTGTTTTAAAAAATATTTTAGAAAATAGTTAATTATATCCAATAAGAAAAATAATGAAAGTTATAAAAATAGGAGGAAATGTAATTGATAATCCACAGGCGTTAGATGAATTTATTGATAGCTTTTCTAAAATAGAAGGACCAAAAGTTTTGGTTCATGGAGGAGGAAAAGTAGCATCTAAGTTAGCTACTGATATGGGTATTGAGGTTAAGATGGTTGAAGGACGTAGAATTACTGACGATGCCATGCTTGATGTTGTAACAATGGTTTATGCCGGATTGGTTAATAAAAAGGTAGTAGCAAAATTGCAAGCAAAAGGTGTAAATGCTTTGGGTTTAACTGGTGCAGATGCAAATGTTTTGTTGGCCGATAAACGTAATCATCCAACTATTGATTTCGGAAATGTAGGAGATGTAAAGCAGGCAAATGGCGATACTATTCTTAAATTTTCAGAAATGGGAATCGTACCGGTTTTTTCGGCAATTACACACAATGGAAATGGTCAGTTATTAAATACAAATGCCGATACAATTGCATCGGAAGTGGCAAAAGCCTTAGCTAAATTAACTGAAACCGAACTTATTTATGTTTTTGAATTGCCAGGAGTAATGCTGGATATAAAAAATATGGATAGCGTGGTAGAAAATATTAATGTAGATAAATATGCTCAACTTAAATTAGATGGAATTGTAGCTGATGGAATGATTCCGAAGTTAGATAATTCTTTCGAAGCCCTTAAAAAAGGAGTAAGTGTAGTGCGTATTGCAAGTACTTATTATATAAATAATGAAAATACTAAACACACTAGTTTGGTGTTGTAGTTTATGATGATATAATAAGATGATATATAAGTAATGGTTAAGTGTTTAAATAAATTTATTTAGAAATAAATAATGGTTGTTCACTCGTTCACTTTTAATTAACCATTACTTAATATTGTTTAAAAAAATATAAAATGAAAATAGAAACGCTTCAATATAATGCGGTAGAGCTTTTAAAAAAATTAATAGCAACACCATCAATTTCGGGGGACGAAAAAATTACAGGCGATATTTTAGTGTCATTTTTAAAAGAAAATGGAGTTGAAAATATAAATCGTCAGGATAATAACATTTGGGCTCTGAATAAGTTTTACGATAAATCAAAGCCAACTGTATTATTAAATTCTCATCACGATACTGTAAAACCAAATTCGGGATATACCAGAGATCCTTTTTCGCCAGATATTGAAGATGGAATTTTATACGGTTTAGGAAGTAACGATGCCGGTGGACCAGCAGTTTCGTTGTTAAGTACTTTTTTGTATTTCTATAATAATGCAAATTTAAAGTATAACGTAATGGTTGCAATTAGTGCCGAAGAAGAAAATTCGGGACCTAATTGTATAGTAAGTTTGTTGCCAAATCTTCCTGATTTTGAATTTGCAATTGTAGGAGAGCCAACTCAAATGCAAATGGCTGTTGCCGAAAAAGGATTAATGGTGCTAGAAGGTTTTGCACCAGGAAAAGCAGGACACGCCGCCCGAGAAGAAGGAGAAAATGCAATATATAATGCAATGAAAGATATTGCATGGTTTCAGAGTTATCAGTTTGATAAAGAATCGAATGTATTGGGTAAGGTAAAAATGTCGGTAACACAAATTGAAGCAGGAAAACAACATAATGTAGTACCTGATACATGTAAATATGTTGTAGATGTACGTAATACTGAAGAATATACTAATCAGGAAGTTTACGATATAATAAATGAAAATACAGTATCTCGTATTCATCCACGTTCAATGCGTTTTAACCCGTCGTTTATTTCTAAAAACCATCCAATAGTTTTAGCGGGTACAAAGTTGGGTAGAACTATGTATGGTTCTCCAACCCAATCCGATCAGGCTTTTATTAAACAACCATCATTAAAAATGGGTCCAGGAGATTCGGCACGATCACATACAGCAAACGAGTATATTCATATTTCAGAAATAAATGAAGGTATCGAACTTTATATTAATATATTATCGGATGTAATTGTGTAACCCATAATTATTAAATGTTTTAGATTAAACTAATAAAACCAATTTCCATTGAAGGTACTTTTAGCAATAGTAGTTTTTTTAATAACTGCATTAATTTTTCATTCGGCTATATTAACTCAGTATGCCAAGTTTTTCACAATCAATAATTATACAAAAGGTGCTGATGCAATTTTAATTTTGGGTGGATGTGCTGATACTCGTGCAAAAAAAAGTATTGAATTGTTTAGAGATGGTTACGCCGATAAAATTTTAATTACTCATCCTGCTTCTTTAGAATTTGATTATAAAGATATAATGGTTTCTGATTTCGGAAACCTTAAAAATATATTGAAATACGAAAATGTAGAGTTCGAAGTTGTTGAAAGTATAAATGATGGTGCTAAAAGTACTTATGATGAAGCTAGAGATTTGTTGAGGTATATTGAAACCAATAAATTGAAACGTGTAATTATTGTTACCGATAACTTTCATACTAGGAGAGCATTATTGGCGTTTAATAAAATAATTGATTCGGATAGTTTACAAATAGAAATAGCAGGAGCACCTAACGATGTTTATGATGTAACAAATTGGTGGAAAACAGAAAGAGGTTTATCGGCTTATATAAGCGAATTTTTCAAGTATATTTTGTATTTAATTAGTAACGATAACATAAAAAACATAAAAGCAACCTAATTTTAGGCGTACTTTAGCATTTCAACATGTAATATATCATCTAATATTTGATGTAGTATATAATAAATGTTAACTTCGCACCGCGTAAATTTAACACGTAAATGCCTAATATGAATAAAGTTACATTGTGTATTTTTTGTGTTTCTGAATTTATTCGGCTTAAATACCGCTTTTAAAGATAAAGCGCACAATAATTTAGTCTTTACTATAAATAAGTAGGTTTTTAAAGACAAAAAATATTTTATACAGATGAAAAAGAGAATGTACAAAAACTTAGTTTTAGCAGTTGTTCAAGCGCTAACTGAGGTTTTTAAAGATGGAAAGTACGCTGATAAAGTAATCGAAAAGACCCTAAAAAAAGACCCTAGATGGGGAGCAAGAGATCGTGGTTTTATTGCAGAAACAGTTTACGATATTGTTAGATGGAAAAGATTATATGAAGAAGTATCGGGTATAAAAGGACATTATACCAACAAAAATATATGGAAACTGTTTATTACTTGGGCAACCGTAAACGATTATTTTATTCCAGATCAGTGGGATGAGGTTAGAGGGGTAATTCCGGAAGCTAAAATAATGAAAGCTTATAATAGGTTACGAGAAGATAGAGTTTACAGAGAATCTATTCCTGATTGGATGGATGAAGTTGGAGTAAAAGAACTTGGAGAAGAAAAGTGGAATACCGAAATTTCGGCACTTAATAAAAAGGCACCAGTAGTAATTAGAGTAAATACTTTAAAAACGACTGTTGATAAATTGCAGAAAATTTTTGAAAACAACGATATTGAAACTATTAAATTAGACGAATATCCTGATGCTTTACAGTTAAAAGAACGTAAAAATATTTTCACTACTGAAGCATTTAAAAGAGGATTTTTCGAAATTCAAGATGCATCATCGCAGTTAGTTGCCGATTTTTTAGATGTAAAACCAGGTATGAGAGTTGTTGATGCTTGCGCAGGAGCAGGTGGAAAAACTTTGCATATTGCATCGAAAATGGAGAACAAAGGTTCTATTATTTCAATGGATATTTATGGTAACAAACTTAAAGAGCTTAAAAGAAGAGCTAAAAGAGATGGTGCCCATAATATTGAAACTAAAGAAATAACATCAACAAAGGTTATAAAAAGAATGCAACAATCGGCAGATAGAGTTTTGCTTGATGCACCGTGTTCTGGTTTAGGAGTTTTAAAAAGAAATCCTGATGCTAAGTGGAAATTAAAACCTGAGTTTTTAGAAACTATAAAAGTTACTCAAGCCGAAATATTAGATAGATATAGTAAAATGGTTAAAGTTGGTGGCTTACTTGTGTATGCTACATGTTCTATTTTACCTTCGGAAAACGAGGAGCAAGTTGCAAAGTTTTTAGAAAATAATAAAAACTTTAAACTAATTAAAGACAAAAAAGTATCGCCAGCCGAATCGGGTTACGATGGTTTTTATATGGCTCAGATTGAAAGAATTGATTAATGTAAATTAATCTCTTAAAATATATATTGCTAATAAATAGTTGGTAATAATTAAACAAAAAACAGCTCAAAGTTTGTATTTAACTTTGAGCTGTTTTTGTTTTATACTATTTTAAATGTTAGTTGGTTTAGTGTTTTATGGCTCTCTGATAAATTACGTTATTTATATAATAGTAATTATTGTGAATGTCGTTAATATCGATTTCTAAAAATCATTTACTTTTGATTTAAACCAACTTTTTTTACAAGTTTACCAATAGTTAAACCTTGAACAATTATTGAGAAAGCTGCTATTATAAATACAATGTAAACAAAAAGATCTCCGTGATTTTCGGGATCTACTGATAGAGCTAATGCAATACTCAAACCACCTCTTAAACCTCCCCAACTTAATACTGAAATTACTTTCCAATTGCTTTCTTTTTCGTCTTGTTTAATTAAAGAATATGGAATTATTACCGATATAAATCTAATAATTAGCATTGCAGCAATAATTAAAACCAGCATTAATACACTAGAGTTTTCTTCGGTATGTACTTGAAGGGCAAATAAACCAATCATTACAAATAAAATGGCGTTTAGTATTTCGTCAAGCACATCCCAAAAAACATGAATGTAGTTTTTTGTTTCTTCCGTAAAAATATCGCTATGTATTTTATTTCCAATAAATAAACCAGCTACAACCATAGCTAAAGCTCCCGAAACTTCAATCATATTAGCAATAGCATATCCACTTGTTGCAATAACTAAAGTTATCATAATGTCGGTTTTAGGATTATGTTGTATGTTTTTCATAAATAAAAACCCAGTGTATCCCATTAAAAAACCAAAAGCAACACCGCCAACTGCCTCACGCAAAAATAAAGTAGCAATATCAATTACACTAGTGTTTTCAACTCCACCATCAATCATGTGCATTATTGATATAAAAACTACAATTCCAATACCATCATTAAACAACGATTCACCTTCAATTTTCATTTGAATATCGGTTCTAACATTGTACATTTTTAATATTCCAAGTACTGCAATAGGGTCGGTAGGCGATACAATTGCGCCAAATAAAAATCCGTATAAAAGAGGTATTTCAATACCAAACCATCCTAAAATATAGTAGGTACTAAAGCCTATTAGTATTGTTGATATTATAACCCCTAATGTTGCAAACATAAATACGGTTCTTTTCTGAGATCGAAGTTCCTTTAAATCAACATGCATTGCTCCAGCAAATAATAGGAAACTCAAAATTACGTTCATCAAGAAATCTCTAAAATCAATTGTTCGTTCAAAGTGTGGAATATATTTGTATATATCAGGAAAGTATTCTTTTACCAAAAATAAAATACCTGATAATATTGTGGCCTGAATCATTAAACCTATTGTTGATGGAAGTTTTAGGTATTTTGCATTTATAAAACTAAATATAGATGCAAAAAATAATACTGTTATAAATGCGTTAAACATATAGTGTTTTTTGAGAATTGAAATGTGTTATGTCAATAAAAATTTAGAGTAGCTTAAAAGCGATGTTTAATTAATATCGAAATAAAAAAACATTGGTTATTTATTATATCGAAAACATTAACTAAATAGTATTTTATTTATGCTAACTATCAAAGTTAGTTATAGTTAGTGTTTATTATATGTTTGTTCGATTATTAGAATATATTTTGGTAAAAACGTAGAGTTTGTTTTAGTACAATTGTTGTGTGTTATTATTGTATGTTTGTGTTTATTGATGAATTTTATTCTTAGAAGTAAGAAATATAATACTGATAATTACATTTCTATTTCAGAAGTATTTAAATTACTTTGTTATTGACATATTATGAGCGAAATTATAGTTTATAGTAATTGTTAATTTGCTTTTATAATTATGTGTTCAGTAAAAATTATGCATATAAATATGCTACTGATATTTAAATTATAATAAACTAAACTCAAACCCAAATTGAACGAGATAATATTAGAAATAGAAAATGTTAATCCGGTTGATATTTATGGAGAGCATAATATTAATTTGGAATTAATTAGATCGTTATATCCAAAATTAAAACTTATTGCACGTGGCAATCAGTTGAAAATTATGGGAGAGGAAGATTTAATAGTTGATTTCGAACGTAGATTTAATGATATTGTAGATTATGTTAGTCAGCATAATTATTTGCCCGAAAACGAATTGGAAAGAATAATTTTTGCAGATGAATACGATAGAAAAGCTTATAAAGAAAACGATGATACTCTTGTGCATGGGGTAGGAGGTAAACGTATAAAGGCGTTAACCGAAAATCAGAAAAAGCTAATAAAATCATCGGATAATAATGATTTGGTTTTTGCTGTTGGGCCAGCGGGTACAGGTAAAACTTATGTTAGTGTTGCACTTGCTGTACGTGCTTTAAAAAATAAAGAAGTCAGAAAAATTATACTTACTCGTCCGGCTGTTGAGGCTGGAGAAAATCTTGGATTTTTGCCAGGAGATATGAAAGAAAAACTAGATCCGTATATGCAACCTTTATACGATGCTTTGCGCGATATGATTCCTCATGAAAAATTAGAAATGTTAATTGAAAAGCAAATTATTCAGATTGCTCCGCTTGCATTTATGCGTGGACGAACTTTAGATAATGCTTTTGTTATTTTAGATGAGGCACAAAATACCACCCAAGGGCAAATGAAAATGTTTTTAACCCGTATGGGTAAACATGCTAAATTTATAGTAACCGGAGATCCTGAACAGGTAGATTTACCATATAAGCATCAAAAATCGGGTTTAAAGGAGGCAATAGTTGCTTTGGATAATGAAAAAGGAATTGGATTTATATATTTGGATGATAAAGATGTTGTAAGACATAAATTAGTAAAACAGATTATTAACGCATACAAGAAAATAGATGGTAATGGCTAAGGCAATTGTAGAAAGTAAATTCGAATTTGAAGGGCAAAAATCGGTGTACAACGGTAAAGTACGAGATGTTTATAGTATTGATGGCGATTTGTTAGCAATGGTTGTAAGCGATAGATTGTCGGCTTTTGATGTTGTGTTGCCAAAAGGTATTCCTTATAAAGGTCAGGTTTTAAATCAAATTGCCGAAAAAGCATTAAAGGCTACCGAAGATATTGTTCCGAATTGGATAATTGCTGTACCTGATGCAAATGTTACTATTGGTAAATTTTGCGAGCCTTTTAAGGTTGAAATGGTTATTCGTGGATATTTAACTGGTCATGCTTGGAGAGAGTATAAAGCTGGTAAACGTGTGCTTTGTGGTGTTGAGTTGGAAGATGGTTTGGTTGAAAATCAGAAATTTAATCAGCCTAAAATTACACCTACAACAAAGGCTGATAATGGGGAGCATGATATGGATATTTCGAAAGAAGATATTTTATTGCAAGGTGTTGTTAGTGCCGATGATTATGCAAAACTAGAGGAATATACTTATAAAGTATTTGCTCGTGGAACTGAAATTGCAAAGGAAAAGGGTTTGATTTTGGTTGATACAAAATACGAATTCGGAAAAACTGTTGATGGTGAGATTATTTTAATTGATGAAATTCATACACCAGATAGTTCAAGATATTTTTATGCCGATGGTTATGAAAATAAATTAGCAAATGGAGTTCAGCAACGTCAATTGTCGAAAGAATTTGTGCGTCAGTGGTTAATAGAAAATAATTTTCAAGGACAAGAAGGACAGGTTGTTCCGGATATGAGCGATGAGTTTGTAGAGTCGGTTTCGGAAAGATATATTGAGCTTTACGAAAAAATTACAGGCGATAAATTTGTTAAAGCTGATGTTGAAAATATTAATAATCGTATTGATGAAAATGTAAACGGTTGGTTGAAGGCTAATAAATAAATTATGTTTAATTGTTAATTATTTAGTGCTTATAAACTCTCAGTTAAATATATGTACGCAAATAATTTTGTTGTTACACTTAAATAATATTTAGTAGTATTTTTTTGTAATCATAAAGTAGATATGTATCCCTTGATGATAAATAATGTTATAGTTATTTATCATCAAGGGATTTTTTTGATAATAAAAATTAATTTAATTATCAGTAACTAATATTGTAATAGTTGATTTATTTTTAGTGTAAGTGTGTTATTTGCATATAATTTCAGGTTAAAATTTGTTAGATGAAAAAATCGGAAAAAGTAGAATATATAATAAATAAGTTAGAAGAATTGTATCCACGTACGCCAATTCCACTCAATCATTATAGTTCTTATACATTATTGGTAGCTGTGTTGCTTTCGGCACAAAGTACCGATGCAAGAGTAAATATACATACGCCCGAATTGTTTGCTAAAGCTGATGTTCCTGAGGCAATGATTAGGTTAGATGTTGATGATATAAGAGAAATAATTAAGCCGATAGGTTTGTCTCCTCAAAAATCGAAAGCTATTTGGGGGTTATCTAAAATATTGATTGATAAGTTTAATTCGGAAGTTCCTGAAAATTTCGAAGATTTAGAGTCGTTGCCAGGTGTGGGGCATAAAACGGCATCGGTAGTAATGTCTCAAGCTTTTGGAGTTCCTGCTTTTCCGGTTGATACTCATATACATAGATTAATGTATCGTTGGGGTTTGAGTAATGGAAAAAATGTAGAACAAACCGAAAAAGATGCCAAGAGGTTGTTTCCCGAGGAGCTTTGGAATAAGCTTCATTTACAAATAATATTTTATGCCAGAGAATTTTCTCCAGCTCGTGGGTTGAGGTATGAAAATGACGAAATTTTACAAGTAGTTGGGCGTAAATCGGTAATAAATAAGTTGATAGATAATTAGTATTAATCTTGATTTGTACAAAGTTGTGTGCTTAAAAAACATTATTATACTTGTTAAGTGTTAGTTTGCCGTGTTTTATCAATAGTATAGCTATTATGAAATAAGGTTTGTAATTTGATTGAATGAGAGATGGATAATAAAATCAAAATTCATATCTTTGCACCACAATTTAAATAGTTCTTATTTTATGCTAACACGTAGACATATCAGAGCCAAGGTAATGCAATCTGTATATTCATTTGTACAATCAGATAAAGATAGAGTTGATGTTGAACAACGAAATTTATCGAAAAGTATAGATGATATTTATGACTTGTATATTTTAATGCTTGATTTAGTAGTAGAGGTGGTGCAATGGGAAAAACATACCATTGACGGAAGAAAAAAATCAATACTAGGAGAGGAAATCCTAGTTCCTGATGAAAGGTTAGCCAATAACGAGTTTGTACATAAGCTCGGTGCAAATATAAACCTTCAGGAAGCAGTAGAGAATAGAGGTTTTAATTGGAGAGATAACGACGAGTATTTAAGATCTATACTTAAGGATATTAAGAATAGTGAATTATACGCTAAGTATATCCGAAAAAGTGAGCACACCTTCAAGTCTCACAAAAATTTCATGATTGATTTATTTAAAGACGTGATTGCTCCAAACGAGAAAATTCACGAGTATATTGAAGATAGAAATATTGCTTGGATAGGTGATATTGCTGTTGCCAATGGTATGGCTTTAAAAACTCTTACGGTAACTTTCGAAGATTCGAAAGATAAGCAGCCACTTATGACAATTTATAAGGATGCTGATGATAAAAAGTATGCTAAAGATCTTTTTACCAAAACTGTATTGCATTTAGATAAAACCAAGAAAATTATTACTGATAAAACTCCTGGTTGGGATCCTGAGCGTATTGCACAGTTAGATTTAATAATGATGCAAATGGGACTTACAGAATTTTTGTATTTTCCTTCAATTCCAGCAAAAGTTACAATAAACGAGTATTTAGAAATTTCGAAAGATTTTTCTACTGAAAAAAGTAAGATTTTTGTGAACGGAGTTTTAGATAAGGCATTAAAAGAATTAACTGCACAAGGAGAAATTTCAAAATCGGGTAGGGGATTAGTATAATGTTTATATATTTGAGGTCTGAACCAAAAATAAATAAATAATTAAACTAATTAAAAAGTTATTTCGATGAGAAAAACAATATTGTCAGCGTTGATAGTAGGTGCATCTGTTATGGTTTCATGTAACAATGACGCATCTAGTAAGGTTAAAGTGGAAAATGTAGAGGTTTCTAAAAGCGAGGCAGGTAAAAGCAAGGAAGTTGCAGTAATGGTTTTTGAAAAGACTGAGCATGATTTTGGAGATATGATTCAAGGTGATGTTGTTGAAACAACTTTTAAGTTTAAAAATACAGGTAAAACAGCTTTAGTTATTACAAATGCAAGAGCATCTTGTGGATGTACAGTACCTAAATATCCTGAAAAACCAATTCAGCCAGGCGAAGAGGCAGAAATTGAAGTGAAGTTTAATTCAAGAGGAAAAAAAGGTAATCAAAATAAGCGTGTAACTTTAACTACTAATACAAAAGCGGGTAAAGAATATGTTCGTGTATTAGCTAATGTTGCTCTTAAAGAAGATAAAAAATAATTAAATAAAATAATAATGAATACAGTTTTTTTACAAGCAGCAGGTGGTCAATACCAATCTATAATAATGCTTGTTTTAATGTTTGGAGTGATATATTTTTTTATGATACGTCCTCAAGTTAAAAAGCAAAAAGCCGAGAAGAAATTTCAAAGCGATATTAATAGTGGAGATAAAGTGGTAACTACAAGTGGTATTCACGGTAAAATTACCGATATTAATGATTCAACTTGTGTTATTGAAACAGGAGCAGGAAGAATTAAGTTTGAGAGATCATCTATATCTCTTGATTTAACGAATTCTACTTACGGTAAGGTAGAAAAGTAAATTATTATTATATAGTATTTTAAAACAGAGCATATTTGTATAGTCAAATATGCTCTGTTTTTTTTTGATTAATTTTTAAATTGATATAGTTGATGTTTTTTATATCAACTTTAAAAGTTGTTATATTTGTGATGTAGTAATGTTGTAAGTATAAAACTCGAAATATGTTTTGAGTTGGTTGTAATCAGTAATGTTAAAAGAAGATGAAAAAGAGGTATTATAAGGCAATTAATCAATTTAAAATTCATACAAGCGGTAGAGATTTTAAGGTTTTTTTAGTGTTTTTTGCAGTATCATTCTTCTTTTGGGGCTTAATTAAAATGTCGAAACTTTATACTCAAACACTATCTTATGTTGTTAGTTATATTAATGCTCCGGTAGAATTAATGGTTGATGAGTTGCCCGATGTTAAATTAGAATTAGTTACAACAGCTAGTGGTTTTAGGTTTGTAAGTTATATTATTGGTAATAAAAATATTGAATTATCTTTTTCAAAGCTTCGTAAATTTAATGATGGAAGTTATTATTTATTACCGCAAGATCAGATTACATTTATTAAAAATCAGTTTTCAAGCGATGTAAATTTGTCGCACTCATCTTTAGATACGTTGTTTTTTGATTTTTCTAAAAAGGTTAGTAAAAAAATTCCGGTAGAACTTAATTGTGATATTAAATTATCTCCTTCATATAAATATAAAAATAAGTTAAAACTTTTGCCTGACTCTGTAGTTATTACTGGAAGAAAGTTAGATGTAGAAAAAGTAATATCAATTAAAACCGATTCGTTAATTATTGATGATGTTTTTAATAGCGATGAGTTTATTGTTACACTAGTAAATCCTGCTGAAGATTTATTAGTTTTATCAGGTAAAAATATTTCAGTAGATGTGCAAGTAGAAAGATATACGCAGAGTGGTGTAGATGTTCAAATTGAGTTGAAAAACGTACCCAAAGGATATTTGTTAAGAGTTTTTCCGGCCAAAGCAAAAGTTGTATTTAATACTGGTTTAACTCATTATAATGATATTACCCAGCATTCGTTTAAGGTAGTGGCTGATTATAATTTAATTAAAAATACTGAATCTAATTTTATTAAATTAGATGTTGGTGTTATTAGTGATGAGGCTGAATTTATAAGGGTAGAACCGTCGGATGTTGAGTTCTTATTGCGTAAAATTGATAATGCAGTAAATTAAATATATAAATTATTTTCAATAAAATTAACTTATTTTTATTATGCATGTAATTGGATTAACAGGAGGTATAGGAAGTGGAAAAACTACAATAGCTAAAGGTTTAGAGAAATTAGGTGTGCCGGTTTATTATTCAGATGATAAAGCAAAATACTTAATGAATACATCTGTTGAAATACATGATAGGTTAGTTGAGGAATTTGGAAAAGATTCGTTTGTAAATAATGAACTTAATAGAAGTTATATTGCAGATATTGTTTTTAGGAATAAGGAAAAATTACAAATTTTAAATTCAATTGTTCATCCAATTTTGGCTAATGATTTTGAATTGTGGAAGCACGAAAAAAAATCAGCAAAAATAGTTGTTAGAGAAGCTGCTATTTTGTTTGAGTCAGGAGCCGATAAATCGTGTGATTATACAGTGAGTATAAGTGTTGATGTTGAAGAACGAATTTCAAGAGTGATGCACAGAGATAATACTGTTGAAAGTAAGGTTGTGGATAGAATTAATAATCAGTGGAGTGATGAGCAAAGAAATAAAAAAGCTGATTTTGTTTTATATGGATCGGCAGATACAAATTCAAGTAATTTAATAAGTGTATTGGTAGATAAGCTTAAAAAGGAGTTCGATATCAGTATAGTATCATAATTGAATTCAAGATAATTACAATTAAGTATTCAAGTTTCACCCAAAAAATAAAGTCACTGATTTCAGTGGCTTTATTTTTTGGGTAAAGTTTTCAATAAAGTCAAGTTAATCACTGTAACTAATTAAACTACTAATTATTTTTTTAGTTTTATCATAGCTAACATAAAATCCCAAAACCTTTGCACAATCAACTATTACTTAGTATAATTTAATAGTTGTGATTAATTTTAAATATATCTTCGTTGCGTAGCATATTTGGATTTTATTGTTTTGGAAAACTAAAAAGAGGTGTTTGCACTATTTTTTATGCTACTTTTTTTGCTTTATACTTGTTTTAAAACCATGAAATGCTAGGTGTTAAATTTGAGTTAAGTATAGGATTGTTTTTTGTAAAGAAAATTATCAACGCTTATAATGTTAGTTTAATTGTTCGTAGTAAGTTTTATTATGGTAGTGTTTTTCCAATTTTATCACCAATTATAGTTCTATAATTACATAATAACCTTTTTGTTTATTGTTTTAAAGTCTTAAATGTTATATATTTAAGAGATAAGCATTTGTATTTAATTAAGGTAATGTAATAATTGTAGAGTCATGGCAGTAACAAAAACACACAATATACTTATTGTAGAAAATGATTCTAATTTAAGAAAAGCACTTACCGATTATTTAACTATAAATAATTATAAAATTACTTGTGCAGTTGATGGACGCGATGGCTTGTTGAAATTTAAGAACCATAAATTACACCTAGTAATTTTAGATGTAATGTTGCCTATAAAGGATGGTTTTACCTTAGCAAAGGAAATGAAAAGATTGAAGCCAGAACTCCCAATAGTTTTTCTTACAGAAAAGTCAATGAAAGATGATATGATAAAAGGTTATGAAATAGGAGCTGATGATTTTATAAATAAACCTTTCGATACCGAATTACTTCTTATCAAAATAAAAGCAATACTGCAAAGTTATTCATTAAACACACAAAATATAAATGTTGAATTTAAAATTGGTAAATATGTTTTCGATTCAAGACTACGTCAATTAGTGATAAAAGGAGATGTTAAAAAGCTTTCTCCAAAAGAAAACGATTTATTGAAATTGTTAAGTATGTATAAAAACGATTTAATGCCAAGAGATTTAGCGTTGACAAGAATTTGGAACGAAGACACTTATTTTACATCCAGAAGCATGGATGTATATATAGCTAAATTACGTAAATATTTAAAAGCCGACGAAAGTGTTAAGATTATAAATGTACACGGAGAAGGGTTTAGGTTGATGGAAGAGATGTGAAGTGTGAAAATAAGTTAATATATAATGTGGGCGTGTCCATTCCGCTCTCGCTTCATGGTCGGGCTATCACTCATACTCCTCGCGTTGTATTTCCGCTATCGCTACAAAACAACACTGCGGGGTAACCGTTCTATCCCTCACGCAAAAAAAGAAAGAATTTGGGTATGCTTACAAAAACTATATACATTTTATCGGTAAAAACACACAGTTAATCAGTTTACAGGATTTATTTACACAAAACCCTTGTAGGATTCAAAAAAGCACGTACTTTTGCACCCGCAATAAGGAACAAACACTGTT
>JAGLDK010000045.1 GCA_023145615.1 Ichthyobacteriaceae bacterium | reverse complement strand
TTCTCCAAAAGCACCAATGTCAAATCCTTTTATCAAAAATCCAACCCAAACTCTTTGTATTATTTTAGATTTCATAATAATGGCAAAATTTTAATAGGTATGTTACTTTATTACATTACAAATAAAGTAAGAAAATACACTCATTAATAATTATTTATATAAATAGCACTTCTTACAAGTTAGATGTAGTATTTTACACTATAAAGCGTTATTTCCTACAAAATATGTAATCATTATTAAAATAGATATGTTTTTGCCTTTAGTCTTAGTAATAAGCTAGTTGTTGTAATGTGTATGGTTTTAGCAGAATATAGTATTACTTTTATAAGACTTATCAATATAATTGGTAGAGTTTTTCATATTAAGGGTTAGTTTTATTGAAGGCTTGGTTGCAAAACCAGGCCTTTTTATTTTTAGTATTATTGGTAGTTTTAATTAATAGAATATAGTATTACTTGGTGTAGTTGGTTGATTATAAATCATTTAAGTTTGTGATTTTAGTCGTTTTTTTATATAACCTAAGCTTAAAAATTGTATATTTAAATATGTAGCTTTTTTACTGCCTACTAATTATACTATGAATCTTATTTTTATTCCACTAGCGTTGCCGTTAGTGGAATTTTTGTTTGTATAAATATTGAATAACATTATGTAAAAAAAAAGCATCCATTAACCTTAATCAAATTTGATTAAGGTTAATGGATGCTAATAGAAGTTCATTAAATTTTTATATTAATAGTTGTTAATTTCCTATACCAACAATTTCTCCGCTACCAGTACTTTTTATTACAATACCTGGAACTCCTTTGTAGTAAAAGTCTTCGCTACCTGAGTTTGTAATGTCAAGATTATCTTTTACATTAATTTCTGTTTTTCCAGATCCTGAACTAATTATTACACATTTTTCAGATTCAAAATCAAAGCACTTAACTGTTTGTTTTCCGCTGTTTGTAAGTTGTAATTTTTTTACCGAACCAACTGCTGTAAAATTAAATTCACCACTATTTGTAATGTCTAAAGTTTGAAAAAGGTTTAAATCGGCAATGTTTAAATACATGCTTCCGCTATTTATAACCTTTAATTTTTTGAAATCAGAAAATTCTGTAATACTATAGTGTCCTTCTCCCGATAAAGTTATTTTATCAATATACGGTAAAGTAATGTTTATTGTAATGTTAGTATTGCTGTACGATTTATCTTTAAATTCAATAACTAATTTGTTATTTGTTACAACGGTTTTTAAATCATTAATAATATTTTCGTCGGCGGTAACAGATACTGTTTGCTTTTCGGAATAGGTAATATTTACATCTGCAGATATTGAACTGTTAATTTCGTTAAAGCTTGCAAGAGTTCTTTCTTGCTCAGATAAATCTCCCGTACCTTTTACGTTCTCATCGTTGCACGATGACAATACAGAGGTAATGATAAATAAACTTAAAATTAATTTTTTCATTTTTTATATGTGTTAAGTTGATTATATATAAGTTTAAAATTTACTCAAAATTTAATTAGTGTTTATGCTTTTTCATGTATAAATTATTGAAAATTAACATTTTTTTTCTTATTCTATTGATTAAAATAATTCTTTCGCTCTGTTTTGTAATCAATATATACACAACACTACGTTAAATTATCAATTTAACACTTTGAAAAACAAGTAATATAAAACATTAAATTATGGTTGTTTGTATAAGTGAGAAACTGCTAAAACATCTTGTACTAAAGGTTTGCACCTACCATTGAAAAAAAGAATGGATTAAGTTGATGAATTAAATGGGGGGAATTATTAAAACTGCCGATACGCTACAAAAAAAGATTATTTCAACGGTAAGTATTATGCTTACCTAAATTTGAAGGGATTGTAGGAATATTTATATTCAAGTACAATGTGGTGATAGAGTACCGAAACTACAAATCTTTAAAACTCATGTACAATGATAGTTGGTTATGCTTACTATAGGATTTTTGTAGTTGGTAAAAGTCAGGATAATGGTTTTTGTGTAAGGTGTATTAAAGATAAACTTAACAAAATACCTTGTCAGTATTAAAATAATAAAAATAGAGAGTATATCTAACAAAACTCCGTAAAATTATTAGCAATTCAAGAAACAAAACTGGTTGTTTTTTTTGAACTACTTACAGTTTTACGTGGTTTAATTAAACGGGTACTACTTAACCCTCTCCGGATTATTTTTAATAAACGAACCCCAACCCGAATAACTTTTAGTTTGTTTCGATTTTCCTGAATTTCCGTTTTCTCCATTGTTTAAATAATGACAAACAGCAGCTGCCAATCCATCGGTAGCATCCAAATATTTGGGCATTTCGGTCATTTTTAGCATTCTCATCAGCATTAAAGCAACTTGCTCTTTCGATGAGTTTCCACTACCTGTAATTGATAATTTTATTTTTTTAGGAGAATACTCGGTAATAGCAACTTCTCGTTGCATTCCGGCAGCTATTGCAACTCCTTGAGCTCTTCCAAGTTTCAACATCGATTGTACGTTTTTGCCGAAAAAAGGAGCTTCAATTGCTATTTCATCGGGATGATAATTATCAATTAACGATGTAGTTTTTTCAAATATACGCTTCAATTTTAAATAATGATCGTCTATTTTGTTCAGTATAAGTACGTCGTGGGTAATAAGTTCTAGCTTTTTACCAGTTACTTTTATCAATCCAAACCCCATAACATTTGTACCAGGGTCAATACCCAAAATTATTTTTTCAGTCACCTATATTATTCTTTTCTTTATAAAATGAAAATCAGCCACAAAGTAACCACCTTTTTTTATACTTCCACAAAGTTGCTGGTTGCAATTTTTGCTATTTATTATTTAATTAAAATGCTTGGCAATCAGCCTATTAATAAGGTTGTTAATTATTTACAACAAATAGAATTGTATAATATTAAAGGTGGGTTATTGTTACTGTCTGTAATGTTATTGTCGGTATTTAATTGGTTATTCGAAATAATAAAATGGAAAGAGTTGTCAGCTTCGGTAAAAAACATTACTTACACTAATAGTGCAATAATTGTTTTAAGCTCATTTGCAGTTTCAATATTTACACCAAACAGAGTAGGAGAGTATGGTGCAAAAGTGTTGTATTATAATAAAACAAGTTGGAAAAACATTGTAAGTTTAAATTTACTATCAAACCTAGCCCAATTATTTGTAACGGTATTTGTAGCAGTTGCTTTATTTGGTTTTTTACCGTTTTATCCATTAAAAAAATTACCCGAAATTATCGTTTTAATTTCAGTTTTATTATTAATTATAGGATTGATTTATTTTTTTGCTCGTTATAAAATATTAGCATTTTACAAAAAAATACGAGTTAAAATAACCGCTGAGGTAAGTAGTAAAACCAAAATAAAAGTGTTGATATTATCATTCTTAAAATATTTCAGTTTTTTTATTCAGTTTTTAATGTTTCTTGCAGTATTAAATGTTGATATTAACATAACAATAATATCTATACTTGGGTTAATGTACTTTATGGTTTCGGTGGTGCCAACAATTTTTTTAGGCGATTTTTTGGTTCGAGGTTCAGTTGCACTTTTTTTATTTACACAAGTAGGAGTTGAAGAAATAGTTATAATTTCGGTAGTATTATTAGCATGGATTTCTAATTTTTTAATACCGGCATTAATCGGAGCAATATTATTAATGTTTCATAAACCAAACATAATTAAATGATTGATATTTTAGTTTTTGTATTTTCTACAATAGTATTTTTGTACGTAATTGTTATTCTGTTTCTTATTGAGGGTTTTTACAGGGTTTACGAAGAAGTTTATTTACCCACCAAACAAATAAGTACATTTTCGGTTGTTGTTTCGTTTCGGAACGAAGAAAAAAATCTTACCACACTTATTAATAGTTTTAAAAAGTTGAAATACTCAAGTAGTATGTTCGAGATTTTGTTGGTTGATGATTATTCTGATGATGGATCGTACAAACTTGTTGAAGGGTTGATTTTAAATTCGGATATAAACTTTACTCTTTTAAAATCGAACAGCAAAATTGGAGGTAAAAAACACGCTATTACTTACGCCATTTCTAAATCGAAGTTCAGTAATATAATAACTACCGATGCCGATTGTACTGTGCAACCTTTGTGGTTAAATATGTTTGATCAGAAATTACAGAAATACGATTTAAAAATGCTTGCTGGTCCTGTTAAATTAAATAAGGATGACGATTTAAATAGCTTTATGACTTCTTTTCAGCAACTTGATTTGGTTGCTATGATAGGTTCTACAATTGGAGGTTTTGGGTTGAAAAAACCATTTTTATGCAACGGAGCAAATCTTATGTTTAATAAACAGTCGTTTTACGATTTAGGAGGGTACGAACGAAATATTAATATTGCATCGGGCGATGATTTGTTTTTAATGGAAACTTTTGTTGAAAATTTTCCTAACAATGTTAAGTATTTAAAGGCACAGGAGGCTATTGTAAGTACTAACGGAGTGCGTTCGGTTAAAGAATTTATAAATCAGCGTATGCGTTGGGCTGCAAAATCGTCGGGCTACAATAGTAAGTTTATAAAAAGTATAAGCGTGTTAATTGCAATGGCAAATGTAAGTTTGTTGATTTTATTTTTCTTAGCATTATTTCAAATATCATTAAAAGAGGTTTTAATAATTATTGCCATGAAATTTATTGTTGATTTTTGGATGATAAAGGTAAGTAGCAATTTTTTAATGGATATAAAACGACTTTACTATTATCCTGCTGTGGCAATTACATATCCGTTTTATATTGTTTTTGTTGCCATATTATCTCAAACAAAAACCTTTACATGGAAAGGGCGTAACTATGCCAAATAATACTTGTTTATAGAAGTTTTTTTTTGAAACCAGAACAATTTATTTAGAATTAATTGTGTTTGTTTGTTCATAAAATTTCATGGTTTTTTCTTTACTCGTTCTCTTTTAATTTTGTGATAATACTTAATAATGTGCGTTTTTTTAATTGTATGCACGAATAGTATTTATTTATTTTGTTGATTATTACTAACTTAACTGTTGATTTTACAAGGTATTGATGTTGATATAAATGTTATTTTGCACGTTAATAAAAAACATAATATGAAGCAAATTACTTTATCAACAATATTATTGGTATTTATATTTTTAACTAAAATAAATGCTCAAGATATTGATACAACATCGGTAGAAATTAACGATGCTCCTAAAGGTTGGAGTTTTGGATTGTTGCCTACAATAACATATAATTCTGATTTGGGTTTTCAGTACGGGGGCTTGGTCGATTTGTATAATTATGGAGATGGTACAGCTTATCCGAAATACGAAGAGCGTTATTATGTTGAATTATCTAGATTTACTAAGGGTAGTGGATTAAAATATTTTGCACACGAATCGAATAAATTATTACCCGGACGTTCGGTTTTCTTCAATATAATACATCGTACCGACGAGGCTTACGATTTTTTAGGTTTAAACGGATACGAATCGGTTTACAATAAAAATTGGACTGATACTAAAAGTGATTCGTACAAATCCAGAATGTTTTATAAAAATAATACATCGTGGTTGCGTACCAAAATTGATGTATTAAGTCATATAAACGATGATTGGAGTTATTTGGTAGGACTTAACTATTTTAATTTTAAAATTAAATCGGTTGATATTGACAGAATGAATGAAGGTAGAGAAGAGGACAATGAGTTTTATTTGCCTTCGGTATCTGATGTTCCTGGTTTGTGGGAAAAATATTCGGAATGGGGTATTATTGATGAAGATGAAACTTCGGGAGGTACATATGTGGGTTTAAAACTTGGTGCAATGTACGATACAAGAGATAACTGGACTTATGCGTCGAAAGGAGTATGGACGGAAGCCATATTTATTTGGATGCCAAGTTTTATTGGTAGTGCAAGTATGGGTAATTTACATTTAAACTTTACTCATCGTCAGTATTTTACGGTTGTAAAAGATAAAGTACATTTCGGATACCGATTAGGATATACAGGAAATGTAATTGGTACAGAAAAAAGTTTTGCTTTGCCAATGATGTACACTGTAATGCTAAAAGGAGCAACAACTCAAGGGTTGGGAGGAAGCCGATCTTTAAGAGGTGTAAAACGAAACAGGGTAGTTGGTAATGGGCAGGTGTTTAGTAATGCCGAATTCCGTTATAAATTTGCCAAATTTACTTGGATGAAACAACGCTGGTATTTAGCGTTTACATCGTTTGTTGATGCTGGTAGAGTACTTCAGTTATTGCCTATTGATGAAAAAATGGTAGATTTCGAAAATCAATATAAAGCCAATAATAACGGAAATGATTATTGGGAATCTACGGGTGAGTTAAAAACTGATTATTTTAATTTAGGTGCCGAATCGTTTCATGTTAGTTATGGTATTGGATTTAAAGTTAGTTTAAACGAAAACTTTGTTGTTGGTATTGATTATGGTAGAACTATTAACGATCAGGATGGAGATTCGGGTATTTATATAGGATTAAATTATTTGTATTAAAATACATTTAACGCATTTAATCTTACAAAATTAGGCAGTATGTAAAAAAACTCTTACATTAGAGTACTTATCAATTTAATTGGTAGAGTTTTTCATATTAAGGGTTAGTTTTTAAAGGCTTGGTTATTTTTATAATCAAGCCTTTTTTTTTATTTTGCAATAGGTGTGTTTTTTACCTGTAAAGTATCATTATTGATTAAGTAAAATTAAAAGACTTTTAATATTTAATAGTCCGTTACTTTTTGCTGTAACATGTTGTACATCAGTAAATTCAAATATAAAAAACACTACAACTATTTGATGTTTTATATTGCTTGTTTTTAAAGTGTTAAATTGATAATTGCATATTGTTAATTGATAATTTAACTGAGTGTAGTAACTTTAATTATTTATACTAAATTTGCCAACAATTATGAAGAAAATAAGAATTACAAAAGAATTTAAATTCGAAATGGCTCATGCGTTACATGGGCACGACGGATTATGTAAGCATATACACGGGCATTCGTACAAATTATTTGTTACCGTAATAGGTAGTCCTATTTCTGATATTTACAGTCCTAAGTATGGAATGTTAATTGATTTTAGCGATTTAAAAAGAATAGTTAAAGATGAGATAGTTGATAAACTTGATCATGCCTTAATGGTAAATAGCTTAACTAGTCAGAAAGATATTGAAGGAGCTTTAACTGGTGTTTTACCGCTTCGTATAGTAAGTGTACCTTATCAAACAACGTGTGAAAATATGGTTGTTGATTTTGCTGATAGAATAAAACCAGAGTTACCCAAAGGAGTTAGTTTACACTCTATAAAATTGCACGAAACAGCTACATCGTATGCCGAGTGGTTTGCTTCTGATAATGAATAATAAAAAATAATGGTGGGTAATAAAATATACTTTGCATCCGATCAGCATTTTGGTGTTCCTAACTTAAAAAAAAGTCAGGATAGAGAAAGGCTATTTGTAAAATGGCTTGAAATGGCTGAAAAAGATGCGACTCATATTTTCATTCTTGGAGATATGTTTGATTTTTGGTTCGAATACAAAACAGTTGTACCACGTGGATATACACGAGTTTTAGGAAAGTTAGCATCGTTAACCGATAAAGGTATTCCTGTTACTTTTTTTGTTGGAAACCACGATTTATGGATGCGAGATTATTTTGAAACCGAGTTGGGTGTTGAGGTAAATTACGAACCTAAAGTTTACGAGTTTTTTAATAAGAAGTTTTATTTGGGACATGGCGATGGTTTAGGTCCGAATGATGAAAAGTATAAGTTATTAAAGAAAGTATTTACAAACCCTTTAGCACAGTGGTTATTTGCTCGTTTTCATCCAAATTTTGCTTTGGGATTGGCTAATTATTTTTCAAGAAAAAGTAGGTTAGCAAACGGAGAAGCCGATCAAACTTACAATGGAGATGATAGTGAAAGGTTATATCAATATACTATTGATATGGAAAAAGAGGCAGATGTTGATTATTTTGTTTTCGGACACAGGCATTTGGCTATGATAAAAGAACTTCCGCTTGGTGCAAAATATGTAAACACCGGAGAGTGGGTTAGTAAAAAAAGTTATGCTGTTTTTGCTGATGGAGATATTGAGTTGAAAAATTTTAAGTTATAAAAGCAAATATGCAGTATTTTTAATACTGCATATTTGCTTTTATAGCTAAGTGCCATGACATAACATTTTATGTACATTAATTTTTAATAAAGGTTTATAGGTACTGGACAATTAACCATTAAAAATTAACCATTACAATGAACTATCCCGATTATAAAATACACCATTTAAATGGTTATATACAAGCAATTTATATTGTTGAATACAATAATAAATTATTGATGCTTGATGGAGCTAGTAGAGCTGATGCCAAGAAGATAGAGTATTTTATAACACGTACTTTAAAACGAAGTATGACCGATTTAAAACTCATAGTTGTTAGTCATATGCACCCCGATCATGCAGGTGCAGCTCCAATACTCCGTAAAAAATATGGTATTTCTATTGCAGCACATCACGAAATAGAGTTGTGGTACAATGGTTTTTGGGGACATATTCAGCACTTGTTAGATGTTGTTTTTACGTGGTATGTAGCTTCTAAAACCCGAAATAAAAAGAAATACAAAAGAGTATGGTATCATCGTTCGTTAATACCCGATTTTAAAATGCACGATGGAGATAGTTTGCCGTTTTTTAACGATTGGCAAGTTGTGTATAATCCAGGGCATACAACTCACGATATTTCGGTATACCACAATAAAAACAAAGTTATTTATGTTGGCGATTTGGCTTTAAAGCTTGGTAGTAAGTTTGCTTTGCCATTTCCGGTAGCGTTGCTGCATAAAATGGAAGAGTCGTTAAATAAGGTTAATGAGCTTGATGTTGAAACGGTTTTGTTTGCTCATGGAGGTGTTGAAACTGAAAGAGCAAAAGAAGTTTTTACAGCAGTAAAAAAGCAATTGAAACATTACCCTCCAAAAATGTTTAAATTCATGAAATCATTTAATAGTTTAAATTGTGCCATAAAAAAGCACCAAGTTAAAAAGGATTAAAGCATAATATATTTGTAGTTATTTAAAATAAAAAAAGGGGATTTATTATACTAAACTTAGTATAATAAATCCCCTTTTTTATTGAGTTATGTACTTGTTTATAAAAATAGTGAACCAAATTTATTTATACCTAATGGTATTTACTTGTTCACTTTTTATATTAATGAATTCCTTTCATCATTTTTTTAATTACCGGAGTTAATATAATAGCAATAACACCTGCTACTAACGCCTGAAATGCAATAAAACTAAACATCTCTGCACCTGGTTGGAATCCGAAATTCTCGGCAATACCTTCCATACCTGCAGCAAGTTTATTACCCATTGCAATCGATCCCATCCATAATCCCATCATAATAGAAATTATTTTTGGTGGCGATAATTTAGTAATCATTGATAAACCAATTGGCGAAATCATTAGCTCTCCTAAAGTGTGTAACAAATAAACTGCTACTAACCATAAAGGACTAACTAATCCTGATTCTCCTGCTTTAGCACCTGCCGACATAACGAAAAATCCTAATGCTAACATGAATAGTGCAAAACCAAATTTCATTGGCGTAGGAGGGTTTTTTCCAATGTTTGTTAATTTACCCCAAAGTATATCAAAAATAGGAGCAATAGCAAAAATTGCAATAGCATTTACCGATTGAAACCAAGTAGCTGGTATTTCGAAACTTCCAATCATTCTATCTGTTTGATCTACTGCAAAAAGGTTAAATGTACTACCTGCTTGCTCAAATCCCGACCAAAATACAATGTTGAACATTGCCAAAATAAGAATTACAAAAACTCTACTCCATTCGGTACTACCTTTAGTACCCGATGCAATTGAAAAACCAATACCACCAACGGCAGCCAATCCAATAACCCAAATAATAATATCTAAAGCACCTGCCGATATATTTTCAATTAAAAATACAATACCAACCGATAGGGCTAAAGCAATAATAGTGTATAATAAAATATCTACCCAATCTTGATTTTGAAGATTAGTACATGAATCATCACTATCACATCTTGGAGGAAGTCCAATATTATTTAGAGTAAAACGACGGAAAAAGAACCAAAAAGCTCCAAGTATCATACCAAATCCTGCTAATGCAAAACCGTATTGCCACCCGTAAGTTTCACCAACATAACCTGCTGTAAGTGGTGCAATAAATGCTCCAAGATTAATACCCATGTAAAAAATAGTAAAACCACCATCTTTTCTAGGGTCGTTATTTTCGTATAATCCACCAACAATTGTTGAAATATTGGGCTTAAAAAAACCGTTACCAATAATAAGTAATGATAACGCAGAATATAAAACAAACTGTCTAATCTCAGGCTCTGCAATAACACTGTATGCCATTGTAAACTGCCCCGCAGCCATTACAAATGCACCTATGTAAATTGATTTTCGTTGCCCCAGAAACGCATCGGCTAAATAACCTCCTAAAATTGGAGTTAAATAAACAAGCCCAGTAAAAGTACCGTAAATAGCAAAAGCCTCGGCACGATTCATTCCAAATCCGTTATCAGTTAATTCAGCTACTAAAAAAAGCGTAAGTAACGCTCTCATACCGTAGTAACTATACCTTTCCCACATCTCTGTTACAAAAAGGGTGTATAGCCCTTTTGGATGCGAAGTTTTGCTTGTAGTCATTATCGTTTTTTTTTGTTCTTAATTTTTTGTAAAAATACTTCTTTTATTCCTAACAATAACTTAATGTTAGGTGTATCATATAATAAATGAGTGTTTTGCCACTATCAAGGCTTGTTTATTAAAATAGATAACTTTTTTACTAGTTAACAAATAAACATTTACATTGTTGTTTGCCTGTTTGCTTTTATAACTAATCCTTTTTTCTATTTAAATAACGAATGTTTGTAGGTGCTGGAAATTAAAATTTAACCATTACTTACAAATTGGTTTTAATGTAATTAGTCATTTTTGTATACAAATGCAATCGTGTATTTCCACCATATATACCATGGTTTTTATCAGGATATATAAAAAGGTCGAATTGCTTGTTTGCATTAACTATAGCATTTATCATTAACATAGTGTTTTGATAGTGTACATTATCGTCGGCCGAACCATGAATTAATAAATATTTACCCTTTAGTTTTTCAACATAATTTATAGGCGAATTATCGTCGTAACCAGTATAGTTTTCTTCAGGAGTTTGCATGTATCTTTCGGTGTAAACTGTATCGTAAAAACGCCAATTAGTTACCGGAGCAACTGCGATACCCATTTTAAAAATATCGGCACCTTTTGTCATAGCTAACGACGTCATGTAGCCTCCAAAACTCCAACCAAACATTCCAATTCGGCTTTTGTCAATATACGGAAGAGACCCAAAATACTTGGCAGCATCAATTTGATCTTCAATTTCTAGTTTACCAAGTTGCTTATAAGTAGCCTTTTTAAATTCGGCACCTTTACCACCAGTACCCGTATTATCAACCGATACAACAATGTAGCCACTATTTGCAAGCATTCTGAACCACATATCGTTATACGAGTTCCAATTGTTTTTTACAGTTTGAGAACCTGGGCCACCATACACATACATAAAAACCGGATACTTTTTTGTTGGCACAAAATCGGTAGGTTTAATAACCCAAGCATTTAATTCTTTTCCTTTTTTATTTCTTAAAGTAATAAACTTCTTTTTAGGTAAGTTGTATTTTTTTAATGTACTGTTTAACTCATTGTTGTTAACAATAGTTTTTCTAATATCTCCATCTTTAGCATCGTTTAAAGTAATTACATTTGGAGTATTAGCTTCGGAATAATTATTTATGTAGTAACGAAAGTTCGACGAAAAGTTGGCAGAATTAATACCTGCTTTATCGCTTAACTCTTTCTTTCTTTTTCCATTTATTTTTATTGAATAAATTCCACGATTTATCGATCCTAACTCTGTTGATTGATAGTAAATTGTTTTTTTATTTTCATCAACACCATAAAGTTCGGTAACCTCCCATTTGTTTTTTTCATCTTCTTGAGTTATTTGTTTTATCAGCACACCATCCTTACTATATTGATAAATATGATTGTATCCACTTTTATCGCTTGTTATAATAAAAGAATTATCGGCTAAAAAAGTTAGGTTATTATCCGCTTCAACATAAGTGTTAGATTTTTCAGTTAATAAAGTTTTAACCTCCATTGATGAAGCATCCACAGTTTTTAACTCTAAATTATTTTGGTGTCTATTTAAAATAGTAAACGATAATACTCCTGACTTGTTAGTCCATTTTATACGTGGTATATAAAACTCGTTTAATTCCGATGCTTTAACCTTTGTAGTTGTGCTATCAATAGTATTATAAATGTACAAACTAACAATCGAATTTTTTTCTCCTGCCTTAGGATACTTATATTTTAGTTGTTTAGGATATAACGAATTAGAAAAAATATCCATTGATATTTCGGGTACATCAGTTTCGTTAAACTTTAAATACGCAATATATTTTCCATTTGCCGACCATTCGTAAGCCTTAACAAAAGCAAATTCCTCCTCGTAAACCCAATCGGTAACTCCGTTTATAATGCTGTTTGTTTTTCCGTCGGAAGTAATTTTAGTAGTTAAGCTATCGGTTAAATTTTTTATGTAAATATTATTGTTGGCAACAAAAGCTATTTTTTTTCCGTTTGGAGAAAACGATGGTTCTTGTTCTTTTTGTTTCGATAAAAATATTAAAGTCCTATTTTCGAGGTTATATAAAATATGTTTTGCCAAATAAGAATGACGGTATATGTTATTGTATTCGGTAGCAAGTAATACCGATTTTTCGTTTGGAGAAAACTGATATTTATTAAATACCGAATGATTTTTTATATCCAAACCATTAACAATGGTATTTACTTTAGTAAAATCAGAAAATTGATATTTTTGAATTGAAGAGGAATTGTTGTTATGTTTTAATACCGTAAAATACTCTCCGTTTTTCATCGGATGAATTTCGTCAATTGATTCGGTATGAAATTTACTATTCCAAATATCCTCTAAACTAATATCGGTTTGAGCAAAAACACCTGACGAAGCAAAAAGAATTATCAGTAGTAATTTAAATGATTTAAACATAATTTAAAGGTTTGTTATAATTGGTTATTAAATTGTAATATATTGATATTTAAGACTGTATGTGGTTTTTAAGCTCTGTAAAATAACGTTGATTATAATATTTAATCATACATCATATAAGTATAGTGGTAGGTATATAATCTGTTTATATTTGCAAAACTACCAAATACAGCAATTAGTACCAATTTAATAAAGTATAACTATTAGTTTAATGATTATTTTCAATAAAAATAAACTAATAATTGATGTTGGTTTTAATATAAACTAATGTTATATATTTTGTTAAAATTAGTTTAACTGCAAAATAGGTAGATTATTTCATCATTTCAATATAAAGTTTTAAAGAATGTTAGAAGTTATAAAAGGATTTTCGAAATTATCAAAAACAGCTAAAATTCAATGGCTTGCCGATACTCATTTTAATAACCCCGAAAATGCTATAAATATTTTAAAGCAATATTGGAATAATAATACAGAATTACAGAAACTACACGACGAGTTTTCGGAAAACACAATTTCGAACTATTATTTTCCGTTTGGAGTTGCACCTAATTTTTTAATCAACGGAAAAATATATTCAATTCCAATGGCAATTGAAGAGAGTAGTGTTGTGGCAGCAGCTGCAAAAACAGCTTCGTTTTGGATGAATAAAGGAGGTTTTAAGGCTGAGGTTATTTCAACTAAAAAAATAGGACATGTACATTTTATATATAATGGCTCTGAAAGTAAATTAAATGCCTTTTTCGAAGCTAATAAGAATATATTTTACACCGATGTACATCATATTATAAAAAATATGGAAGCTCGTGGAGGTGGAATTTCAGATATAAGAATAAAAAACAAAACCGATTTAGAACCGGGTTATTATCAGCTTGAAGCCAATTTTGAAACAGTAGATTCAATGGGTGCTAATTTTATTAATTCGTGTTTAGAGCAGTTTGCCGATACTTTGCAAAATCAAATTGTGTTAGATGGCTCGTTTACAAAACAAGAAAAAGATATTCAAATAGTAATGAGTATCCTATCTAACTTTACGCCCGAATGTATTGTGCGTTCGGAAGTAAGTTGTAAGGTTGAAGATTTGGTAGATGGTACAGGGTTGCCTGCCGATGAGTTTGCCGATAAATTTGCACGTGCTGTGCGTATTGCCGAAAAAGAACCATATCGTGCCACCACTCATAATAAAGGTATAATGAATGGAGTAGATTCGGTTATTATTGCTACAGGAAATGATTTTAGAGCGGTAGAAGCAGCAGCTCATACTTATGCGTCGAAAGATGGACAGTACACAAGTTTATCTCATGCCGAAGTAAAAGATGGCGTTTTTAAGTTTTGGATTGAAATGCCAATGGCGGTAGGTACTGTAGGAGGTTTAACAGGTTTGCATCCGCTAGTAAAATTGGCAATGGAAATGCTTGGTAATCCTAATGCCGAAGAATTAATGATGATTGCTGCAACTGTAGGTTTGGCTCAGAATTTTGGAGCATTACGATCGTTAACAACCACCGGAATTCAGAAAGGACACATGAAAATGCACTTGCTTAATATATTAAATCAGCTTGAAGCAACTGATGCCGAAAAGGTTTATTTTGTTGATATATTTAAGAATAAAACAGCAACACACAGTTCGGTTGTTGAAGAATTTAAGAAATACAGAGAAGATAATAATTACGATAAATAATATTAAAATAAGGCTCAATAACAGTTTTACTAAAAACCGTTATTGAGCCTTATTTTTGTTCAATGTTTAAAATTTACGAACACAAATTTTATTATTATGAAAAATTACCGCAGTAATGGAAAATTATTAATGTCGGCAGAGTATTTGGTTTTAGATGGAGCCGAAGCTTTGGCAGTGCCTACAAAAAAAGGTCAGACTTTAACTGTATTCAATAATTTTAATGGTTTTTTGTATTGGAAAAGTTTTACTGTTGGCGGTAGTATTTGGTTTGAGGCTGAATTTGATTCGAATTTAAAGCCTATTACAACTACTAATAACGAAGTTTCTACAACTCTATCTATATTTTTACAAGTGGCATTAATGCTTAATCCCGATTTTTTATCGGAATTAAAAGGTTGTAATGTTGAAACTCATTTAGAGTTTGAGCAAAATTGGGGTTTGGGTAGTAGTTCTACTTTGATAGCTAATATTTCGAAATGGGCAAATGTTGATCCTTTTGTGTTGCAACAAGAAACTTTTCCTGGTTCGGGCTACGATATTGCCTGCGCACTTACTGATAAACCAATAATTTATCAACTGTTTGAGCGAGATCCTAGTTATGCCACAGTTAGATTTAATCCATTTTTTGCCGATAATATTTTCTTCGTGCATTTAAATAAAAAGCAAAATTCAAGAGATGGAATAAAAAAATACCGAGAATTTACAAATGATAAAACCGAGTACATAAAAAAAATAAGCGATATATCGTACAGTATGGCAAATTGTATAGATTTAAAAGAATTTAGAAAATTAATAGGACAGCACGAATCGATAATTGCAGAAGTAACCCAACAAAAAACAGTTAAAGAATTATTGTTTCCCGACTTTAAAGGAAGCGTAAAAAGTTTAGGTGCTTGGGGCGGAGATTTTGTAATGGCTGTTGGCGATAATGTTGAAAGTTATTTCATGAAAAAGGGATATAAGACAATTTTGTCTTATTCAGAAATGGTTAAATAATATTTAATAGTTTATTTTTCAACATCTAAAAATCTGTTTGCTTACCGATTACAGATAAATTACATAGCTTAACGAACGTACTATATATAGTGTGCAAATTTTTATATATTGTGTATAATAAATTATGTAGCATCTATGGATAGAGAATCTTTTGTACAGCAACTTAACGGTCAAACTATATTTGACATTATAATAATTGGTGGTGGAGCCACTGGTTTGGGTGTGGCATTAGATGCTGCATCAAGAGGTTATAAAACAGCATTGTTCGAGCAATCGGATTTTGCAAAAGGTACATCAAGCAAAAGTACTAAACTTGTGCATGGTGGGGTTAGATATTTGGGTCAGGGCGATGTTTCTATGGTTTTTGAGGCATTACGTGAGCGTGGAAGATTAAGAGATAACGCACCACATTTGGTTTCTGATTTAGAGTTTATAATTCCTAATTATTCTTTTTTCAACACTCTTCTTTATTCAGTAGGTTTAAAATTTTATGATTTACTTGCTGGTCGCAAAAGTTTCGGTAAATCTAAATTATTAAGTAAAGACGAAACTGTAAGGTTACTTCCTAATGTAAAAGAAAATGGACTTGTATCGGGGGTTTTGTATCACGATGGTCAGTTCGATGATTCTCGTTTTGCAGTAAATTTAGCACAATCTGCAACCGAACATGGAGCTGTTATGCTTAACTATTTTAAGGTTATAAAGTTTAATAAAGAAAACGGAAAAATAGTTGGTGTTGCAATTGAGGATAAGGAAACCGGAATGACGTACAGTGTTAGATCGAAGGTTGTGATAAATGCTGCTGGAGTTTGGGTTGATGATGTTAGTGCTTTAGATAATGTAAATTTAGCTTCAATAGTAAAACCTTCTCAAGGAGTGCATTTGGTTGTTGATAAAACTTTTTTAGATAGCCAAAAAGCAATGATGATTCCAAAAACCAGCGATGGTAGGGTGTTATTTACAATTCCGTGGAAAGATAAAGTTATAATAGGTACAACAGATACGCCTATTGAAAGTGCTAGTTTAGAGCCTGAAGCTTTAGATAGTGAAGTTGATTTTATTATTGAAAATTACAATAATTATAGCTTAAAGAAGCTTACTAAAAAAGATGTATTATCGGTATTTGCAGGACTTCGTCCTTTAGCAGCGCCAATAGATGATGGCGGAAAAACAAAAGAAATTTCAAGGCGACATAAAATATTTAAATCTATTTCGGGTTTAATTACTGTGGTAGGAGGTAAGTGGACAACTTACAGATCAATGGCAGAAGAAATAGTTACCGAATCGGTAAAAGATTCCTTAATACCGAGTGCAAGCAGTATAACTAAAAATTTGAGGTTGCATGGGTATTTGAAAGATGAAAATTCGATAGATCCATTAAAGTTTTACGGATCGGATTTGCAAATAATTGAAGGGTTAGAGCGATTTAATGAAAAATTAACCACAAAATTACATAGTAAATATCCGTATAAATATAGTCATGTGGTTTGGGCTTGTAGAGCAGAGTATTGCAGAGGTGTTGATGATTTTTTATCAAGAAGAATAAGAATGACCGTTTTAGATGCAAAAGTAGCTTATAAAATGGCTCCTATTGTTGCCGAAATTATAGCAAGCGAATTAAATAAAAATGATAGATGGGTAGATGAACAAATTCAGGAATATACCGAAATTGTTAAAAAATATATTATGAACGAAGAGGAATTTAAAGAAACAAAACAGTCTATAAATTAATATTTCGTACTAAAAATATAAAAAAAGACCAACTACAATTTGTAGTTGGTCTTTTTTTATTTGCTTCTATGATAAATCTCGTAATTTATAAAATCGTTATCGGTATTAACAACTATAACGATTCCTGTACATTTATCAGAGAATCTTTATTTTTATACACTTTAAGAGTGTGAAGCTTAAATGGTAGATTTTAACTCATATATTCAACTAGCAAAGCCTCTTAATCTATTTCTGATGAAGATACCTTTTTGCTAATCTTTTTAATTTCTGGAACAATTATAATAAGTGTAATAATTGTTGATAAAATATCGGCAACCGGAAAAGCATACCATATACCATCAATACCATAATAACTTGGAAGTAATAACACAAGTGGAATAATGAAAATTGCCTGACGAGTTAATGTTAAAGTCAAAGCTTTTGTAGCCTTTCCAATACCTTGAAAAAACGAAGCACCAAGCACTTGTAAGCCTACAAGAGGCATAGTGAAAATTATAATTTTCAAAAATCTTGCTCCAGGAATAATTATGTCTTTATCATTTGTAAAGATTTCCATTACATATATCGGAAATTGAGATATTAAAGCAAATGCCACACCACCTACAATTATTGAAATAATAGCTGCCGATTTAATTAGTGTTTTAACCCTTCCGAAATTATTAGCTCCATAGTTATACCCCAGTATAGGTAAGAAAGCTTGAGTTAATCCAATTATTGGGAAAAACGACATAAACATTACTTTACTTAAAATTCCATAAATAGCCACGTCTATTTCCGAGCCATAAATCATTAAACTATGATTTATTAAAACCGCAATAACACTTGACGCACCCTGACGAGCAAATGAAGAGGAACCAATACTAGTAAGGTTCATAATAATTTTCGATTCTAAACGAAGATACTGAACTTTAAAGTTAACAGAACTTTTACCCGAGGCTAAAAAATAATAAAATATGTACACAAAAGTTATAATCTGAGCAATTATAGTAGCCCAAGCCGCACCTGCAATACCATAATCAAACCAAACAATAAACACCGCATCTAACAACACATTTATAAGAGCCGAAACTAACATAACCGTCATCGACATACGTGCGTTTCCTTCCGATCGAATAATGCTATTACCTGCCATTGATAAGCCTAAAAGTGGCGAACCTGCCAAAACAATTAAGTAATATTCTTTAGCATAAGGTATAATTTCACCTGAAGCACCAAATAAAAGTAAAATTTCATCAGTAAAAATATACCCCAATACAGTAAACGTAACCGTAAAGGTTAAAGAAAGCATTAGTAAATTACCAAAAACCCTATCGGCGCTATCTTGTTCTCCAGCCCCAAGGTGTCTCGATATTATTGATGAACCACCAACACCAAACGCCATACCCATTGCCGAAATTAACATGGTAATAGGCATAACAATAGCTAAACCACCAATAGCCATACTGCCAACGTATTTTGCCACAAAAATAGTGTCAACCACATTGTATATAACCATTACAAGCATACCTATGGTAGCGGGTATCGATAGTTTTAAAAGTAGTTTATTAATGTTGAGTTTACCAAGTTCGTCGGTATGTTTTTTAGATTTTGCCATACTATTTTGTGTGTGTATTTTTGCAAAAGTATATAAATTAATAAACTATATCCTAAAAAATATGACATGTATAAGTATATCAATGGTGTAACTTATTGATTTTAAGATATTTGATTAATTGCAAATTGATTATACTAATCATATATTTGCAAAAAAAAAGAGATACAATGTTCAGTAAAGAGGAATCGAGATTAATGAAGATGGAGTTTTGGGTAACATTCGGAAAAAGAACAGCCTTAATTTCAACCGAAGATGGTAAAAAGAAAAAATGGATACAGTTCCGCACCGGAATTAAAGATTTATCCTTTAAGTTCGAGTCTGATCGCAAATACGCAAGAGTTTGTATTGATATTGAGCAGAAAGATTTAGTAAAACGTATGCAGTATTGGGAGAAGTTAGAATCGTTAAAAACAATGCTAAATAATTCGGTGCCTGCAGAATTAATCTGGGACGAGGAATTTGTATTAGATAATGGAAAAGAAATATCTCGTATATATTGCCAACTAAACGGAGTAAGTATATTTAATCAAAATAAATGGGCAGATATTTACGACTTCTTTGTAGCCAACATGACTCCAATGGAAGATATATTTAACGAGTACAAAGATTTTATAAAAGACATAGATTAGCATAAGTATTAAAATAATTATTTGGGCGTGCCTTGTATTTTTGTTTTTCATTACATTTCAAACAAAAATACAAGTCAGGCTATCACTCATACTCCTCGGTAAATTTCCGCTATCGCTACAATTTATCTGCGGGGTATCCGTTCTATCCTTCACGCCAAAAAACAGATAATAAAGTAAATTTTAGTACACAAGTAATTGCCATTACAAATTATTTGTGTACATAAAATTAACTCGTTTATTTTTTCACAATCTTTTTTATTGAATTACCATTTTTTGTTTTAACATTCAGTATATAAATACCAGAAGAATAATTTTGGAAGTCAATACTAAAGCTATTGCTTGTTGAGGTTTTGCTTAAAATAACTTCACCAATACTATTTAAAATTTTAATAGTTGTTATTCCTGATGTTTTGGTTTTTACAGTTAGTTTGTTTTTAACAGGATTAGGATAAAAAATACAATCATCACTTTCAATATTAACGTTTGTTAAATAGTTGGGATTACTGATGTTGTTAAATATATAAGCCGATCCCATGTTGCTATTGTAGTATGATCCTGCAATTGAATTTGTGCCAGAAATACTAACAGAGTAACCAAAATAATCGTAATATCTACTTAACGATACCTGTGACGCTACCAAAGTATTGGTTTCTCTCCAGTTTTTCTCGTCCTTATTATATGTGTAAATATATGCACTACCTTCTTCATCATTAACACCATAAGCACCAACTATTGCAACACCTACATCTATATCAACCGAACATCCAAAAAAATCTCTATACGTACCATCTAAAGAAGTTAACTTATTAGTAAGATTCCACGTTTTAGTGCTTTCGTTTTGTTCCATAATATAGGCACTACCTGTATAGTTGTTTGCCCTGTATGCTCCGGCAATTGCAAAGTTTTGAGATATAGAAACATCCCAACCAAAAAAATCATTTCCTACTATGTCATCAGGAGTTATTTTAGAGTTTTCCTTCCATATATTTTTGTTTTCATCGAAACTGTAAAAATATACCGACCCAGAGTCAGTTCCGTTATCGTCATCTTTTGGAGCGCCTATAATAAGGTTGTTATTGCTGATTGAAATAGAAAAACCAAATATGTCGCTCTTATCACCATTTTTCGGTTCTAATAATTGTTTAAAATTCCATGATGAATTTTCTTCATCGAAAATATAACAAAATACTGCACCAGTATCATTTAAGCTAGTAGCACCAACAAAAGCCTTGTTGTCTTCTATTGCAACCGAACTTCCGAAAAACGAACCCCAAATATACCATTCTCCAACTAAAGGATATAACTCTGCCTTTTGTTTCCATGTGTGGTCATTTTCGTCTAAACTATAAATATAGGCCGAGTGACTTTTATATGCACCAATAATTATATTTTCACCTTTAATGCAAACCGAACTTCCAAACCTATGAGTAGAATCATCATGAGAAAGTTTTTGTTTTTCTGTCCATCCAGTTCCCTCCTTATATGTATAAACGTAAACTGCACCATAATCATAATAGCTTCCATCTCCAGGAGCACTAACCACAGCATTATTTCCATCGATACTAACTGCCATGCCAAACCAATCGCCAATATCTTTGTCTGATGCAACTAACATTTGTAACTCTTCTTTTTGTTGAGAGTACGAGTTTAAATATATTGTACTAAGTAATAGAGTAAGTAGAAGTCTTTTCATAATGATATTTTATAGTTTGCGAATATAAAAAAAAACTAATTTTTTTTTGAAATATGTTTTTTATTAAATAGAGATAAGGGAGTAGTTGCTCAAGTCCTAAAATAATAAATACTAACACTGGGGAGTGTCTTAATGCAATTGCAAGTAAGAAATACACAAACAATGCACTTTGTCGGTAAAATCGCACACTT
>JAGLDK010000044.1 GCA_023145615.1 Ichthyobacteriaceae bacterium | reverse complement strand
TTGGCACAATAGATACTGATTGTAAACCAGATGAAACATCGTCTTTGAGTTTGTTTTCCGCCACTTCTTTCTTACAAGCAGTAAAACTTGCTGCTAGTACAGCAATTGATAATAAAATTTTTTTCATTGCAATTAATTTTTAGATTAAAAAAATTTATAGTTAATAATTCTTATTACTTACTTTAAGTACCTAAAGCCAATCGTATAGCCATTGTACTACTGCAATAGTACGTAAAATACTCATCCATGTAGTTGTATTCCGACATATTGATGTAGAAACACTATAAAAGCACCAAATGAGTACAAATAATAACAATATAATAAAAGAGACAAAAACACCTTATTAACAAGCTGTATTTGAGTATCTTAAAAATGTAAACCATAAAAACCCACCTATATTATTTATATAAATAATATAGGTGGGTTTTATCATGATAAATAAAATGCAAAAAAAACATTAAAGTATTACTCTCGTAAATACCGTAAAAATGCTTATTAATAAAATGTTGCTTATTAACAATGTGATGTTGGCTATTTATTTATTATAATTATAAAAACATAACTATTTAGGCTATTATTAAATAATTTGTTCATAAAAAACAACACATTTAAAATAATGTTACATTACAGGCAACAGTTATAATTAACAACTATACTATTCATTTTCATAACTAGTTAATCATAACAAAAAATATGCTATAAAAACAATACAGATGCAATAAAAAACACAAAAAACGTTGTAATACTTTACAAATATTGATTTAAAGTTTACAAAGTTATAGGATCGGTATTTACTTCTTCAATAGGCACAAACTCAAACTTAAGCTCCATACTTTTCGATTCAATACCATTTTCGGTAATAATAAATCGTCCGAAACTTGATGTTGCAATTTGCATAAAAACTTTTCCAACTGCCGATTTAACTTCATTATCTAAAGCATCGTACCAAGTAACAACATAGTTAATTTCGGTATTGTTAGTCATAAACGCATTAGATAAATAATACATGGCTAAATCGTCAATATTTAACGAAAGCATATCGGAGCTCGACAATTTTTTACCATAAAAAGTATTGTTTGCGTTACTTACATCCGATAATTTAATTTCAACCCTATATGGCGATGTATTAATAAAATATCCAAAAAGCCTAACATTATTAGTAGTCATGTTTACGGTTTCGGTATTTGGCACATCAGTACTAACCGAAATATTTTTTGCCCCACTATAAACTACATAAGGCATTATAGGCGTATTGTTGTTGGTTAAGGTTTTGTTGGCATAGGCAAGTAACGAATCTCTATTATTGGCAATTATATAACCATACATAGTATTTAAAGGGGTAACTACATTAAATAAGGCCTTTACATTTGTGGTTTCAATAGCTGTTGATTGTGCGGTAAGTACAACATCGGCATTAGTAACCTCAACCCCATCAATTAAAATATTACCATGATTTTGTGCCGAATTATACTCTCCAGTAAAAACATAATCATTCTGAATATCGGCAGTAGTTGGGTTATCAATTAAAATATTTAAACCCTTAACATAAATAGGAATTTTACCCCTAGTAATATCAGTATTTGTTTTGGTAGTTGCAATGTTGTTATCATCGGTATTTGCGGTTAACAATAACGATGTTGTTGTAGCCTGGCTTGGCTCGGAGGTAGTTTCATCTTCTTTAGTGCAAAAAGTCAACGTAGTTGCTATTGCAATTGCGGATAATAACAATAAATTTCTCATGTGGTTTTTACTATTTAACTTGATGAATACTATACCAAAAGTAAGGGTTTACTTACGTATAAATCAGATAAACAAACCAACTGCACATTTATAAGACGTACTGCATCGACTAAGTGTTTATATTGTCGATTTCTGCCATCTCAAGCATACCACACTATAATTAAGACAGTTACAATATTGAAAGAATATAATATTATTGGCTGAAAGCCATATATAATTCAACTCAGGGCAACGCCATGAGAAACAAATCAGATGTATTATTACGCAAATACGAAACGACAACACATAATAACAGCAGGCGTTGCCTGCTGCTGAATTAAAATGCCCTTTCAGGGCGAAATAAAAAAAACATACCTATCCTGGCATATTCCTAAATTGGCTGAAAGCCATATATAATTCAACTCAGGGCAACGCCATGAGACAAACGAGATAAACATTTTAAAATTTCGATAAGCATTGCCTACCGCCGAATTAGGACATCAATTTAAAACAGCTCTTCAGTATTTCCGATATTAGTTCTCGATTTTCCTAAATGCGTATAAGCCAAATCAGTAACCTCTCTACCACGAGGAGTACGCATTAAATAACCTTCTTGAATTAAAAACGGTTCATAAACCTCCTCAATAGTTCCTGCATTTTCTGATACTGCAGTAGCTAGAGTTGAAATTCCAACAGGGCCACCTTTAAACTTATCTATTATTGCCAAAAGAATACGGTTATCCATTTCGTCTAAACCATTTTTATCAACATTAAGAGCTTTAAGGCCGTAGCGTGCAATTTCCACGTCGATACTTCCGTTACCTTTAATTTGAGCAAAATCTCTAATACGACGCAACAACGAGTTAGCAATACGAGGAGTACCACGGCTACGACTAGCAATTTCGTATGCCGATTGATAATTTATAGGAACCTGTAAAATACCCGAACTACGCTCAACAATATGACTTAGTAGCTCGGCATTATAATATTGTAATCTAGAATTTATACCGAAACGTGCACGCATAGGAGCGGTAAGTAAACCCGAACGAGTGGTTGCACCAATTAACGTAAACGGATTTAAATCAATTTGTACACTACGTGCATTTGGTCCCGACTCAATCATTATATCAATTTTATAGTCTTCCATTGCCGAGTAAAGGTACTCTTCAACAACAGGACTAAGGCGGTGAATTTCGTCGATAAACAAAACATCACGAGGCTCTAAATTGGTAAGTAAACCGGCTAAATCTCCGGGTTTATCAAGCACCGGACCCGAAGTAACTTTTATATTCGATTTTAATTCGTTAGCCAAAATATAAGCCAGAGTAGTTTTACCAAGTCCCGGAGGACCATGCAATAAAACATGATCTAACGCATCGCCACGCATATTCGAGGCTCTAACAAAAATATCCAGATTTTCGAGTATTCCATCTTGCCCAGCAAAATCGCTAAAACTTAACGGACGTAATGCTCTTTCAATGTCATGTTCTTCGTTACTAAAATTCTCTCCCGAAGCATCTAAATTATCGTTCATAAATTACACACGGTTAATTATTAATTGGTACAATATTTTTTTCTGATTTATTCTTTTTTGTTTTCTGCAAATAACAACATTTGTTAGATACCTCTACTTTTTTTAAGCACAAAAAAACAGGTAAACATATTAACATTTACCTGTTTTTTTTGTGTACTTAAAAGTAATACTAATTCATAAAAAACGAAAAAGCACTTAAATGCAATTATTTTTTATACGATACCACAAGTGTTTTAGCAAACACATCGTAAATACCTCTATTTTTTTTATCTAAAATAACCCATATTCCTAAAATAGGAACAATAGAAAGAGTAAGTATTTTCAACACATTACGCTTGAAAGCAATTTCTCCGTTAATAGGCTCTCCTACAACATTACCAACTTGTATTTTCATCAGTTTTTTACCAAATGTACCTCTCCACTCAGTAGTTTCGGCATACGCACCATACAAGCCCCAAATTAAATATGTAACTACATTTATTAATTGAGCATATTTAAAAAATGCAGGATTTAATTCTGATAAATCTCCTCCTCTTTCAACCAAAGCCAAGTATTCATTAGTATACACCGAAAACGAAGTATTATTAATAAAAAACACCATAACAATAATGGTAATAGGCATTACATCAACTAAAAAAGCAACAAACCTTTTCATTTTCGATGCTACAAAAACAGTTTTTATTTTCTTATCCATTCTATTATTTAAAAAGTGGTGCAAAAGTAATGTTTTTTTATCACACTAAAAATGTTTAATTACTTGATTTTATGGCAAAAACAGCAAAATAAATTGCATATTATAAACTAACAATTGTAAACTTAATATCTAAAACAACTTAACTAAAAAGGCATTTAACTCATCGCCATGTAAATTTTTGGCTATAATTTTATGATTTTTATCTAATATAACATTGTAAGGAGTGCTCGATACTTTGTATTTATCGGCAACACCATCGGTATCTAACAACTGCGGAAATGCTAATTTATCTTGCTCAATTACAAGCTCCCAAATATCTAAATTTTCGTCAGGCTCAACATTTATACCTACAATTTCGAAACCCTTGTTTTTATACTTGCTATAAATTTCAACCAAATTTGGATTTTCTTGACGACAATAATAACACATTGGAGTCCAAAACTCAAGCATTACATATTTGTTTTTAAAGCTCGATAACGAAACTTTTTCGCCCTTTAAATTAGGCAATATAAACTGAGGTGCAGAACTTCCTATTGCAGTTTTACCAATTTCGGTAATTGTTGCATTAAACTCCTGTCCTAATTTTGTTTGTTTAATATCCGAATTTAAATTATCGAAAACAGGTTTAATTTCCTTATAATCTTTAAATTCTAAAATCTGAAATAAAGCCCAAACCGACAACTGACTTGATTTATTATTTTTAGCAAAATTCAAAAACAAATCACTTTTTCGGTTTTCACTTTTAAAAAGTTTTTTATCAAGCTTAATTGCCAACTCTTCTTCTTCATCCATTTCGGCAATGCTTTTATCTATCAGAATATCCCTACTTTCTTTTTCAATAATCTTATATTCTTGCATTAAACCATAGTACAAATCGTTACTCTCCGACCCCATAATTTTAACATCATCAATACTATCAATTGTACCTAATAATGTAATATCCGAATTATCAACATACATTTTTACAAATATATTTTTGTTGCTCATTGGTATAAAAAATCTGAAATCATTTTCGGGTAATTTATCAGCATTGTAACTAAATTTATTATCCAACACATCAACCGTATCAATATAAACAGGCGAATTATTAACCACTTTGGCATAAATAATTTGTTGGTTATTAAGCCCCTCAATATTTCCGTTAATAATGTATTTATTGCTATTATTTGCACAACTTGTAAACACAAACGCTACTAAAATAATCTGTAATATATTTTTCATAATTGCTTATTTTTTCAAAAAACAAAGGTACAATATATCAATTTGCTAAAAAACAATAGCACAACCTAAACAATAGGCATCAATAATATATATTTGATTTTGTACTTAATCTAAAAAAAAACATCAAAAAAATAAACCAAAGCAACACAATAAACCAACTAATTATGAAATTAAACTTTACAATGTTTATGCTAAGTATTTTTATGCTTGGAAATGTAAATTTATACGCTCAAAATTACCCCGATCAGCAAATAGTTTTAAGCCGTACCGATTTTGTAACAAACTACATTCAAGAAAAAGAAGGTGTTGAAATTAACCACAACACCGGAGAGGTTACCTTAAATAGCAACAACACTAAAGGTTATATAATTACAAAACCAATTAGTTTTGATAAACCTTTTAACCATGGATTACCATCGTGGAACGGTTACACTTCCGAAAACAGAAACTCTTATTTTATGGTTTTCATGAAATTTAAAGTTGATGGTGTTTGGACTGACAAATGGATTACTGTTGGTTATTGGAATAGTAATTGGGGCGTTGATGGGTTATACCATTCATACGGATCAACAACTTTTAACGGTGGTAAAGTTGCAATTGATGAAGTAAAACTTACTACTTATATTACCGATATTCAGTTTAAAGTATTTTTATATCGAAAAGATAACACCATTGAATCTCCCGAAATTCATCAGCTAGCTTTTTTTGCTTCCGATAGCCGAACTACCGATGATGCAGACATTACTGCAATAGTTGCCGATAAACCCGAAGAGTTTAAAAATCCACTAAAAAAAGAAGATTTTGTTTATCAGTACGATATTAAAACAAAATTAAACGGTAAAGAAATAGGTCCAAGTATTTGCTCTCCAACATCAACATCAATGATTTTGTTTAGTTTGGGAGTTGAAAATAATGGTGACCCAAAAGGATTTGTATCGGATTTTGCTCTTAAAAATTACGATAAAAAATGGAGATTATTTGGTGTGTGGCCACGTACTGTGCAAAACGGATCGAACTACGGATTTAACGGAACTGTTACAAAATACCGAAATTGGAGCGATGCACGAGAAGTGCTTGCAAATGGTGGAAGAATTGCAATGTCGTTAGGAAGACCGCTATACAAAGGACATCTTGTAATGTTTGCGGGTATTGACGCAAACGGAAAACCACGTATTAACAACCCTGCCCGACGAAATACTGGTTATAATCAACTTGCTAATCCAACCGATTTAGCAAAATCGTGGTTTAATAAAGGAGGTATTTCTTATACTTTTTATCCCGATGAAAGATGCAAATTTAAATCTACTAACAGCGATGTTTATATTAGTAATGTAAGTTTTTATAATAACGAAACAAAAACTACTATTTACCAAAACATTACTGAAAACAATAACGGAAGTGCCAATTTTACTTCTGATGTAATTAGTATTGATTTATCGAAAAAGTATTCAATTGAATTAGATAATAATACTGATGACATTGCAAAATTAGAAATAAACAACGATGTTAAAAATGCAAATTGGAAAGTTTGGATTGATTTTAATGAAAACGGTTTTTATGATAAAACCAACGAGTTAGTTTACTCTGCCAATGATGTTGCTTACAATAAAAACAACTTTACTCTGCCCGAAGAAACTACCGAAGGAAACTACAACATGTTGGTTATTATGGATAATTCGAAAACTTTAACAGGAGTTTGCGGAGAGTACGAAGGAGAAGCAGAATATTACACAATAAACATTAGCAATTCAACACTTTCGGCAGATAAAGAAACTGCAATTACATTGTTGGCATATCCAAATCCGGTATCCGAAATGCTGAATATAAGAACTAACGAAAAAGTAAATTCAATATCAGTATTTTCAATAAACGGAACATTAGTTTACTCAAACAATTATCCAACAAAGGAGCTTACTGTAAACACCCAAAACTGGACTTCAGGAGTTTATTTTGTACAGTATTTAGCCGATGGAAAATCTCAAATTCAGAAAATAGTTAAACTTTAGATAATGATTAATTAACACTCTTAAATATTAATTATACAAAAAAGCTAATACTTAAATGTGTTAGCTTTTTTTTGTGGTAATAATAGAAAAACTTCGTAAAAAATAACCGAACATCAACATTTAAAAAAACATAAAGCAAGGTTAAACTTAATGGTTTGGCTAAAAAGTGTGTGCGATGTTTTATAGATAGACTAAACTTTCAAATTAAAAACAACTCCCGCATATGTTTTTTTTGAGCCTTTGTTAGTTTTTGTTAGTCTTTCGGGCTTTATTCAGCTAAATCAAAGTCTTTTATTTTTAGACCTACTTTACTATTTCTTAATTTTTTTAGAGTCGTTTTAATGTGTGTTGTGACTTCTTCTTTCAAGAAAGTAGGGATTAAGTCATTAAAATCTAAATCGAATAATCTATGAATAACAACAATATCATCACGAGAAAATGGTCTAATTCCATTCATCAATTCAGAAATATAGTTTGGTTTATGTCCAAGAATTCCCCCAAAATCTTTTTGAGATATACCACTCTCTTTTAATTTATCTTTTATAAGTGTTTTCCTTTTTTTGATAAATATATTTTCCGCATTTACAATTTTTTCAGCATTATCGCTTTCTTTTACCTGTTCATCTGAAATACTTGTTTCATTGCTCCAATGTTCTTTTTCATATTTTTCAATCAGGGCTAATAAGTGTTGTTGAACTGATTTTAAAGAACTATCGTCTTCCGTCTCAATTTTCCTTGAATAGATGTTGCTCTTTCAAATTCCAGTTCACTTGTGAGTTTATCTATTTTCAGAATGTTATCAATTTCTAATCTGTCCATGTTATTTAATTTTACCGTGATTTCGTAACCAATTTTCTATCGTTTTTTTATTACCCTTGAACGTAGCATCATATTCTTGATGATTTCCAACCCATAATATTTCAGCAAACTGTTCATTAAAAACTATCATAGCAAAAGTTCTATGAATGTTAATGTCATCTTCGCTATGAACTCTACCTGCATCTGGTCTTGATTCTATTAGATTGATTTTGTTTTTCCAGTCTGACTTTTCAAGATCTTAAATTAGTTTATCAATAGCTTTGACTAGTTTAAAGTTCCTTGATTCTTTCTTTTGAGCTTTAGTAATTTGTCTTTACGTATTAATTTCACTTCTGATTTATTTATTGCAAATACAGTGAAATATTCCAAATTAAATGGAACTATTGTTTTGGAGTACAATTTTATATTGCCTGAAGTATAACTTGATATATTATACTATCAAGATAAATTTAATAGATAAAACAGTGTAGGTTGTTTAAATAAAAATTTAAACAAAATCAAGGCTATACGCCATTTTTGCAGCAACTAGCAACAACACTACTGCTAATATTTTCTTTACCATTTTGGCATCAAGTTTATTTTGCATAAACGAGTTACCTACCATTGCACCAGCAGTACCCGCAACCGATACTATTACTAAAATATGCCAATTTACAACCCCCATTGACCAATATGTTAAAAAGCCCGATAGTGCAGCAAACGGAACTACAAAAGCTGTGGTGGTTGCTATTTTTTTAGGATTATAGCCCATCATTAACATAAGCGGAGCAATTACACTTCCGCCTCCTATACCTAACAACCCCGACATTAATCCGGAAACAACTCCAATTAAAGAAAGTTTAATAAATGGCTGATCAGTACGGTAATCATCGGTATTTTTACTTTTAAAAAACAAAAACATACTCCCCGAAAAAATCAAAAAACCAATATACAATAGCATTATATACAATTGTGGTATATATTTTGAAACATACGCTCCTACTGACGCAAACACAAACGAAAAACCAATAATTGGCAACCCAATTTTAAAATCAATACGCTTATTTAAATAGTTAGAAATACTAGCTCCCGATAAACTTACCACATTACCAAACAGTCCCACAGGCTTTGCGGTAGCAATAGGAATACCCATAAAAACCATAATAGGTATTAAAATAATAGCTCCACCTATTCCTCCTAAAGAAAAAACAAAAGACGAAACAAAGGCAGCAATAAAAAGTATATAATCCATAAACTTTTATATATAAGGCGTTATATTAATTGATAATGGCAAATTGTTAATAATCAGCAAAGCTATATTATTATTGCAATTTTAAACCACATTTAACGTAATGTTAAGCTTGTTGAAACACCCTTAAGATTATATACATTTAGATATTACGCCACAAGGTAAAGATGCCTAACTTTAGCAACTTGCATTTGTGCCTTGAATTCAGAATTATAAAAAACTACCTCAACTGAAATCTTTTACCAACAAGTGGCTGTACTAAATCTTTAAGTTCGAGATTAATTAAAAGTGCTGATAATTTATAAACAGGCATATTTGATAAAATAGATAAATCGTCGATACTTTTTTCGGCACCTATAAGCAGTTTCATAATTACATCCTCATCTTTAGTAGTTTCAACAAACAACGATTTTTGTATAACTTTTGAATTTTTAGTATCCCATCCTAAATACTTCACCAAATCATCGGGTTTATTAAAAAGTATGGCCTTGTGCTCTTTAATTAAATTATTACAACCCTCCGAATATAAATCTCCACTTCGGCCAGGCACAGCAAAAACATCTCTATTATAATCGTTTGCTAATTCGGCAGTAATAAGTGCACCTCCTTTTTTAGCAGCCTCAATAACTATTGTGGTTTTACTAATACCTGCAATTATTCTGTTTCGTTGCGGAAAATGTTCTCTATCGGGCACCTCATCGCTATTAAACTCTGTTAACAATCCTCCACTCTGCATCATTTGTTTTGCAGTAGATGTATGACTATTTGGATAAATCTGATTTAAACCATGAGCTACCACTCCAATAGTTGCCAAATTATTATTTAATGCCGCTTTATGTGCTGTAATATCAATTCCGTAAGCCAAACCACTAATAATAGTTGGATTATACTGAGCAATTTCTTCAATTAACTCATTACAGAATTTTCTACCGTATTGAGTCATATTTCGAGTGCCAACAATACTAATAACTCTATTTGTATTTAATATTACATTTCCTTTAGTCATAATATACACAGGGCTATCGTAAATTTGTTTCAACAAAGTGGGGTACGATTTACTATTGAAACTATGGAACGAAATATTATTTTTACGGATAAAATCAACCTCCTTTTCGGCAAACAACAACGATTCTTTACTATTAAAATTATTTAACACATAAGGTTTAATTTTTGCCTTTAAAACAATGTCCGACTTTTTAGCTTCGAAAAGTTTTTTAGCACCACCAAAAGCATCAATCATTCTTTTTGCACTTTGTATTCCAATACCTTTTGTTTTTAACAAAGCTACGGTGTAAAATATTTCGTCATCCATTTAAATTAACTTTAGTGTTGAAATGTTAGGCTATAAGTATTATTTTAAAACCAATTGTGAATTTAAATTTAACGAAATGATAATCGGAAAACGTAAACTATCAAAAATAATTATTGAAAATAAATTTTATTCAAAACTTACTTTAAAAAAGTGATTTTTAGGAAAAACACCGTAAGTATAAATGAAAATATCAACAATAAAAGCCTACATAACTATTAGTATTTCAGTAAAAAACACTTGTACTACTATTTTTAGTAAAAAAAATATCGGCATCAATTATACCTTAAAAACATTAAATAAAAGCATATTTACATATAAGCAAAATATACATATATAAAACTAAAACAAACCATAATTAACTATATGCTAACTAATTAGTAAGCTAATTTGCAATATAAAATACATTGATTAACTATTAACACAGTTGTTTGTCAAAAAAAATTGATATAAATAAATAGCTTTTATAATATAGCATATTATATGACATTGATAATAAACTTGAAAAAAACTTCAATATTAACGCAATAATGATATTTTTGTACGATAAATAATTTCTTATATGGTAATTGATAAATATATTGACGACCTGTTGTATAGATACGACTGTGTTGTTATTCCAAAATTCGGAGGATTTGTGGCTAGCAAAACTTCGGCCAGAACATTACACCTTGAACATAAATTTTTGCCACCAACTAAAGAAATTGTTTTCAACAAACTATTAGTTAAAAATGATGGATTATTGGCAAACTACATAAGTGGTAGTTTAAAAATAAGCTATGCTGAGGCTTTAAAAATTATAGACAATTGTGTTGCCGAGTGGAAAGAACAACTTAACCACAACGGAAATGCTACAATTAGTAATGTTGGTGATTTTAGCTTAGATGATAATGGCATTATGGCTTTTGAATCGAACACTGAAGCCAACCACTTAACCGACTCTTTTGGAATGGTACCTTTTACTGCTTTAGAGGTTAAAAGAGAATCAATTATTGTTAAGGAAATAAAGAACGCACATAACGATAAAAGTATTTTTAATTACCGAAAGGTTTTAAGATACGCAGCTATATTAGTACCTGTTATTGGTATAATTACTTCGGTAACAATTAACAATATTGTTGGTAATAAATCATCGGCTTACGATGCATCGTTATCAATATCGGGTAGCAACAATTTAAACACTAAAGAAGTTGTTAAAAAGGTTGAAGAAAAAGTTGTTGAAGAAAAAACTATTTCTATAAAACATGTTGCCGAAGTTGTAGAGCCTAAAATTATTCCTGTTGTGAAACCCGATTTTCATTACCACGTAATAGCAGGTTTATTTAGCCAAGAAAATAATGCTAAAAGATGTATTAAAAACAACTCTAACGAAGGTTTAGAAAGTAGCGTTATTGGAAAAACAAGTAAAGGACTTTATATTGTATCCTACAAAAGTTTTGGAAACGTAATGGATGCTAAACAATTTTTAAACAAAGTAAATTATAGATACGGTAAAAAATCGTGGATTTTAGAAAAATAACATCTCCCCGATTAAACAAAAATATCATATAATAAAAAAAGCGTTGAAATGAATTATTCATTTCAACGCTTTTTTTATGTTTAATTGCTATTACAAATTACAGATAGCAACATTATTTTTGTTTACTGTTCAATCTCTAACATTTTTGCTCTTAACTCTTCTTTAATATCTGCACAAGTTTTAGTCGATTCAAGATTTACCATTTCCTTATTTTCACTAAACTTATATTTTGCATAAAGCATATCTCGTTTTAAAACTTCTAAAGATTCAAATAAAACCGAAAACTCATCTTTTCCAACTAAATCCTGATTATTAACATCTTCTAAATTCCATGTCATATCTCCAATAACCTCTCTTAGCTGATTTACTCTAATATTAGCTCTATTCGATTCATTTAACTCTCGTAAACTAGTATCGTTAGTATATTTTAAAGCCATACGGTAAGCATCTTCGGTAGTATCGGCAAAATCAACTGTAAAACCAAAACTAACAAATTTTACATACAACTTATTAACCATTTTATTGCCAAAAGATGAACCAACCATAATTACCTTTTTAACACTACTTGGTATATTAGAGTAAAAAGAAGTTACCTCAATCATAGTTTTACCAAAAACAGTATTTACACCGGCAATGTCATCAATTAAAATTATATTATTTCCAATTGCACTATTTACAACATCATAGCCAATTTTATTACTTTTTTGTGCGTCGGCTAATTTAAGTTTACCCGAAAATTTTCTATAAACAATTCTATCATCAATTAGCTGACCTATCATTTTATACCCACTTAAAGTATTATGATATTTCCAAGCCGATTTATGAACAATATTTCCGTTATTAAATGTTTGTTTTAAAACTCTAAAAACTATACTATCAACAGCTTTTTGTAAATTACTATAAAACCCAGTTTTATTATCCGTATCTAAATATGTCATACCTGCTTGAATGGTCGACTTTAATCCTCTAGATACTCCAACAAGTGGATGAGTAATTATATTTTTAATATGTTTTTCAAAAAAACCTTCTACTAAATCTTTTACATCAAACGAAATACCTAGTGTACTAGAAAAATCTAAAATGTAATGGTATTTTTTTTCTGACAAATTAAAAGTCTCTAACAAATCTCTATAAGTAACATCAATTTTATGAATTAATGACGCATTAGCATAACCATACCATTCTCCAACTATAATATTATCGCCAAGCAAGTAAAACATAAATCCACGCGCACCCTGACCTTCAATATAAGCCCATTCGGGTTTCTGACTTTTACGCATTCCGGTTCTATTACAAACCGAAACAAAACACTCGGTACTCCATGAAGCATTACTACTTCTATCAATAGTTTTTTCTAACATTTTTCTTCTACTTGTGGGAAAATAGATTACACTATATACACATATTAAACACGTTGCATATAACCAACAAATATATATTTTACTTTAATAAGTTAATTCATAAAATAAAACTTTAACATATAGCTCAAAAGCCTATGTATTACACAGCTTTTTTAAAAAAAATAGTGCTTTAAAAACTCGTAATTATGGCTAATACCGTTACTATCTATAATAACTACCTATAACAACTATTTATCAGATAACCAAACAACATTGAATTACAATAAAAACATTGATAAAAACAACTATTTCAAAAACACGATTAATTGTCGTATTTTCGCATCTTCGAAATCAAGAATAATAAAGTGCTGATAATATTGTTAACTAAGTTGTACAAAAACAATTAACATCAGCAAAAGGCTATATAAAAAATGAAATACAATCATCAGGAAATAGATCAGAAGTGGCAAAAGTATTGGGCAGAAAACAAAACTTTTGAGGCAAAAAACAATTCAGAAAAACCAAAATTTTACGCTTTAGATATGTTCCCATATCCATCGGGAGCAGGTTTACATGTTGGTCATCCGCTTGGATATATTGCATCAGATATTTATGCACGATACAAACGCCACACAGGCTTTAATGTATTACATCCAATGGGTTACGATTCGTTTGGATTGCCTGCCGAACAGTACGCTATACAAACAGGTACACACCCTGCAATTACTACTGCCGAAAATCTGAAACGATACAGAGAACAGCTTGATAAAATTGGTTTTTCGTTTGATTGGGATAGAGAAGTACGCACTTCCGACCCTGATTATTACAAACATACACAGTGGATTTTTATTCAGCTTTATAATGCTTGGTATAATAACGACACCGATAAAGCTGAGCATATTGATACTTTAGTTGAAAAGTTTGCATCAGAAGGAAACATATATGTAAATGCTTCGTCTGATGACGAAATTGAAGAATTCACATCGAATGAGTGGCATGCTTTTGATGATGCTAAACAAGAAGAATTTTTAGCTAAATATCGTTTAACATTTTTAGCCGAAACCGTAGTAAACTGGTGCCCAAAATTAGGAACAGTTTTAGCTAACGACGAAATTGTAAATGGAGTTTCGGAACGTGGTGGTTATCCGGTTGAAAGAAAAAAAATGATGCAATGGAATATGCGTATTTCAGCTTATGCCGAACGTTTATTGCAAGGTTTAAATGATATTGATTGGACTGACTCGTTGAAAGAAACTCAAAAAAACTGGATTGGAAAATCGAAAGGTGCTTCGGTTTGGTTTGCAATTGAAGGACATGGCGATTTAAAATTCGAAATATTTACAACTCGTCCAGATACTATTTTTGGTGTTTCGTACATGACTCTTGCTCCTGAGCACGAATTAGTAAAACAAATTACCACTGCCGAATGTAAAGATGCTGTTGAAGCATACATTTCTGAAACATCGAAAAGATCGGAAAGAGAACGTATGGCTGAGGTTGATAAAGTATCTGGAGAATTTACCGGTGCTTATGCAATACATCCTTTTTCTGGAGAAAAAATTCAGATTTGGATTGGAGATTACGTTTTAGCAAGTTATGGTACAGGTGCTGTTATGGCAGTTCCGGCACACGATGGTAGAGATCATGCTTTTGCTAAAAAGTTCGGGTTAAACATTTTACAAGTTATTGAGCCAAAACAAGCTTTAGAAGAAGGTTTCGATATTCAAGAAACTTCTTTCGACTCTAAAGAAGGTACAATCATAAATTCGGATTTTATTACCGGAATGGAGGTTAAAGAAGCAATGGCAGTTGTTTCTAATAAAATGGAAGAGCAAGGTTTTGGAATGGCTAAAATTAACTATCGTTTAAGAGATGCTGTTTTTTCTCGACAGAGATATTGGGGTGAACCATTTCCGGTTTACTACAAAAACGGACTTCCACAAATGATTGAAAAAGAGCATTTACCAATTATTTTACCTGAAGTTGAAAAATATTTACCAACCGAAACAGGTGAGCCACCTTTAGGAAATGCTACTGTTTGGGCTTGGGATACCGAAGCTAATAAAGTAGTAGAAAATACTGAAATTAATAACCTAACTGTATTTCCATTAGAATTAAATACTATGCCGGGTTGGGCAGGTTCGTCGTGGTACTTTTTGCGTTACATGGATTCGGAAAACAAAATAGATTTTGTATCGAAAGAATCACAAGCATATTGGGGACAAGTTGATTTATATATTGGAGGTTCGGAACACGCAACGGGGCATCTTTTATACTCTCGTTTTTGGAATAAGTTTTTAAAAGATATGGGCTTTATTGATAACGAAGAGCCATTTAAAAAACTTATTAACCAAGGAATGATTTTAGGTACTTCGGCTTTTGTGTATCGTATAAACAACACAAATACTTTTGTATCGAAAGGTTTAAAACATCTACATGATGTTACTCAAATACATGCCGATGTAAATATGGTTATTAATAACGAGCTTAATGTTGACGCATTTAAAGCTTGGAGAGAAGAATATAACAATGCTGAATTTATTTTAGAAGACGGAAAATACATCTGCGGAAGCGAGGTTGAAAAAATGTCGAAATCGAAATACAACGTTGTTAGCCCTGATATTATTGTAGAAGATTTTGGAGCTGATGCATTGCGTTTATACGAAATGTTTTTAGGACCTTTAGAGCAATACAAACCTTGGAAAACCGATGGTATTAGTGGAGTTTACAACTTTCTTAAAAAACTTTGGAAACTTTATATTAAAGAAGATGAGTTTGTTGTAACAGATACCGAGCCAACAAAAGAGGCCTTAAAAACTCTACACAAAACAATTAAAAAAGTTAAAGAAGATATTGAAAAATTCTCTTTCAATACATCAGTATCAACTTTTATGATTGCGGTAAACGAACTTACAGCTCAAAAATGTACATCGCGTGCAATACTTGAGCCTTTAGCTGTTATTGTAGCTCCTTATGCACCACATATTGCCGAGGAACTTTGGAGTAAATTAGGTTACGAAACATCAATTATTGAAGCACAATTTCCTGAGTTTAACGAAGAGTATTTAAAAGAATCATCGCATAATTACCCAATTATGTTTAATGGTAAAAAACGCTTCATGTTAGAATTTTCGGCCGATGCAACAAAGGACGAAATGGAAAAAGTAGTTAGAGAACACGAAAAAACTTTAGCACAATTAGGAGGTAAAGCGCCTAAAAAAGTAATTGTTGTGCCTAAAAAAATAATTAATGTTGTAGGATAATTAAAACATATATAAAGGTACTCAGTTGTTATTTGTAATTATAAATAACAACTGAGTACCTTTTTTTTGGCTGTAATAAATATATAAACAATCAACCATAGTAAATTAGAATTATTAAAATACCAATGAAAAAATTCGACATTTTTTACACAAGAACTCTCAACCTTTTAAAACTTTACGGATTAGGAATATTAATATTACTAATATTCCGACTTATTACCCTTTTTACATTCGGATCGTTAGGCGAACTAATTAATTACAAATCAGAATTAGCCAGCTCCTTTATAATCGGATTCAGAATAGATACAATGGTAATGATGTACGGCTTGGCTTTGCCTCTGCTTATAATTTTACTTACTCCAATATTCGAATTATTAAAAATAAAAACTAAAAATATTGATAGAGTAATAAGAATAATATCTACCATAATATTTAGTTTATTTATCTTTTTATCAATTGCTGATTTTTACTTTTTTCAACAGTATAAATCACATTTTAACATATTAGTTTTTGCACTTATTAACGATGATACAACTGCAATTTTAAAAAGTGTTTGGATTGATTATCCAATTATTTTAATTACAATACTTTTAAGCATTACAGTAACTTTATTATGGAAATCAATAACGTATTTTTTCAAAAAAGATTATGTATTTCTGAAATCGGGTTTTAGTAAATCAATATACACAACAGCTTTTATACTATTATTTGCATTAGGAATACGAGGTTCTGTAGGTTTGTTTCCGTTAGGAGAAAAAGATTTATTTATTTCTGACAATATTTTTATAAACAACCTAGCCGACAATGCAATTTTCAGCTTAAAAACTGCAGCAAAAAACAAAAAAACAAATTACTTTAATGATAATATATCAACAAGCCTAAAAAGATATGGCTACACTGATGCAAGTACTGCCGTAAATGACTATTTGGGTACTGACAATAATTTACCTGCCAACGTAAAACTAATGACTACAACTCGAAAAAACGAGTTTTTAGAAAATAACAAACCAAATGTTGTATTTGTTTTAATGGAAAGTTTAGGTAGTTTTTATTTCGATCTTCATTCGGAAGATTTAAACCTACTTGGTAGCCTAGAGTCCGAGCTAAAAAACATGATAATGTTTAGAAACTTTCTACCCAAAGGGCCTCGAACAATACATTCGTTAGAAGGTTTGGTTTTTAACAATATGCAAAATGCTCCAATTTCTCAAACCGAATATTATGTGAAATCATTTTCATCGGCAAATGCAAAACCTTTTTTCGACAAAGGATATCATACGTTATTTGCTAGTGGTGCAAAATTAGGATGGAGAAACATAGGTCAATTTTACTCAAATCAATATTTCAATCACGTATCAGGAAATACTGCAATTAGCAAACAATATAAAAATGTTGAATCAGATCAATGGGGTGTGTACGACGAGTATTTATACCAATATTTATTTGATGAATTAGAAAAAACCAATCATAATAAAAAGCCAATATTTGCTTTTGGGTTAACAACAACAAACCATTCGCCCTACGATTTACCAAGTAAATACAAACCATATTCGTTAAAACTTAACGACAGTATTAAAGGTAAACTTATAAGAAGTCAAAAATTAGCACTAGGAAATTTCGGTGCAAATCAATATGCAAACGACCAACTTGGTAAGTTTATACAAAGAGTTAGACAATCGAAATACGGAGAAAACACAATTATTATTGCTACAGGAGATCATACAAACACCGAACTATTTAATTTTTCGGATGCTGAATTATTCCACCAATATAGTGTACCACTATTAATGTACATTCCCGAAAAATACAAGCAAAATTTAAACATCAACAATAAAACTTTTGGATCGCACAAGGATATTTTTCCTACAATATTTAATTTAGCGCTTTCTGATGCTCAGTATTTAAACACAGGAAACAACATGCTTGATTCGGTAAATGATTCTAATTTCGGAATTACTATGAGTAAGTATATTTTCAATAAAGATGGTGCGGTAATTTTAGGAAGAAACAAGTTATATTATAATTGGACTGATAATAATAATTTAAAAAAGGCTGACACTAAAACTATACCAAGTTTAAACAAACTAGCTAAAAAAGCTAATGCGTTTGAGGCATCAATGAGGTATAATATATTAAACGAAATCAAGAAAAAATAACACTTGTATCAATACCATTAATAATGTAAAACGGCTAGTAACAAATTTAACTTTGCTACTAGCCGTTTTATGTTCTTAATCAAGAATATATTGAAAAACAAAATTTAAATAACTCCCAATTCTTTACCCACTTTAATAAAGGCATCAACAGCTTTATCAAGATGTTTTGTTGTGTGTGCAGCCGATATTTGCACTCTAATACGGGCTTTATTTTTAGCCACCACCGGAAAGAAAAAGCCGATTACGTAAATACCTTCTTCTAGTAATTTGTTTGCCATTTGCTGAGATAATTTTGCATCGTAAAGCATTACTGGTACAATTGGCGAATCGCCTTTTACAATATCGAAACCTGCAGCAAACATTTTGGTTTTAAAATACTCTGTATTTTCCATTAACTTATCTCTAAGTTTTGTTGATTCCGAAAGCATATCAATAACCTTTATTGCTGCACCAACTATTGCAGGAGCTAAAGAATTTGAGAACAAATATGGACGAGAGCGTTGACGAAGCATATCTATAATTTCTTTTTTTCCGGAAGTAAAACCTCCCATAGCACCACCAAGTCCCTTACCTAAAGTTGAAGTTATAATATCAACTCTACCCATTACATTTTTATGCTCGTGTGTTCCTTTTCCATTTGCTCCTATAAAACCAGTTGCATGAGAATCGTCAACCATAACTAAGGCATCGTACTTATCGGCTAAATCGCAAATCTTATCAAGTTGAGCCACTACCCCATCCATCGAAAAAACACCGTCTGTAACAATTATTTTATTCGGATGCTTTGCCTCGTTAGCTTTTATAAGTTGCTTTTCTAACCCCTCCATATCGTTATTTGCATAACGGTATCGTGCCGATTTAGTTAAACGCACTCCATCAATAATTGAAGCATGATTTAATGCGTCAGAAATAATTGCATCATTAGCATCAAACAACGGCTCAAAAACTCCTCCATTTGCATCGAAAGCAGCAGCGTACAAAATGGTATCTTCCATTCCTAAAAATGCAGATATTTTGCTCTCTAAAGTTTTATGAATATCCTGAGTTCCACAAATAAACCTAACCGACGACATTCCGTATCCATGAGTATCTAAAGCATCTTTTGCCGCTTGTATAACTTCTTTATTCGATGATAAACCGAGGTAATTATTAGCACAAAAATTAACAACCGTTTCTCCGGTATTAATACCTATTTCGGCATTTTGCGGGGTTGTAATTATCCTTTCCTCTTTATAAAGTCCATCATTTTTAATATTTTCTAATTCAATTTGTAGCTTATTTTTTAAAGAACTGTACATTATATATTTTTTAATTAGTTTAAACTCTCAACACTTCGTTAAGGTATAAATTTAACACCCTGAAATACAATAATATAAAGTATTAAATAATTGTATTTTTATATATTTTACTGACATACATTACATCAAAAAACAACGAGTATTTATATATTCTGAAGAATTAACCATTGCCTATTAAATTAAAATTTATGTAGGCTGATTATATATTAATTAACTAAACTTGAGTTAGCAATTTTTCGATAAACAAATTGCTTAGCAGCAGGTTTAATAACATAATCGGCCATTACCGATTCTTTTGATTTAATTTTAGAGCTTTCTAAAACATCAGAACTATAACCTATTATTGGAAGATTAATTTGATTAAGTAATTTTTTTGTGGATTCATATCCATTAAGCATAGGCATGTTAATATCCATAAAAACTAAATCAGCTTTATTATTCATTACCTTATCTAAACCTATTTTTCCGTTTAAGGCATGTATTATATTTGCGTTTGTAGGTACTAAAATTTGCTCTAAAATCAAAAAACTTGAGATATCAGAGTCAATAATTAATATTAGTTTATTACTTAAATTAGGAGGTTTAACACTACCCGATTTAAGCATTTCAATTGGCATACAATTAAGTCCGAACTCGAATTCGGTACTAACTTTAGTTGAATTAATCAGCTTTAAATAACCATTTATATCTTTAGCAATTTTTTTGGCAAAAGCAAGTCCAACGCTTCCATTAGATTGGGTAATTGTATAATCGGCTTGAGTAAACGTGTTGAAAAAATCAGTTTGTTCAACTTCTTCGAAATTCAAACTATTATATGCAAAATTAATTTTAAGCAAGTTATTTTCCGAAGTTTGATATAAAGAAACATTAATGGTTATTATACCTTTTGCCGAAGTTTTAATTGCATTTTCTAATAATGATTCTAGTATTTGAATAAATCTTTTTAAATCGGTTTCAATAAACATCTCAGACTTTAACCCCATCACAATTTTAAATTTCAAACCATTACTTTTTGCTTTCAATTTAAATGTATTTATAGTATTATTTATAACCGTGTTTAGTTGCACATAACTAACATTAAGTTTTAAATTATTAACATTTGTGCTAACAGTAGTATTAGATGTAGAATAGTTAAAATCAATATTATCATCAATTAAACTTTTAAGCTTAAATGCTGATTTTTTAATTGAACTGAAGTGAGAAAATGACAAATATTGACTTTTAGTATCATCAATAACTCTGTTTGAATGTTTAATTATTTCCTTTGAAATTTCTTCTAACAACTGTTGTTTTGTTTGCAATGAAAAATCGGATTTAAAATTGTCTTTAATTAAAATCTCATTTATAGTTTCAAGCTGATTTGCCTTAAATGTTAAGGCAATATTTTTGGTTTTATATTTAAAAAACAAAAACTTAAAAACAATCATTATATATAAAACAGTAATTACAGTAGATACAACGTAGTTTATATCTCTTTCGAAATTACTACTGTATTCTAAAACCTCAACAAAGTTTAATTTTTCGGCAAAAATAATTCCGAATACAGAAATTATTACCAAAACAAAATTTAATGTTTGCTTACGTAAATTAAAAGATATGATTACAAAAAAAAGTAAATAATAAATTGAAGTGGCACTAAAAAAACCGTGCGATAATAACGAAATTGAAGTTATTGAAATAAGAAAAATTGCAATAACAATAATCCTACTAATCTTTAAAGTGCTAAAAACTAAAACCGAATACAAATTAATAATCAATACTAAAATTGCACCTATAATAGTATTAGTTTCTGAAACCGAAACAATGGTTAATAAATTCTTTAAATATTCGGCTATCAATAATACAATTACACCCAAATTAGACGCAACAACAGTTTGCTTGCTGTAACTAAAATTTTTCCACAATTTATATATCGATAGGGTATAGATCATACTAACAAGTTTTACAACAACAAGTTATTGAAAGTAAACAAGTTATACAATTTATATTTTGTAAATTACACTGTATAGTTATCTTAAAGGCGATAGTTTTTACAACTTCATCCTTACTTAATAATATTATATCTTTGTAAAATGCAAATAAAATCACAAATAACAGATGCGATTCTAAACAAATTAGGCATCGAAGCATTAAATGAAATGCAGACTTCGGTATTGAATACTTTTGATAAAGAGGACAATATGGTGGTGCTGTCGCCAACAGGATCAGGAAAAACTCTTGGTTTCTTACTTCCAATATTACATAATTTAAACAAAGACATTACTGCGGTTCAGGCAATTGTTTTGGCTCCATCGCGTGAGCTTGCATTGCAAATTGAATCGGTATTTAAAAGCATGGGTACCGGTTTTAAATCGAACTGTTTATATGGTGGACACTCATTTTCAATAGAAAGAAAGAGTTTAGTTCATCCACCTGCTATAATTATAGGTACGCCCGGTAGAATTGCCGACCACTTAGATAAAGAAACTTTTGATGCTTCGGAAATTACAACTATTGTACTTGATGAGTTTGATAAGGCTTTAGAATTTGGATTTCATGACGACATGAAATTTATTATTGAAAAACTACCTGCTATTAATAAACGCATATTAACATCGGCTACTAAAACCGACGAAATACCTGCTTTTACAGGTATTGTAGATAGCGTAGAATTAAATTATTTACAACAAGGTAAACAAATAAAAGGTTTATCGTTAAAGAAAGTTATTTCTGAAGAAAAAGATAAGCTTCCTGCTTTATTTGATCTTTTATGCGATTTAGGTAACGAATCTATTTTGGTGTTTTGTAACCACCGAGAGGCTGTTGAAAGAGTTAATGAATACTTGAATAAAAACGGTATTACATCTACTTTTTTCCACGGAGGAATGGAACAAATGGACAGAGAACGTACTTTAACTAAGTTCCGTAATGGAAGTTCTAAAATATTAGTAACATCCGATTTGGCTTCTCGTGGACTTGATATTCCGGAAATAAAACATATTATCCATTATCATTTACCATCGAAAGAAGATGCTTTTACGCACCGTAACGGACGTACTGCAAGAATGAAAGCTGAGGGTGCAGCATATATTATTTTATCGAAAGAGGAAAATCAACCCGATTATGTTTCTCAATCAATAGAAACTTATTACATACCACGAGATATTTCGTTGCCAACAAAACCCGAATGGGCTACTTTATTTATCGGAAAAGGTAAAAAGGATAAAATAAACAAAATTGATATTGTTGGTTTTTTATCTAAAATAGGAGAACTGGAAAAAGGAGATATCGGACTTATTGAGGTGAAAGATTTTTTTGCATATGTGGCAATTAATGAATCTAAAATTAACAAACTATTAAAGCTTGTTGATGGAAAGAAAATTAAAAACAAGAAAGCAAAAATTGAAATTGCACGATAATATATAACAAACCTTTACAATCTTAAATTATGGATTGTAAAGGTTTGTTTATTAATTGTAATAAGTTAAATACACTAAATCAATTTTTTTTGGTATTGAAATCTAAACAAATATTAATATGAAAAAATTAATGCTTGCACTATTTAGTATTATGTTGCTAAATAATGCTGTTGCTCAAAACACATATTGGCAACAAAAAATAAATTACAACATGAATGTAAAAATGGATGTTGAAAATAATAAGTACACGGCAGAAACCGAAATTACTTATTACAACAATTCGCCCGACAATTTACATAAGGTTTACTTTCATTTGTATTACAATGCATTTCAGCCTGGAAGCGAGATGGATGTACGTCAGCAAAACCTACCCGACCCTGATGGAAGAATTGGAACAAGAATAAGCAAATTAACTGATGATGAAATTGGTTATCAGAAAATAATTGAACTTAAACAAAATAACAAATCGGTAAAATGGAAAGTTGAGGGTACTATTTTAGAAGTTACTTTAAACAAAGCTATTAAACCAGGAGGCAAAGCTACATTCAGTTTAAAAAACGAGGCTCAAATACCTTTACAAATACGTCGTACGGGTAGAGATAACAAAGAGGGTGTTAAATTATCAATGACTCAGTGGTATCCTAAAATGGCGGAATACGATAATGAAGGATGGCATATAAATCCATATATAGCGCGTGAGTTTTTTGGAGTTTACGGAAAGTTTGATGTTACTATTGATATTGATAGCAAATACACTATTGGAGGTACCGGAATTTTGCAAAATCCTAAAGAAATTGGACACGGATATTCGGCTACAAAATCTAAAAAAAGTCGTTTGAAATGGCATTTTGTTGCCGATAATGTACATGATTTTGCATGGGGTGCCGATGCTGATTACATACACGATATTGTTAAACTTAACGATAAAACTGATTTCCATTTTTTATATAAAAAAGGAAATGAAAAACGCACTAAAAACTGGAAAGTTTTAGAAGAAAAAATGGTTTTGGCTTTTAAGTTTATGAATAAAAACTTTGGAGAATATCCATATAAACAATTCAGTTTTGTGCAAGGTGGAGATGGAGGAATGGAATATCCAATGTCGACATTAATTTTAGGAAACGGAGCCGATATTAAAGGACTTGTTGGCTTGGCTGTGCACGAATCAATGCACTCGTGGTATTATGGTGTATTGGGTATGAACGAACAAAAATATTCGTGGATGGACGAAGGGTTTACTTCGTGGGCCGAAGATTTAACAATGAATTATTTGTTTGGAAAAGAAGGTGCTAATCCGTTTGAAAAAGCTTACGAAGGTTATTACAGACTACAAAAATCGGGTAAGGAAGAGGCAATGTCAACAGGTGCCGATTTATACAACAGTAACTACGCATACGGTAGAGCTAGTTATACAAAAGGTTCGATATTTTTGGCTCAATTAGAATATATTATTGGTACTGAAAACATGAAAACTACAATGTTGAATTTCTTTGATAAATGGAAATTTAAACACCCTAATCCAAATGATTTTAAACGTGTTGCCGAAAAGGTTTCAGGCATTCAATTACAGTGGTATTTAGATAAGTGGATTTACACAACTCAACATATTGATTATGCTATAAAACTTGTATCAACTGCCGATAATAACACGAAAATTAATATTGAAAAATTAGGAGATATACCAATGCCTATTGACATTACAATGATTCTGAAAAATGGAAAAAAAGTTAAATATTACATTCCACTAAGAATTATGAGAGGAGTAAAACCAACCACAAATACTATTGTACAAAAAGCATGGCCGTGGGTTTATCCTAAATATTCATTTACCATTAATTATAATATAAACGATATTGAAATTATAGGTATTGATGTTGAGAATGGGATGACTGATATTGACAAATCGAATAATTATTACCCAGTAAAAGAGTTTGTTTTTGAGTAATATTTCTTTATAAAAACAATGAATAGATGAAACAATACTGTGACTGTTCTGTTTTTACAAACAAGCTAAATAAAAAAGGGTTAATGTTTAAATTTAAACATTAACCCTTTTTTATTAAAAGCAATTTTTTATATCAACTAAATTATCATTGCAGCTGCAACGGTTTCGTTAGTAGCTTCGTCAACTAAAATAAAACTTCCTGTACTTCTATTTCGTCTGTACGAATCTACAAAAAGAGGCTCGGTAGTACGAAGTTTAACTCTGGCAATATCATTCATTTTAATATCGCTACTTCCCTCCTCTCGGTGCAAAGTATTAATATCAACTTTATAAACAACATCTTTTATCATTGCTCTAACTTCTTTTGATGTATGTTTTAAATAATATTTTGCTCTACTTATTGGCCCTTTTTTATTTAGCCAACACAACATAACATCTAAATTCTGAGTAGATTCAGGCTGATTATTTACACGTACAATCATATCTCCACGCGCAACATCCAAATTATCTTTCAACAATAACGTAACCGACATTGGCGCATAAGCAACATCTAATTCTCCATCAAAAGTATCAATTTTTTCAATTTCGGTGGTAAAGCCCGATGGCAAAACTGCTACCTTATCGCCTGGTTTAAAAACACCTCCAGCAATTCGTCCAGCATAACCTCTGTAATCATGAAACTCATCAGAATGAGGGCGGATAACTCTCTGCACCGGAAAACGACAGTCGATATGATTTTGATCAGACCCTATATGTATTGTTTCAAGAGTATTAATTAGTGTTGAACCTTGAAACCAATTCATGTTTTCGCTTCGGTTAACAATATTATCTCCAAAAAGAGCACTTACTGGCACAAATCTTACATCTTTAATTTCAAGTTTAGCTGCAAAATCAGTATAATCGGCAACTATTTTTTCATAAGCTTCTTTGCTATAATTAACCAAATCCATTTTATTAACACATACAATTACGTGCGGAATTTGTAACAACGATGCTATAAAAGAGTGACGTTTAGTTTGCTCAACAATACCATTTCTAACATCAATTAAAATCAATGCTAAATTGGCTGTTGATGCACCTGTAACCATGTTTCTGGTGTACTCAATATGTCCAGGAGTATCGGCAATTATAAACTTACGCTTTGGTGTGGTAAAATATCTGTATGCCACATCAATAGTAATTCCTTGCTCTCTTTCGTCTTTTAAACCATCGGTTAAATAAGCAAATTCAATATGATCTATTCCCTTTTTTTTACTCGATTCTTTAATTGAATCTAATTGATCTTCAAATATCGATTTCGAATCGTAAAGCAAACGTCCAATTAATGTACTTTTTCCATCATCTACACTACCTACAGTTGTAAACCGCAGTAACTCCATGTTTTTATCATTCATAATTTTGGGGGTATTTGTATTAAAAACTACATCAACTTTTTAGCATTTTAGCTTATATAGTTTTTAATAATATTTTTGGATTATTAAGTCAAGTTTAAATTTTAACTAATAACCATTTTTATATTTTAGTTGATATAGCATATTAAAAATACCCTAATCTTTTTCTATCTTCCATTGATGTTTCAGAACGCTTATCGTCTGATCTATTACCTCTTTCGGTTTGACGAGATGATGCAACCTCAACAACAACTTTTGTTAACGAATCGGCACCCGATTCAATTGCTCCGGTAATTGTTATATCTCCAAGAGTTCTGAAACGCACTAATTTTTCTACTATCTCTTCCTCCGGGCGTAGTTTTATTAAATCAGAATAAGGTAACCAAGTGTTATTTCTCCAAACAACTTCTCGGTTATGAGCAATGTACAACGATGGCACATCAATACCTTCTGAAAGAATATATTGCCAAACATCCATTTCAGTCCAATTACTAATAGGAAATGCTCTGAAATGTTCTCCCGAATTCATTCTACCATTAAACAAGTTCCATAATTCGGCACGTTGATGCTTTGGGTTCCATTGTCCGAATTCGTCTCTATGAGAAAAGAATCGTTCTTTGGCTCTTGATTTCTCTTCATCTCTACGAGCTCCACCAATTGCACAATCAATTTTATTTTCTTCAATAGCATCTAATAAAGTAACAGTTTGCAAAGCGTTTCGGCTTGCATCTCTTCCACTTTCTTCTCTTACTTTTCCATCGTTTATAGTGTTTTGTACTGAACCTACAATTAGCCTAGCACCCAATCTATCAACAATATCATCTCTGAATTTTATTGTTTCAGGAAAATTATGACCTGTATCGATATGAACTAATGGAAAAGGAATTTTAGCAGGATAAAAAGCTTTTAAGGCTAAGTGTGTAAGTATTATTGAATCTTTTCCTCCTGAAAATAAAATTGCAGGGTTCTGAAACTGAGATGCTACTTCACGCAAAACGTAAATAGCTTCCGATTCTAGCTCTTTCAAGTGGTTTAAATTGTAATTATTCATAGTAAATATTATTAAAGTTGTTGTATCAATATAGTAATACCCCGTTAATTTTATCCGTAACACACTGTAAATTAACAATGTAAGGCATTAAAAACGCTACAACTATTTAACATCCTATATTACTTATTTTTAGAGTATTAAATTGATAATTGCACATTGTTAATTTATAAATAACGGAATGTTGAATAAAAATATAGTAGGGTTTACAATACTTTTAAATTATTGACACTATTTTAATTCTAATTTTTGGTTAATCAATTTCATAACATCAGCAGTACAATCGTTTAAAGTCTGAAAATGAGTATTAACAATAACATCGGGTTTTGTAGGAACCTCAAAAGGAGAACTTATTCCTGTAAAATTGCTTATTTCTCCATTTCTAGCCATTTTATAAAGTCCTTTTACATCTCGTTGTTCGCATATTTCAAGCGGACAATCAACATGAACTTCTACAAAATTATTTGTACCAACTGTGCTTTTAACTCCAGCTCTATCTTTTTCGAAAGGAGAAATAAATGCAGAAATAACAACCGTGCCCGAATCAATAAATAAGTTCGAAAGTTCGGCTATGCGTCGTATATTTTCTTCTCTACTTTTTGATGTAAAATCTAAATCCTTATTAAGTCCGTTTCTAACATTGTCTCCGTCTAAAATATAAGTTCTAACTCCAAGCTGATGAAGTTTACGTTCAACAGAACTAGCAATAGTTGATTTACCCGAACCTGATAATCCGGTTAACCATATTACAAACGACTTATGATTATTAAGCTTGTTTCTATCTAACTTTTGGATAGTATGTTTGTGCGGAATAATGTTTAGTGTTTCTTCAATCATAGTAAATTATATTTTAGGGCAATAAACAAAAGTATTGTTATTGAATATATTATAGCCATTGGTGTACCAAACTTAATGAAGTTACGAAAATTATACGAACCCGGACCATAAACCATTAGATTAGTCTGATAACTAACGGGGGTTAAAAACGCAGCTGAAGCGGCAAAAGCAATGGCTAAATAAAAGGGCGTTCCATCAATATTTAATTCCTGAACTATTGAATATGCTAAAGGAAATGTTATGGAAACTGCCGCAATATTAGTAACAAAAGATGTTAGTATTAAAGTTAAAAAATACAAACCTATTAGCATGGTATAAGAACCATACGAATAAAAAAGGCTATTGTATATAACTACAATATCATTCGACAATCCGGTGTCGATTAATGCCTTGCCAAGAGTAATTGCACTTGCCAAAATTATAAGTAAATGCAAATCGAAATTCTGTTTAATTTCATCAATAGTTAAGAATTTAAACAAGAACATTAAAACCACAATCAGCATTAAAATTTCGATTAATGGTATGCTTAAAAAGTAACTTATTATCATTAAAATAGTAGAAAAAATAAAAAACCATTGCTTACGTTTTTTACTTGAATACACTTTTTTTGGCAACATCGATACAATGTATAAATCTTTGTTGTTATCGGTTTTATCGCTAAAATATTTTCCAATAACCATTAAAAGTAAATCGCCATATTTCAGAGTAATATCTCCTATTTTTCCACTTAAATTTTCTCCATTTCTATGTACTCCAATTACAGTTGAATCGAAGTTGTTTCTGAAATTACTTTTCTTTATAGTTTTGCCGTTTAAACTTGAATTAACAGGTATTACAACTTCAATAATATTTAATTTTTCTAATTCAACATCATCGGTTGATTTAGAATATACCAAATCTTTACGATGGTTTAACAAATCAATAACTTTGTTTGTGTTACCAACAAAAATCAAACAATCATCGGCTTCTAAAACTTCGTTTGGAGATACAGGTGTTATTAGTTTTTTACCTCTTAAAATTTCTAATAAATAAACTCCAGGCAAGTTTCTAAGCTGTGCATCTCTAACTGTTTTACCAATTGAAATACTATTTTCAACTAATCGGGTTTCTATAAAATATTCTTTCTTTTTACGTTTTATTTCGGTTATAGCTGTTGGATTATTTGGAAGTAATTTTCCCGAAAATATCGACATATATAAAACCCCTACTCCGGTAACTAAAATACCAGGAATAAAAAAATCGGAAAATTTAAAAGGAGGTTCGTTATTTGCAATTAACATACCGTTTAGCACCAAGTTTGTTGACGTACCAATTACGGTTATCATCCCTCCTAAAATAGCAGCAAACGACAATGGAAGAAGTAATTTTGATGGAGATACCCCGTAGCGTTTTGCAGTTTTAGAAACATAAGGAATCATCATTGCAACAATGGGTGTATTGTTCATAAACGACGACATTATTGCAACGCTTGATGTTAATTTAAAAACAAATGATAATCGAGAATTATGTGTACCAAACAACGAATCGAAGAAACTCATAATATCAAAATTTCTCCGAATACCGACCGTTATAAAAATTAATAAAAAAATTGACATTACCGATTGATTTGCCAACCCATTCATGTAGTTGTTAGTTGTAATTGTGCCGGTAGTAATTAACGTAACAATACCAACAGCAAACACTAAACTAGGCTTAACTTTATCCATAACCATAAATACTACAATGGCAACAAGCACCAGTAGCAAAATAATTTTATGAATATCGTAATCGAACATAATTTATTGGTTTTTAATCTGAAATAAGTACATTACTAGAGCTTACAGTAAACCACGGATTAAGTAAATTTTCTCGGTTATATAAAAGAGTCTTTTTAGTTTCGTAATCAATAACCTTTCCGCCCGAAGCTGTAACTATTGCTTGCCCAGCTGCAATATCCCACTCCATTGTAGGTGCATATCTTGGATATTCGTCGGCAATTCCTTCGGCAACCATGCATAATTTTAAAGAACTTCCAATCGACATAATTTTAATATCTCCATGATCAGTTCTTAATGAATTAAAATACTCTTGAGTATCGGCCGATTGATGAGATCTACTACCAACAACAGTATAAATATCGTTACTTTTTGTAAGAGGTAACTGTTTGGCTATCGACAATAAATCAGACAAACTATCTGCTACAAAATCTGGTTTTATATCTACAATTTTAAATGCACCAATTTCGCTTTCGGCAAAATATAGCACATTAGTTGCAGCAACATAAATTACACCTATTACTGGTATATTATTCTCAACCAACGCAATATTTACAGTAAATTCTCCGTTGCGTTTTACAAATTCTTTAGTTCCATCAAGCGGATCAACAATCCAAAGTTCGTTCCATTTTTTTCTAACATCATAGCTTTCATGTTTTCCTTCCTCACTTAAAATATGAATATTAGTTTTTAACAAGTACCCTTCAATTAAATCATGTGCATTTTTATCGGCCATTGTAAGTGGACTTTCATCTTCCTTATATTCAACATCAAATTCTGAGTTATAAATTTTCATTATTTCCCCTCCGGCATGTAAAGATGCATTAATAGCAATAAGAAGTTTTTCAAGCATTTTATCAATTTTTTACTTTATAGAAACATTACACATTAAACTAGTTAACAATACATTAACTAATAATAGTTTATGAAATTATAAAAATCAAATATATAAACGTATGTTTTTCTATTAAAACCATTACTTATCCGTAAACTGAACTAATACCGTATTTTTCATTCTTATATTTAAAAAATAAAGCAATTATAAGCGAACAGTATAACACTATTAATTTTAAACATACTTTTATAATTACTCAACTTAATAGCCCGTTACTTTTGCCGTAACACGCTGCAAATCAACAAAATTAGACTTAGAAACACTCCATCTACTTAATACTTTATTTTACTGATTTTTAGAGTATTAAATTGATAATTGCACATTGATAATTGATATTATAACAGAGTATTGCAACTACTACTTGATGTTATTGAAGTTCATCAAAAAAATTACCTTTGCAAAAAACACACTAACACAAATTATGAGTAATAAAATATCGCTTAAAGAAATAAACAAAATAGCTCTGCCTTCAATTTTAGCAGGTATTGCCGAACCTTTAATTTCGCTTAGCGATATTGCAATTGTAGGAAACATACCAAATAACTCAACCGAGGTACTTGCAGCTGTAGGTATTGCAGGTTCTTTTTTATCGGCATTAATTTGGGTACTTGCTCAAACTAAAACAGCAATTTCATCATTAACATCTCAGAATTTAGGTGCAGGAAAAGTAGAAAACACTAAAACGTTGATTTCTCAAACAATTTTCATGAACCTGATTTTAAGTTTAATTGTGTATTACGTAACATCAATATTTGCTGTAGAAATTTTTAAATACTACAACGCTGATGGTTTGGTTTTAAATTATGCAGTATCGTATTTTAAAATACGAGCATTTGGGTTTCCGTTTACGTTAATTACATTCTCAATTTTTGGAGCATTACAAGGTTTGCAAAATACCAAATACGCAATGTATATTAGTATAATTGGCGGATTAGTAAACATTAGCCTCGATTTATTATTGGTTTTCGGATACAAATCAATTCCGGCAATGGGTATTGAAGGTGCTGCTTATGCTAGTTTAGTAGCCCAATTTTTAATGATGATAATGAGTATTTGGGTACTAACTACAAAAACACAATTTTCGTTAAAAATTGGCAAACAAATACACCCCGAATTAGGTACTCTTTTAAAAATGAGTTTAAATTTATTTTTAAGAACTGTGGCTTTAAACTATGCCATTTATTTAGCCAACAAATACGCTACTGGTTATGGTGCCGAATATATTGCAGCACAAACAATAGCTATGAATATTTGGTTGTTTTCGTCATTCTTTATTGATGGATATGCAAATGCTGGAAACGCAATTTCAGGTAAATTACTTGGTGCAAAAGATTATAAAAAACTTTGGAAGTTAGGAGTAGATTTAAGCAAGTATGCAATACTAATTTCTATTATACTTGGTGGAGTTTACGCAATTGGATACACTTTTATTGGCAAACTTTTTACATCTAACACCGAAGTACTAAACGTGTTTTACAGTGTTTTTTGGATGGTTATTATTATGCAACCTATTAATGCAATAGCGTTTACTTTCGATGGTATTTTTAAAGGTTTAGGAGAAGCAAAATATTTAAGAAACTTACTTTTAACTGCCACATTTATTGGTTTTGCTCCTACTATTTTTATTGCCGATTTTTACGAATTAAAACTACACGGAATATGGATTGCTTTTACAGTTTGGATGATAATTAGATCGTTAGGATTAATTGTAAAATTCCGTATTAAATATATGAACTAACAAATACAATATCAGTTTTATAAACCATCTACTACTTAACAAATTAGGCTTTGCTTGATGTATTAAAATATACTACTTTTGCAAACTGAAAATCACAAAAAAAATCAACTTGAAGGTTTATAATTCATTAGAGGAGTTTACGAAATTAAACAATGCCGTAGTTACTACTGGTACGTTTGATGGTGTGCATATTGGACATCAAACTATATTAAAAAAGTTGGTTGATTCTGCAAAACAAATAGGTGGAGAAAGTGTATTGCTTACTTTTTTTCCACATCCCAGAATGGTGCTTCAAAAAGACATCGACATAAAACTTATTAATACTATTGATGAGAAAATTGAACTTCTCAGAAAAACTAATATCGATCATTTATTAATACTTCCGTTTTCGAAAGAATTTTCGAGAAAAACTTCTCTTGAATTTGTACAAAATATTTTGGTTAACAAAATTGGAACTTCGAAATTAATTATTGGCTACGATCATCAATTTGGAAGAAACAGAGAAGGTAGTTTCAGTCATTTAAAAGAATACGGTCCGTTATATGGTTTTGATGTTGAGGAAATTTCGGCACAAGACATTGATGATATTTCGGTTAGTTCAACAAAAATAAGAAAAGCCTTGATTGATGAAGGCGATGTAAAAAAGGCATCGAATTTTTTGGGCAGAAAATATACTATTTCGGGCAAGGTTGGAGAAGGAAAAAGAATAGGAAACAAAATTGGATTTCCAACAGCCAATATTATAATTAACGAAAGCTACAAACTTATTCCTCAAAATGGAGTTTATGCTGTGTATGTTGAAGTTGAAAATATGCGTTATAAAGGTATGCTTAATATTGGAGTTAGGCCAACTGTAAACGGTATAGGAAAAACTATTGAAGTAAATATTTTTGATTTCGATAGCAATATTTATCATAAAAATATAAAAATTGCTTTTGTTGATAGAATAAGAGATGAAAAAAAATTCAACGGACTAGACGAACTAAAACTTCAACTGGCAGAAGATAAAATAACAGCTCAAAAAATATTAAATGATAAACAATAAATTAAAAATAATTTTCTTAAAAAGCATAACATTTTTAATACTTTACATTGCCGGAACGGTTGCTAAAGCATATTACAAAGATGGAGTTGATATTATGGATACACTTTTGCTTAGATGGTACGAATACATCATTTTATTTTTGGTAATGATTGGGTTTAATTATTACGCCGACAAGAAAAAAGAGAAAGCAAACAAGCATAAATTTTATAAAGAACTGTAAAAACTAGCA